>NZ_JAICZA010000118.1 GCF_025933915.1 Mycobacterium sp.
GCCGTCAGCGCGGACCCGGTCGGCGGGTGGCGTCGTGAGGATCCGGTGACCATCGGCGCCCTGGCGGCGCTCGAACTACGGTCGGCGGGTATCGCGATTCGCGGGGCTTAGCAGCATTGCCCGCGAGAAGAGCAGCACCCCTGCGACGACCACAATGAGCCAGGCGCCCAACGCATCCCAGAAGAACACCAGAGAGACGGTGAGCAGCCACCGCTCACCGAGCTCGATTGCCATGGCGAAACTGGCCGCGGAATACATGCCCAGCGGGAACACGAACGCCCACCACACGCCGGCAAATTGCAGCATGTTGGGATGTCGCCTGATGCGGTGCAGAACGAAGTAGATCAGCGGCGGTATCCACAGCGTCGCCGTCACCCAGGTCACGATGGTGACCGCCCGCACGGGGCCGGCCAGCCAGCCGGGCGCGACGGTATGGATGTTGTCGCCGGCCAGCGTCGCAATCGCCATGCCGCCCATCAGGATCCAGGTATCGGGCTCGAAGCCGTCGCGGTGCTGTCGTTCGTTGACCACGCGCCAGACAGTCAACCAGGTCATCAGACCGTATATGCACAGCGCCGCCACCCATGCGGCCACGGCTACCGCGAGCCACCAGTGGTGGCCGGTATGACGGGCCGCGCGGGCGATCACGATCGCCAAACCCGATGTTCCCACGCTGCCCAGCTGCCAGGCACCGTGGACATGGTCGCGCAGTACGGACCAGCGCTGCGCCAACATATTTCGCGCGCTGAGCAGGATCAGCACCACCCAGGACATCAGCCCGACGGCGCCGAGGACCCGCGCCACCCACACATTGGACGACAAGCGCGTGTCGATCACCGCGCAGGCGGCGACGAACGTGATCATCCGCAGTGTGACGTCGGGATCGGTGAGATCCCAGCGCAACTTCTGGCCGCCGGTGCAGGCCTTCGCGGCGACCAGGGCGACCAGCAGCACCAGCCCGAGCGTGGCGATGACGCCCATCGTGTCGCTGATCAACCGGTACCCGTGGTTTTTCGCGCCGATCGACAAGATTCCGGTGGCCATCACCGCAGCGAACACATCGGGTGTGGGCTCGATATCGGAGAACCGGATCGTCACTGTTCTTCGCGTAGTTCCACGACGAGGTGCCGGATGCCGGTATGCCGGTTGCTGCGGGCCCATTCGACCGGCCGGACCACCCGCACCGTGCCGAACCGACAGAGCAGCTCCTCGAACAGCACCCGCAGCTCCAGCCGCGCCAGGTTGGCACCCAGGCAATAGTGCACGCCCTGACCGAATCCCAGGTGCGGATTGGGTTTCCGCGCGATATCGAATTCGTCGGCGCCGTCGAAGACACTGGCGTCGCGATTCGCCGATCCCTCCCAGATCTGTATCTTCTGCCCGGCCTTGATCGACTGGCCACCGAGCGTGACGTCGCGGGTGGCGGTGCGCCGTTTCGAGGGCGAGGGCGAGGTCCACCGCACCATCTCTTCCACGGCGGTGGGTAACGCACCGAGATCCCCACGCAGAGAACGTAATTGCGATGGATGATCGGCGAGCGCCAGCAGCCCGCCCGCGACCGCGTTGCGGGTGGTCTCCGCGCCGGCACTGAACAGCAGGCTGAAGAACAGGTACAGCTCGAGGTCGGAAAGGGTCGACGCATCATCCCCGTCCGAGTCGTCGAGCATGGCGTTCGCCACGACCGACAACATGTCATCGGACGGTTTGTCACGCTTGGATGCGATCAGCTGTCGACCGTAGTCATACATTCGCGACCCGGCTTCTTCGAGTGAAAGCTGCGACAGGGACGCCTTGCGCGAACCACCGAAATCGAACTGCGGCTCGATCGCCTCGAACAACCAATGCCGTTCGGATTCAGGTACTCCCAGCAGGATGCAGATCATCTGCATCGGCAGCTCGGCCGCGATGTCGACCAGGAAGTCGAACGGCTCGCCCGGCACCACCGCGTCCAGCAGCCGGCGTGCCCGGGTCCGCAGATCGTCTTCCACCAGACGGGTCATCCGCGGCGTCAGCCCGGAACTGACCAGCCGCCGGATCTGCGAGTGCCGCGGGTCGTCCATCATGTTGAGCACCTGGCCGGCGATCGCCAGGTCCTGCAACAATGTGCCGCCGTACGGCCGTTCGCCACCGGTGACCGACGAGTACGTCACCGGATCCTTGAGAACCTCAAGGGTTTCCGCGTAGGTGGCGACCGACCAGAAGCCCTCACCGTCCGGGGTGTTGTCGGTTGGTGCGTGCCAGTACACCGGCGCCTCCCGCCGATGGATGGCGAACAGGTCGTGCGGAAATCCGTTGGCGAAGTTGTCCAGATCGGTGAAGTCGATCCTCGAGAGTGCGCCCGCCAGAGTCACAGGATCGCACCGGGAACGTATTTGGCCGCATCGGGGTAGCGGCTCACCAGCGCGTCCACCAGCGCCGCCACCTCGTCCACCTGGTCACCGGCGGCACCGGTGAACGCCCCCTTGTCGGCCAGCGCGGCGTCCAGAGCCGCTTGGTCCAGCGGCAGCCGCTCGTCGGCGGCCAGCCGATCCAGCAGATCGGGCTCGGCCCCGCGTTCCCGCATGGCCAGCGCCGTCGCCACCGCGTGTTCGCGGATCACGTGATGCGCGGCCTCGCGGCCCATGCCGGCGCGCACCGCGGCGATCAACACCTTGGTGGTGGCCAGGAACGGCAGATAGCGGTCCAGCTCGCGACCGATCACCGCCGGATAGGCGCCGAACTCGTCGAGCACCGTCAAGAAGGTCTCGATCTGCCCGTCGACGGCAAAGAAGCTGTCCGGCAGCGCCACCCGGCGCACCACCGAGCAGAACACGTCGCCCTCGTTCCACTGCGCGCCCGCCAGTTCGGCGGCCATCGAGGCGTAGCCGCGCAGCACCACCTGCAGGCCATTGACCCGTTCGCAGCTGCGGGTGTTCATCTTGTGCGGCATCGCCGACGAACCAACCTGACCCGGCGCGAATCCCTCGGTGACCAGCTCGTGCCCGGCCATCAGCCGGATGGTGTGCGCCATCGAGGATGGTCCCGCACCCACCTGCACCAGCGCCGAAATCACGTCGTGGTCCAGCGATCTGGGATACACCTGCCCGACGCTGGTCAAAACCGTTGCAAAGCCCAAGAATTGGGCGATACGCCGCTCGAGTTCGGCGAGCTTGGCCGCGTCGCCGTCCAGCAGGTCGAGCATGTCCTGCGACGTGCCCATCGGTCCTTTGATGCCGCGCAACGGGTAACGATCGATCAGCTCCCGCAGCCTGGTCAACGCGATCAGCGTCTCCTGGGCCGCCGAGGCGAACCTTTTGCCCAACGTGGTGGCCTGGGCCGCGACATTGTGACTGCGTCCGGCCATCACCAGGTCGCGATAGGCCACGGCCCGCTCGGCAAGCCGCGCCGCGACCGCCACCCCGTGAGCGAAGACCAGCTCCAGCGAACGCCGGATCTGCAGCTGCTCCACGTTCTCGGTCAGATCCCGGCTGGTCATGCCTTTGTGCACCTGCTCGTGACCGGCCAGCGCATTGAATTCCTCAATGCGGGCCTTGACGTCGTGGCGCAGGACGCGTTCACGATCCGCGATCGAAGCCAGATCGACGTCCTCGAGCACACGCTCGTAGTCGGCGATCGCTTCGTCAGGCACCGCAACGCCCAGCTCCGCCTGTGCGCGCAGCACCGCGAGCCACAGCCGCCGCTCCGCGACGATCTTGGCCTCGGGCGACCAGATCGCGACCATCTCGGCACTGGCGTACCGGGCGGCCAGCACATTCGGAATGCTCACTTGGTCCTCACGAACACACAGCTTACGGTCGCGGTCATACCCTGTGCGGATGTACTTCGCCGGTGTCGACCTCGCCTGGGCGGGCCGTAACCCGACCGGCGTCGCCGTCGTCGACCCCGCCGGCGATTTGGTGAGCGTGGGCGCGGTCCGCGACGACCACGAAATCCTGGCCGCGCTGCGCCCCTACGTGCGGGGCGATTGCCTGGTCGGCTTCGATGCGCCGCTGGTGGTGAACAACCCGACGGGCCAGCGTCCCGCCGAGACCGCGCTCAACCGCGACTTCCGCAGGTTCGAGGCCGGGGCCCACCCCTGCAACACCGGAAAACCCGAATTCGCCAACGGCCCGCGCGGGGGCCGCCTGGCCGCGGCGCTGGGCCTCGATCTGGATCCGCGGTCGCCGGTCACGCGTCGCGCCATCGAGGTGTACCCGCATGCGGCGACCGTCGCGCTGTTCCGATTGGAGCGGACCCTGAAATACAAGGCAAAACCGGGCCGCAGCGTCGACGGGCTCAAATCCGAGCTGGTGCTGCTGATGGACGGCCTCGAACGGCTCGCGCAGGCCCCGATCCCCCTGCGTGTCGCCGCACACGACGGCTGGCTCGCGCTGCGGCGGGCCGTGGCGACCGCCCAACGCAAAAGCGAGCTGCGCCGCGCCGAAGATCCCATCGATGCCGTCGTCTGCGCCTATGTGGCGCTGTATGCGCAGCGACGCCCGGCCCAGGTGACGATCTACGGCGACCTCGACACCGGATACATCGTGACGCCGTCGCTGTCGCCCAGCCCGGTCCGGCCGCCGCGGCCTCAGATCTGCACAGGGCGCTGATCGATGGGCGCCAGCACCTCGATGAGATCGACCACCGCCCCCTGGGCCGCCGCGCGCGGATCCCGTCCCTCCACCAGGGCCGACACCACCGAACCGTCGACCGCGCAGATCAGCGTGCACACCAGATCGATGTGCACCGAGCGGCCCGAGCGCTCGATGGCCTCCGCCACCGCCTCGGCGCGCTGACGCAGGCTGCGGCGCATGGTCTCTTGCAACGCGGGCAGGCGGGTGCACGCGATCTGCCGCTCATAGCGCGATATCAGTTGATCGGTGAGTCCCGGGCCGGACACGTCCCCGACGAGCAGGTCCGCCAACACCTCGGCGATGGTTTCCGGCCCCCGGCGCCGCCGAGACAACGCGGTGACCCGCGACCGAAGCTGTGCCACTTCGATCATCGCGGTGTGTTCGACCGCGCGCGCGATCAGATCGTCGAGGGAGGAGAAGTAATAGGTGGTGGACGCCAACGGCAATCCGGCCCGCCCGGCGACCGCCCGGTGCCGCACCGCTTCGAACCCGCCCTCAGCAAGCAGCTCGGCGGCGGCGCTGACAAGCGCGTACCGTCGACGTTCTCCTTTCGGAGTAACCGCTGCAGTCACGAGTAGCCATCGTGCCAGCCAAAGTGGTACTGCATTGCCATTTCCGCCAAACGGCCCGCCAAACGAACATGGCATGATGGCCCGCATGCCCGACTTGAGCCGCCGCGCCGTGCTCGGTCTCGGCGCCGGCGCGGCCCTCGGCGCCGTCGGCGCCTACGGGCTCGACATTTTGTTACAGCCTCGGACATCTCACGCCACGCCGGTTTCCGCGCCCGTATCGAAGGCAGGCTCCCAGATACCGTTCGCGCCGGCGCCGAGCGCCCCTCGTGATCCGGCGCCCCCGTCGGCGCCGGCGCCCACCATGGTCACCGGTTCCTTCGTATCGGCCGCGCGCGGCGGCGCGAACACTAATTGGGCCATCGCGCGTCCGCCGGGCCAGACCCGGCCGCTACGACCGGTGATCGCGCTGCATGGCAAGGGCAGCGACGCCTCCACCGTGATGGCCGGCGGCGTCGAGCAGGGCTTGGCGCAGGCCGTCGACGCGGGGCTGCCGCCGTTCGCGGTGGTTGCCGTCGACGGTGGCGGCAGC
Source organism: Mycobacterium sp. (assembly GCF_025933915.1). Lineage (GTDB taxonomy): Bacteria > Actinomycetota > Actinomycetes > Mycobacteriales > Mycobacteriaceae > Mycobacterium. The sequence goes on from NZ_JAICZA010000118.1 coordinate 5,715, forward strand.
TATTGGCACAAGCGGTCTTCCGGCGAGGACAGCGGGGCGATGGTGCTCGACGAGCTCATCCCCATGCTGGGGAACCAGAATCTGGATACCTCGCGCGTGGCGTTCCTGGGCTGGTCGATGGGTGGCTACGGCGCGCTGCTGCTTGGCGGCCGGCTCGGCGCCGGCCGCACCGCGGCGATCTGCGCGGTGAGCCCGGCGCTGTGGCTGTCCTCCGGCGCCGCCGCCCCGGGTGCGTTCGACGGGCCGGACGATTTCGCGGCGAACTCGGTGTTCGGGATGCCCGCGCTGGCGTCGATCCCCATCCGGGTGGATTGTGGCGACAGCGATCCGTTTTACGCTGCGACAAAGCAGTTCGTCGCGCAGCTGCCCCATCCGCCGGCGGGCGGTTTCTCCCCCGGCGGGCACAACCCCGAGTTCTGGAGTTCGCAGTTGCCGGCCGAACTGACGTGGATGGCACCGCTGCTGACGGCCTGATCGTCGGCCGCGACCGTAACGCCACAGCGAAGAATCGCGCCGAAATTCGCAGCCGCGTTACGCTCGCGGACGTGACCGCAGATTTCGGTTGGGACCTTCCGTACGCCTGGCCACGCAAACCGGTGCTCGCGGAAAACGTCGTGTGCACATCGCAACCGCTTGCCGCCCAGGCGGGCCTGCGGATGCTCGCCGAGGGCGGCAGCGCGGTGGACGCGGCGATCGCCACGGCCATCACGCTGACGATCGTGGAGCCGGTTTCCAACGGTATCGGCGCGGACGCCTTTGCCATCGTGTGGGATGGCAAGCGATTGCACGGGCTCAACGCGTCGGGCCGCTCGCCGGCGGGGTGGACTCCGGAATACTTTGGCGGAGAAGCCGTTCCACTGCTCGGGTGGAATTCGGTGACGGTTCCGGGGGCCGTGTCGGCGTGGACCGAACTGCATGCCAAGTTCGGCAAGCTGCCCTTCGAGCGGCTCTTCGAACCCGCGATCTCCTACGGCCGCAACGGTTTTCTGGTTTCGCCAACGGTGGCAGACCAGTGGGCGGCGCAGGCGCCGCTGTTCGAGAAGCAGCCGGGTTTCGCCGAGGCGTTTCTGCCCGGGGGGAGGGCGCCGAAACCCGGTGAGCGATTCAGCCTGCCCGATCATGCGGCCACACTCGAGACAATCGCCGCCACCAACGGCGAGGCGTTTTATCGCGGGGAACTGGCCGCCAAACTCGAGGCGCACGCGTCGGCCAACGACGGTGTCATGCGGGGCAGCGACCTCGCGGCTCACCGTGCCGACTGGGTGGGCACCGTCGACGGCGGCTACCGGGGCTACACCGTGCACGAGATTCCGCCCAACGGTCAGGGGATCGTCGCGCTGATCGCCCTCGGCATTCTCGAGCAGTTCGACATGGCTTCGTTGCCGGCCGATTCCGCCGACAGCGTGCACCTGCAGATCGAAGCGGTTAAGCTCGCGTTCGCCGACGCCCAGGCCTACCTCGCCGATATCGAACACATGCCGCTACGGCCGGAACGACTGTTGGACACGGAGTACCTGGCGCAACGGGCCGCACTGATCGACCGCGCACGGGCGAAGCCGGTCTCGGCGGGGGCCCCGTCGGGCGGAACCGTCTACCTGACCGCGGCCGACGCCGCGGGAGTGATGGTCTCGATGATCCAGTCGAATTACATGGGGTTCGGTTCCGGTGTGGTGGTGCCGGGCACCGGAATCGCGCTGCAAAACCGCGGGGCGAATTTCACTGCCGTCCAGGGCCATCCAAACATCGTGGGCCCGAACAAGCGCCCCTATCACACCATCATTCCGGCCTTCGTGACCAAGGACGCAGCCCCGGTCATGAGCTTCGGCGTGATGGGCGGGATGATGCAGCCGCAGGGCCATGTGCAGGTGATGGTGCGCATCGCCGACCATGGGCAGAACCCGCAGGCGGCGTGCGACGGTCCGAGGTTCCGGTGGGTGCAGGGTTTGCAGGTCAGTTGCGAAAAGGGTTTCCCGGGCTCGACGCTGGACGAGTTGCGGGGGCGCGGACACGATCTTGTTGCCGTCGACGACTATAACCAATTCGGCAGCTGCCAGGCGATCTGGCGACTCGAGGAGGGCTATTTGGCGGCCAGCGATCCGCGCCGCGACAGCCAGGCAGTCGCTTTCTAGACGCCTTCTAGACGCGGATCTGACCTTCGGCCGCCAACTGGGCGATATCGCTTCGGAAATGACTGCCCGGCAACCGAATCGAACGAATAACGTCATACGCTTTGGTCCGCGCGGCCGAGAGGTCGGCGCCGGTTCCCACTACCGACAGCACCCGACCACCCGACGAAACGATTTCGCCGTCCTCGCGCCGCGACGTTCCGGCGTGCAGCACCCCGTCGGCCTCCGAGCCGACGATGACGTCGCCCACACGAGGACGCCCGGGATAGTTCTCCGCCGCCAGCACCACCGTCACCGCGGCACCGTCATGCCAGCGCAGCTCGCCGAACTCCGCCAGCTTGCCGCTACCCGCCGCGTACAGCAGCTGCCCGAGCGGGGATTCCAGCAGCGCCAGCACCGCCTGCGTCTCGGGATCGCCGAAGCGGCAGTTGAATTCGATCACTGCGGGTCCGTTCGAGGTGATCGCAAGGCCGGCATATAGCAGTCCGCTGAACGGGCAGTCACGCGCAACCATCTCGGCCGCAACGGGTTCGACGATGTTGCTGACCACATCGCGATACACCTCGTCGGGAAGCCAGGGGACCGGCGCGTAGGCGCCCATGCCACCGGTGTTGGGTCCGTGGTCGCCGTCGCCGGCGCGCTTGAAGTCCTGCGCCGGGAGCAGCGGCACCACGGTCTCACCATCGACGACGCAGAACAGCGACACCTCTGGGCCGTCCAGGTACGACTCGAGCAGCACCGGGTGGCCGGCCTCGAGCAGTCCGGCGGCATGCGCTCGCGCGACACCGCGATCCGCGGTCACCACGACGCCCTTGCCGGCCGCCAGGCGGTCGTCCTTCACCACCCAGGCCGCATCCCCGGCGGGCGGACCGAAACGGTCCAGGGTGGCGTCTAAAAGCGCGGGGCTGTCGACGATTTCACTGGTCGCGGTGCGAACCCCAGCCGCGGCCATGACCTCTTTGGCGAACGCCTTGGAACCCTCGATGCAGGCGGCGTCCTTGCCGGGGCCGAAGCAGACGATGCCTGCGGACCGCAGCGCGTCGGCCACCCCGAGGACCAGCGGTACCTCGGGACCGATGACCACCAGGTCGGCGCGCACCCCGCGCGCCAGGGCGACGACATCGGATGCCGAGGTGACGTCGACGTCGTGCTGCTCGGCCAGCCGGGCGGTGCCGGCGTTGCCCGGGGCGATGGCCAGTCCCGTGACTTGCGGGTCTTTGCGCAGCGCCAGCAGCAGCGCATGCTCACGGGCACCGGAACCGATCACCAGGACGCGCACGACACGTCAGACTAGCCGGGCACCCGCCGCGCGCCGACAGCGCCTGGCCTCGGCCGCCGGATCACCGGCGAGCCCACCTGTCAATCGCTCTCGCCGCCCGAGTGCATCTTCAACGCGGCATCCACGTTGGCCTTCTTGTCTTCTCCGGCCCCTTTTGCCGCGGCCTTCTTGCGCTTGGCCACGACGGCGTCGACCGCGCCGTTGAGCGCCGAACCCAGGGGGAAGCCCAGGTAGTGGGTGAGGAAGACGGCCATCTCCTTCAGTTCGGTCTCGGTGAGTTCGCCGTTGAGGAGCGCGGCGTTGATCTGAATCTCGGCGAGGTCGCGATTCCCGATCGCGGTCACGGCCGTCAGCGTCATGATGCGCTTGTCGCGCATCGACAATCCCGGGCGCGTCCAGATGCTGCCGAACAGGTGATCGACGGTCAGGTCGAAGTACGCGTCGCCCTCGATGTTGGGCATCTCCCAGCCGTAGACCTCGTTCATCTTCTCGAGGCCGTTGCGGCGCAGTTCGTCCATTACGTCTCTTTCTGTGTGTGCGGTACGCCGAGGCCGGCGGCCAGCCGCTCATAGGCCACTTGGGCCAGCGGCAGGTCGACCGATACCGCCTCGCCCAGTGCCAGCGCCAGGCTCAGATCCTTCTCCCCCAGGCCGCGGGTGTGCAAGAACGGCTCGTACAGGAAGTTGTCCGCCTCGAGGTCTTTCATGTCCTCACGAACCATGATGGCGCCCGGACCTCCGGTGAGCGCATCGGTGTGGCGCACCACCCGGCCCAGCGCCTGCAGGTCCAGGCCCGCCGCCTCGGCCAGCTTCATGGCCTCGCACGCCGCCGCGTAAGAGGTGAATGTCAACATGTTGCGGGCCAGCTTCATTCGCGTCCCCGCACCCGGCTCACCGGCGTGGACGACCATCGAGGCCCAGTGTTTGAATGCCGGCTTGATCCGCTCGTACACCTCACGGTCGGCGCCCACCATGGTGGCAAGTTCGCCCTTCGCGGCGGCGGCCGCCCCACCACTGACCGGCGCGTCGACGATGTGGATGCCCCGCGGCTTATGCTCGGCCGCGAGTTCGACCGCGGTGGTGTCGCTGATGGTCGAATGGATCGCGATGACCGTGCCGGGCTTGGCGTGCGCCGTCAGTTCGCCGACGACCTCGCGCACCTGGGCGTCGTTGAGCACGGTGATGTGGATGATGTCGGCGGCGACTGCAATGTCGGCGACGCTGTCGGCCAGGCCGGCGCCCTTTTCGACCAGCGGGGTCATCGCCTCGGTCCGAATGTCGTAAACCGTTACCCCGCCGGGCCATTCGGTCATCTTCGTGGCCATCGGAGCGCCCATATTGCCCAGCCCAATGTAGCCGAGGCGCGCATATTCTTGACTCATGACCGGATTATCTGTCCGCCGTCGACATTGAATATCTGCCCGGTGATCCACGACGCCTCGTCGGACAGCAGGAACAGGCACATGCCGACCAGGTCCTCGGGGGTCCCCATCCGCGACAACGGCAGACCCTTGACGATATCGTCGACTATCTCCTTGGGCGTCGTGGTCCGGTTGGCCTCCGTGTCGATGGGGCCCGGCGCGATCGCGTTGATCCGGATCTTCTGGCCACCCAGCTCGCGGGAAAGTTGCTGCGTCAGGCCGTTGAGCCCGACTTTGGCCAGGCCGTAGTAGTTCGCGTACAGCCAGGCGGCGGTGGACGACTGGTTGACGATCGCCCCGCCGCCGCGCTTGGCCATCTTCTTGTACACCGCACGCGTGCACCACAAGGCCCCGTCGAGGTTCACGCTCATGAACCTCTTGTAGTACTCCGGGTCGATGGTGAGCAGAAAGTCCAGCTTCATGCCGCCGAAGATCGCGGCGTTGTTGACCAGGTAGTCGATGCCGCCGAATTCGGCCAGCGTGCGGTCGGCCATCTCCTTGGCCGATGCCGGATCGGACACGTCGACCGGAATGCTGATGGCGGTTCCACCGTCACCGGCGATCTGCTTGGCGACCGCCTCGGCGGCCTCGGCGTTGATGTCGGCGACCACCACCGCCGCGCCCTCACGGGCCAGCGCCTCGGCGTACGCCTGCCCGATGCCGCCCCCGGATCCGGTGACGATGCCGACTTTGTTCTCGAATCGCATGCTCGCAAGCTCCTCTAGTTGATCGCTGTCGCAATAGTTTTGGTTTCCAGGTACTCCTCGAAACCGGCCAGGCCCATCTCGCGACCGTTTCCGGACTGCTTGTAACCGCCGAATGGCGCATCGGCCGAGTACCACACGCCGCCGTTGACATTGATCGTGCCCGCGCGGACCCGCGCGGCAGCCCTGGCGGCCCTATCCGGGTCAGCCCCAAAGACGGTGCCCGACAGGCCGTATGGCGAGTCGTTGGCAATGCGGACGGCGTCGTCGTCACCGTCGTGCGGAATCACCGTCAGGACCGGGCCGAAGATCTCCTCACGCGCGCAACGGGCGTCGTTGCCCAGCCCCACGATCACCGTCGGCTCGATGAAGAACCCGACTTCAGGGTCGGCCGGCCGGCCGCCACCGCAGCCGAACGTGCCGCCCTCGGCGATCGCCGAGTCGAGGTAGCCCTGTATCCGGTCCCGCTGGCGCGCCGAAATCACTGGCCCGCAGATGGTTCCGGGGTCTGTGGGGTCGCCGGCCTTGATACCGCCCATCGTTGCGGCCGCGATGGAGACGGCTTCGTCATACTTCGCCCGCGGCACCACCAGCCGGGTGGTGATCGCGCAGCCTTGCCCCGCATGCATGCACACCGAGAACCCCGCCATGCTCACCGCACCGCCCAAATCGGCGTCGTCGAGGACGATGAACGCCGACTTACCGCCCAGCTCGAGGAAGACCTTCTTGATGGTCGCCGCGCCGTCGGCCATCACGCTGCGGCCGGTGGCTGTCGAGCCGGTGAACGAAACCATGTCGACCCGAGGGTCTTTCGACAGCAGCGCGCCTACGCCGTGGTCGTCCGAGGTGACGATGTTGATGACACCGGGCGGAAAGTCGGTGTGCTCGGCGATGAGTTCCCCCAGCACGGCGGCGCACCAGGGGGTGTCCGGGGCGGGCTTGAGGACGACGGTGTTGCCGGCGGCCAGCGCGGGCCCGATCTTGGCGAGGTTGATCTGGTGGGGAAAGTTCCACGGGGTGATGGCGCCGACGACGCCGACGGCCTCACGGGCGACGGTGCGCCTAGTGGGGATACCCATCGGCGACGCCTCACCGAGATCCTGGTTGTATTCGTAGGATTCGGCGGTATCCGCGGCGAACGCCAGGTCGTTGACCGGGACTTCGAGCTGAGCGATGCTGGTGAGCATTCGCGGTGCGCCGACTTCGGCGATGGTCAGATCGCGCAGCTCTTCGAGGTGCTGCTGCATCGCCTCGCGCAGTTGCCGCACGCAACGCACCCGCAAGTCGGTGTTGCGCGACCAGTCCGTCTCGTCGAAGGCGCGCCGCGCGGCGTCGATCGCGCGGTCCATGTCGGCAGCGTCGGCGTTGGCGGCGACGCCCAGCACTTCCTCGGTCGCCGGATTGATCGTGGGGAAGGTGCCGGCACTCCCGGCCGACATCTTGCCGTCGATGAAGAGTTCGCTAACGCCGTCGGCCAACAAGGCCATGTCCCGCTCCCGTCTGTGTGCGGCCAACCCGGCACGCCAATCTAGTGGACAGTTGTCCGATATCGTCCGATCGAACCATAGCCGCCTGGTCATCGGCGGTGCAAGGGCCGATCTCGATAGGCGGCCGAAAGCGCCGTAAACTCGCAGATTAAGCGATATGTTTCCGGATCGGACTTGCTTCGCGCCGACCCCATCCATTAGCTTGGACATGTGTCCAGCGATGCATTGGCGATCACTAGCGATGCCGACCGCCAGACCGGTCAGCCGCCGCGCAACCGGCGCCAAGAGGAGACCTTCCGCAAGGTACTCGCCGCCGGCATCGAAACGCTGCGCGAAAAGTCCTACGCCGACCTGACCGTGCGCGCGGTGGCGGCCCGCGCTAAGGTCGCGCCGGCGACCGCCTACACCTACTTCTCGTCGAAGAATCATCTGATCGCCGAGGTTTACCTGGACCTGGTGCGGCAGGTCCCCTTCTTCACCGACGTCAACGACCCGATGCCCACCAGGGTGGAACAGGTATTGCGTCATCTGGCCCTGGTGGTCGCCGACGAGCCCGAAGTCAGCGCCGCCTGCACGACGGCCTTGCTCAGCGGCGGGGCCGACCCCGCGGTGCGTGCCGCCCGCGACCGAATCGGCGTGGAGATCCACCGCCGGATCACGTCCGCGATGGGCCCCAACGCCGATCCCACCACCGTGTCCGCGTTGGAGATGGCGTTTTTCGGCGCGCTGGTCCAGGGCGGCAGCGGGGAGTTCAGCTACCGCGAGATCGCCGACCGGCTGGCCTACGTGGTGCGGCTGATCCTGACCGGCGCCCGAGACACAAGCCAAGAGACAGAGGTAGGAACCTAAGCGATGACCGTCCATGTTGGCGACCACGAGCTGGTCCTGGATCCCTACGATTACGACTTCCACGAGGATCCGTACCCGTACTACAAGCGCCTTCGCGACGAGGCCCCGCTGTATCGCAATGAGGAACTGAAGTTCTGGGCGCTGTCACGGCATCAAGATGTGCTGCAGGGATTTCGCAACAGCACCACGCTGTCCAACAAGTACGGCGTCTCGCTGGATCCGGCGTCGCGCGGTCCGCACGCCAGCAAGACGATGAGCTTTCTCGCGATGGACGATCCCGCCCACCTGCGGTTGCGCACGCTGGTCTCAAAAGGCTTCACCCCGCGCCGGATTCGCGAACTCGAACCCCGGGTCACCGAGATCGCGACGCAGCATCTCGACACACTGCTGGACAAGGCCGAGAACGGGAATGTCGACTATGTCGACGAATTCGCCGGCAAGCTGCCCATGGACGTCATCTCCGAGCTGATGGGTGTCCCCGAGCCGGACCGAGATCAGGTCCGGGCCTGGGCCGACGGCGTCATGCACCGCGAGGAGGGCGTCACCGACGTGCCGCCGGAGGCCGTCGAGGCCTCCCTCAACCTCATCGTCTACTACCAGGGGATGGTGGCCGAGCGGCGTAAGCAGCTGACGGACGATCTGACGTCGGCGCTGCTGGAAGCCGAGATCGACGGCGACCGGCTCAGCGATGACGAGGTGCTCGGATTCATGTTCCTGATGGTGATCGCTGGAAACGAGACCACTACCAAACTGCTTGCCAATGCTGCTTTTTGGGCTTACAAGAACCCGGATCAACTGGCCCCGGTCTACGACGATCTGTCTCGGGTACCACTGTGGGTCGAGGAGACCTTGCGCTACGACACCTCCAGCCAGATCCTGGCCCGCACCGTGTCCGGCGAGCTCACCCTCTACGACACCACCATTCCCGACGGCGACGTCCTGCTGCTGTTGCCCGGTTCGGGACAACGTGACGAGCGGGTCTTCGACAACCCCGACGATTATGTGATCGGGCGCGAAATCGGGCCCAAACTATTGAGTTTCGGTAGCGGCGCACACTTCTGCTTAGGCGCGCATCTGGCGCGGATGGAAGCCCGGGTTGCGCTCACCGAGTTGTTCAAGCGAATCCGCGGCTACGAGGTGGACGAGGCCAACGCCGTCCGCGTCCACTCCAGCAATGTCCGCGGATTCGCCCACCTACCCATGAGCGTGGAGGTCCGCTGAATGCCCCGCTTTGACCCGTTGCCCGAACGCCGCCCCGCCATCGTGGCCGGCGCCTCCTCCGGCATCGGAGAGGCCACCGCTATCGAACTCGCGGCCCACGGCTTCCCCGTCGCCCTGGGCGCCCGCCGCGTCGAGAAGCTCGAGGACATCGTCGGCAAGATCAACGCCGGCGGGGGCGAAGC
>NZ_JAICZA010000124.1 GCF_025933915.1 Mycobacterium sp.
ATGGGGCGGCTACTACGAGCCGGGCACCCTGATCTGGCGGACCCGCTGGATCACTCGCGACGGCATCGTGGAATGCCGCGCCGCACTGGCCTTTCCGGGCGACCCTGACCGGGCGGTGTTGCTGCGGCGCCTCACCGGCTGCCGCGGGACGGCGCGGGTGCGGGTGCTGCTGGCACCGAGCGCCGGGTTCGGCCACCACGCCCCGGGCAAGCCGACCGTGGATGACGGGGTGTGGAGCGGCCGCTCGGGACGGCTGCACTGGCGCTGGCAGGCCGGTTGCGACGCCCGCCCCGTTCGAGCGGCCCGGCAGCAGGGCGAGCTACTCACCTGCGAGATCACGCTCGAGGAGGGCCGGCAACACGACCTGGTGCTGGAGCTGTCCGAACACACGCTGCCCGAGCGGCCGCCGGACCCCGACCTCGCCTGGGAAGCCACCAGCGCCGCCTGGCAGCGCAGCGTTCCCGAGCTGAACTGCACCATCGCTCCCCGCGACGGGCGAAACTCCTACGCGGTGCTGCGCGGGCTGACCAGCAGCGGCGGCGGAATGGTCGCGGCCGCCACGATGAGCCTGCCCGAACGCGCGCACACCAACCAGAACTACGACTACCGCTATGCCTGGATCCGCGATCAGGTGTACGCCGGCATGGCCGCTGCCGCCGTCGGCACGACCGAGCTCCTCGACCGGGCGGTGGAATTCGTCGGCGCCCGGCTGCTCGAGGACGGACCCGATCTCAAACCCGCCTACACCGTCACCGGTGGCGCCGTGCCCAGCGAGAAAACCCTCGACCTGCCCGGTTACCCCGGCGGCACCGACAAGATCGGCAACTGGGTCAACCAGCAATTCCAGCTTGATGTCTTCGGCGAGGCGCTGCAGCTACTGGCCACGGCGGGCACCGCCGACCGGCTCGACGCCGACGGCTGGCGCGCGGCGCAGACCGCGATACAGGCCATCGAAAAGCGCTGGCGCGAGCCGGATGCCGGCGTCTGGGAAATCGACGACGAGCACTGGACACAGTCCCGCCTGGCCTGTGTGGCGGGGTTACGCGCCGTCGCGAAGCTGGCCGGCGGCGGTCCGGAGGTTGCCGCCTGCGCTTCGCTGGCCGATGCGATCCTCGCCGCGACCGCGTCGGAAAGCCTGCACCCGCACGGCTATTGGCAACGCAGCCCGCGGCTCCCCGGGGTCGATGCATCGCTGGTACTGCCCCCGGTCCGCGGCGCCGTGCCCGCCGACGACCCCCGGACCAGGGCCACCCTGGACGCCGTCCGCCGGGAACTCACCGACGACGGGTTCGTCTACCGCTTCCGGCACGACGAGCGCAACCTCGGCGACGCCGAGGGCGCCTTCTTGCTCTGCGGATTCATGATGGCGCTGGCCGAACATCAACTGGGCCATGCCGATTGCGCGATGCGCTGGTTCGAACGCAACCGCACCGCCTGTGGGCCGCCGGGCCTGTTCTGCGAGGAATACGACGTGCGGCAGCGCCAGCTGCGCGGCAACCTGCCCCAGGCGTTCACCCACGCGCTGATGCTGGAATGCACGGCCACCCTCACCGACGATGCCGCCCACCATGACTGATCGGGTGTCTGACATCCGGACCGAGCGAAAGGGATTTCCGCAATGACTCAAACAGTGGTGATCACCGGGGCCAGCGCCGGCATCGGCCGCGCGACCGCCCAGCAGTTCGGGCAGCGCGGCGCGAACGTCGCCCTGCTCGCCCGCGGCGCCGCGGGGCTGGAAGGCGCCGCCCGCGACGTCGAAGCCGGCGGCGGCAAGGCGCTCGCCATCCCGACCGACGTGGCCGACCACGCGGCCGTCGTCGCGGCCGCCGACGAGGCCGAAGCCGCGTTCGGTCCCATCGACGTCTGGGTCAACGTCGCGTTCACCTCGGTGTTCGCGCCATTCAGCGAAATCAGCGCCGAGGAGTTCAAGCGCGTGACCGAGGTCGCCTACCTCGGCTACGTGCACGGCACCATGGCGGCGCTGGCCAAGATGCGCCCCCGCAACCGCGGCACCATCGTCCAGGTCGGTTCCGCGCTCAGTCAGCGATCCATCCCGCTGCAGTCCGCCTACTGCGGCGCCAAACACGCCATCAACGGGTTCACCGAATCGGTGCGCTGCGAACTATTCCACGAGAGCTCGAAGGTGCGCATCACCGTGGTCCAGATGCCCGCGGTCAACACCCCGCAGTTCTCCTGGGTGCTGTCCCGGCTGCCCCGCCATCCCCAACCGGTGCCGCCGATCTACCAGCCCGAGGTCGCCGCACGCGGGGTGCTGTACGCCGCGGATCATCCAGGGCGCAAACAATATTGGGTCGGCGATTCCACCCTGGTGACGCTGCTGGCGCAGAAGTTCGTCGCACCGCTGCTGGACCGCTACCTCGGCCGCACCGGATACGACTCGCAACAGACCAAGGAGCACGTCAGCGCCGGCCGGCCCGACAACCTCTGGCGGCCGCTCGACCAGGAGCCGGGCAGCGATCATGGCGCCCGCGGCGAGTTCGACGACAACTCGCACACCCACAGCCCGCAACTGTGGGCATCGCAACACCCGGTCGTCAGCGGCACCGGCGCGCTGGGCGCCGCCGGTCTCGGCGCGTGGCTCGCGGCGCGCGCGGGCCGCCGGTGGGCGCGATGACAACCGCCGCGCGAGTCGACGCGGCCATCGACGGGGTCTCGGCGCAGGTCTACGAAATCCCCACCGACGCACCGGAAGCCGACGGCACCCTGCCCTGGTCGTCAACCACGCTGGTGCTGGCCGAGGTTGCGGCCGGCGGCCTGCGCGGAATCGGCTACACCTATGGCGACGGCGCGTGCGGCAAGCTGATCAACGGGCCGCTCGCCGGCACGCTCACCGGACACGATGCCGTCGACATCCCCGCCCGGTGGGAGGCGATGGTCAGGGCGATGCGCAACAACGGGCGGCCCGGGCTGGTGTCGTGCGCGATCTCGGCGATCGACACCGCACTGTGGGACCTCAAGGGCAAGCTGCTGGGCCTGCCGGTGTGCCGGCTGCTCGGCATGGCGCACGCCGAAGTACCGATCTACGGCAGCGGCGGCTTCACCACCTACGACGAGCGCACCACCCGCGCCCAACTCGAACGCTGGGTCGAGGAGTGGAGGATCCCGCGCGTCAAAATCAAGATCGGCGAATCATGGGGCGCCGACGTGACACGCGACCTCGATCGAATCGCCCTGGCGCGCAAGGTGATCGGATCAGACACCGAATTGTACGTCGACGCCAACGGGGCCTACCGTCGCAAGCAGGCGATCCGGGTGGCCCACGCCATGGCCGACCACGGTGTCACGTGGTTCGAGGAACCCGTCTCCTCCGACGACCTGGCCGGGCTACGGGAGGTCCGCGACCAGGTGACCCCGGACGTCACCGCTGGTGAATACGGCTACGACCTGGCCTATTTCAATAGGATGCTGGCCGCCGGCGCGGTCGACTGCCTGCAGATCGACGTCACTCGCTGCGGGGGCATCACCGACTGGCTGCGCGCCGCCGCCGTGGCCGCCGCCCGCAACGTGGACGTCTCCGGGCATTGCGCTCCCAACCTGCACGCTCACGTCGCCACCGCCATCCCGAATCTGCGGCATCTGGAGTACTTCCACGATCACCACCGCATCGAGCACATGCTTTTCGAGGGTGCCCTCTCGCCCGAGGGCGGCGCGTTGCGGCCCGACCAGCACCGGCCGGGCTTCGGCCTGGAGTTCAAAACCAGCGACGCCGAGCGGTACCGGCTGGCCTGAGCACACCCGTTCGTACCGCCAGGCATGACGCGCGCAGAAACGGGAATCGATACGCCAAGGTTTTGACAAAAGGGAATGGAGCAACCCGCGATGACAGTGAACTCCGATGACGAAACCGTTGAGGGTCGTGCAGCCGTCACGTCCGCCGTCGTCGACGAAGGCGACCTGAGCGCGGTCGACTCGGTGCTGGGTGTCGGCGACCCACAGCGCGTGGGCAGGTTCCGGTTTTTTCTGGACGGCCATCGCTGGGAGTGGTCGGATGCGGTGGCGCGCATGCACGGCTACCAGCCGGGACAGGTGGAGCCCACCACGGAACTGTTGCTGCGACACAAGCACCCCGACGACCGTGAGCGGGTGGCGGCCGTGCTGGAGCGGGTGATGAAGGGAAAGCCGTTCAGCAGTCGGCACCGCATCATCGACACCGCCGGACGCACCCACTGCGTGATCGTCGCCGGCGATCGGATGGTCGACGGCACCGGTGCGCCGGCCGGCACATCCGGCTTCTACATCGACGTTACCGACTCGCTGCACGCCGACATCACCAATGTCCTCTCGGCGGTGGCCGATGCCCGGGGCCGCATCGAGCAGGCCAAGGGCGTGTTGATGGTCGCCTACGGCATTTCCGCCGAGCGTGCGTTCGACATCCTGGTGTGGCGTTCCCAGGAGGAGAACCTCAAGGTGCGCGACGTCGCCGGCCGCTTCCTGGACGCCATGGCCAACAATGCGTCACCGGAAACGCAAAGCCAGGTGGACCGGGCGCTGCTGACCCTCGGCTAGCGGGACCGTCGGATGGCGCGCCTCCTCCTCCGGCCGTCAACCGGCCGGCATCGTCACCGCGCTAGGGTCGCATCGCGCGCCTCCTCCTCCGGCCGTCAACCGGCCGGCATCGTCACCGCGCTAGGGTCGGCCCGGTGGCGCACCTACTCGGAGCCGAGGCCGTACACCTGGAATATCCGACTCAGGTGGTGTTCGGGTCGATCACGCTCGGGATCAACGACGGCGCGCGCATCGGCATCGTCGGGCGCAACGGCGACGGCAAGTCCAGCTTGCTGCGGCTGCTCACCGGGCAGCAAGAGCCCGACTCCGGCCGGGTCACCCGGCGCAGCGGGCTGCGGGTCGGCGCGCTGAGCCAGGCGGACACGCTGGACCCGGACCGCACCGTGGGCTGGACACTGGTCGGCGATGCCGCCGAACACCAGTGGGCCGGTGACGCGCGGGTCCGCGATGTGGTCGCCGGGCTGGCCTCCGACATCGGTTGGGACGCAACGGTTGCCACGCTGTCCGGCGGCCAGCGCCGGAGGGTGCAGCTGGCCCGGCTGCTGGTGGGCGAATGGGACGTCATCGCGCTCGACGAGCCCACCAACCATCTGGACATCGAGGGAATCACCTGGCTGGCCGGTCACCTGAAGCAGCGCTGGGCGGCCAACACCGGCGGGCTGCTGCTGGTCACCCACGATCGGTGGTTCCTCGACGAGGTCGCCACCACGACGTGGGAGGTGCATGACGGCATAGTCGAGCCGTTCGACGGCGGGTACGCGGCCTACGTGCTGCAGCGCGTCGAGCGGGACCGGATGGCCGCCGCCACCGAAGCCAAGCGGCAGAACCTGATGCGCAAGGAACTGGCATGGCTGCGCCGCGGTGCGCCGGCGCGGACCTCGAAGCCCAAGTTCCGGATCGAGGCAGCCAACCAGCTGATCGCCGACGTGCCGCCGCTGCGCAACACCGTCGAGTTGGCCAAGCTGGCCACCGCCCGCCTCGGCAAGGACGTGATCGACCTGCTCGACGTGTCGGTCTCGTTTGACGGCCGCCCGGTGTTGCGCGACATCGAGTGGCGGATCGCCCCCGGCGAACGCACCGGCATCGTCGGCGCCAACGGCGCCGGTAAATCGACCCTGCTGCGGTTGATCGACGGCACCATCGCGCCGGATGCGGGGCGGGTCAAACGGGGCAAGACGGTGCGGCTGGCGGTGCTGGACCAGCAGGGCGACGCGCTGGCCCCGGTTAGCGACGACCGGATCGCCGACGTGTTGGGCAGGCTGCGCGGCGACTACCAGGTCGACGGCCGTGAGGTCAGCCCGGCGCAGCTGTTGGAGCGGCTCGGCTTCGGCCGTGGCCAGCTGTCCGCCCGGGTGGCCGACCTCTCCGGCGGCGAGCGGCGCCGGTTGCAGCTGATGCTCACGCTGTTGGCGGAGCCCAACGTGTTGCTGCTCGACGAGCCGACCAACGACATCGACACCGACACGCTGACCGCCGTGGAGGATCTGCTCGACTCCTGGGCGGGCACGCTGATCGTCGTCTCGCACGACCGCTACCTGCTGGAGCGGGTCACCGATCAGCAGTACGCGGTGCTCGACGGCCGGCTGCGGCACCTGCCCGGCGGCATCGACGACTACCTGCGGCTGGCCGAGCAACGCGCCGCCCAGGCGGCCACCGAACCGTCGCGGCCGTCGCGGCCGTCGCAGCCGGCGATGTCCGGTGCCCAGCGCCGCGCCGCCGAGAAAGAGGTGGCCGCCGCCGACCGCCAGCTGGCGCGCCTGGCGGACCGCATCAAGGACAAACACAACGAACTCGCCTCACACGACCAGTCCGACCATATCGTCATCACCCGGCTCACCCAGGAGCTACGCGCGCTCGAAGACGAGGTCGCCGCGACCGAGGGCCGTTGGCTGGAGCTCTCCGAGCAGCTCGAATAACCTTGAGCGGCAATAGGGTTCGTGAGCGTGTCGAGGCGCAACGAACTTTCCGACGGGCTCAGACTCGACCGACGAAGGTGCGCACCGCCGGCAACCGATGCTCAGGGCCGGCCATGGCGATGCGGGTCGGCGGCGGTGCGCCGTTTGGTTGTCCGCCCCGATGTCCGCGATGCGTCCGCGGGATAGTGTGAACGAAGTCCTTTATGCCCCAACCTATTTGAGACTTCAACACAGTGCCGGTGGTGACCGGGCTAGGTTAATTGGTTGTCGGTGGTGGTTGGGGTTGGAAGGGTTCATACCACCACCAGTCGGCGCGCTCGCCGGTAGGTCCCGGGCAGGGCGCCACCGCGGGCGGGGGTTGCGTCGGTGGGCGCGCCAGCGATCCCGGGCTCAGTAATCGGCCGGCGTCGTCGGTGACGGCCAGAGCATCGGCGGGTCCGGTGATGGTGATGACGCCCCGGTGATGCAACCGGTGGTGATACGGGCAGAGCAGTATCAGGTTGGCCAACTCGGTGGGGCCGCCGTCTTCCCAGTGTCGGATGTGATGGGCGTGCAGACCACGGGTGGCACCACAACCTGGAACCGCGCACATGCTGTCGCGGTGCTCGAGCGCGCGGCGAAGCCGCCGATTGATCACCCGCGTCGCCCGCCCGGCACCAATAACCTGTCCATGTCGTTCGAACCAGACTTCACAGGTGGCATCACAGGTGAGGTATCGGCGTTCGGCGTCGGGCAGCAGCGGACCCAGATGCAGGGCGGCAGCGCGCCGCTCGACGTCGAGGTGCACCACCACGGTGGTGTGCTGCCCGTGTGGCCGGCGGGCCGCCTCGGCGTCCCATCCGGCCTCGACCAGGCGCATAAACGCGTCGGCGGTGGTAGGCAAAGGGGGCCGCTGATCGCAACCGCCCTGGCCCTCGCCGTGATCGCGCTTCCATTCGGCGATCAGCGCATCACGATGAGACGCCAAGGCGGCGTCGAACGTCGCGGCATCATGGTGGCCAAGTGTGATCCGATAGCAGCTGCCCCGCTCGTTGGTGGTCGTGGTAATCGAGCGCTCGGGCTCGGGCCGAGGTTCGGGTTCGGGTCGCGGTTCCAGCCTGACCGCGGTGCGCAGCTGATTGACCGTGGCACTGGCCGCCAACTGCGCGTAGTGCTCATCGGATCCCGCCCCGGCCCCCGCCGCGATGACGCCGACCTGATCCAGCGACAGCCGACCCTCGCGCATGCCCGCCACGCAGCGTGGGAACTCCTGCAGCCGGCTCGCGATGCCGCTGATCGTGTGAGCATTTGCCGTCGAGCAGCCGGTCTTCCAGGCCACCAACGCCGGCACCGACCGCGCGCCGGTGGCGCCGCACAATTGGTCGCAATCGATCTCGGCCACGATCTCAACGATGCGCCCATCAATCGCGTTGCGCTGACCGGTCAACTCCGCCAGCTCCTCGAACAGCACCTCAAGACGCTCGCTAGGACTCACCACCACGGCGCCAGCGGATGCGGTCGAAGACATGACGTCATCATCGCAGCCACCACCGACAAATCCGGGAAGCAACAGGTCAACCCGCAGCGATCACCGCGAATCCCGATCCGTGAGCCAAACAAGGCCGTCGCGCTACCTAGGTTTTTCGCTGCATCTCGACGGAAGTTACCCGCTCAGTGCCAGCGCAGCAGCACCAGTTCGGAACCGAAACCGGGCCCCGTCGCGAGCATCAGCCCGGGGCTCCCGCCGGGCGGCGGTTTGGCGATGGTGTCCCGCAGGATGTGCAGCACCGACGCCGACGACAGGTTGGCGATTTCGCCGAGCGAGCGCCAGGTCAGCTCATGCGCCTGCGGCGGCAGCTCGAGGCACTTGGCGATGGTGTTGATGACCTTGGGGCCGCCGGGGTGAGTCACCCAGGCCCCGATCTCGTCCTTGGTGAGCTGATGCGCGGCGAGGAACCGGGTCACGTCGTCGGCCAGGTACCGGTCGATGACCTTCGGCAGTTCGGGAGACATCACCAGCTGCATTCCGGCGGAGCCGATGTTCCACCCCATGATGTGCAGCGATTCGGGGTACAGCCGGCTGCTCGAATCGAGGATGTCGGGTCCGGCCGAACTCAGTTGCTCGGCGCGACGGTCGCCGACGGCGACCACGGCGGCGGCGCCATCACCGAACATCGCCGTCCCGACCAACCCCGACACGGTCGGCCTGACCGCGGGGAAGGTGAGCGAGCACAGCTCGACGGAGACCAGGGCCGCGACGCCATCGGGTGCGCCGCGCAGGTAGTCGTGCAGCCTGCCCACTCCCGCCGCACCGCCGGCGCAGCCCAACCCGAACAGCGGCAACCGGCGCACGTCCGGGCGCAGGCCGAGACGCCCGACGATCCGGGCGTCGAGCGAGGGGACCGCAACGCCGGTGACGGTCGTGGTGGCGATCATGTCGATGTCGTGCGGGTCCAGCCCGGCCTCGTCGAGAGCGCCCAGCAATGCGTCGCAGCCCAGTTCCACGGCCTTGTCGATGAAGATCTCGTTGGCCTCGCCGAAGTCGGTCAGCGAGCGATACCTGTCGAGCGGCAGCACGAAATGGCGGCTGTTGACCTTGGCGGCGGCGTGCAGGCGCCGGACGATCTCTTCGTGTTCCTTCAACGCGGGGAACTCGGCGATCGCGTCGGTGATTTCGGCTTGGCTGTAGCGATGCGGCGGCAATGCGCCGAACACACCCGCGATGACGCTCATGCTCTACTCTCTTGATTGCCAACCAGCTTCACTACGATTCCCCGTAATGCAGGAAGTTTATGCGGTTCTGTGGGGTCGTGCAAAAGTTCCATGTATTCAACACATGTCTTATTGATGGGCCGTTGTGTTCGCGTAATCGGGTCCGACAGCGGGGAATTCGTCATTCGATATCTTCATCATCCGCCGCGTTGAGCGCCATGGCAATTAACGCGTCGGGGCTTAAAGAGTCGATGTCGTCACCGGTACCACTTGGGCCATTTGGTTCGGCGACGGGTGTTTCCGGCATGCCGGCGAGTAATAGGAGTTTGTCGAGCAATCCCGTTCGGCGAAGCTCGCGCAGCGGAATCTTCCGCAGCGCGGACCATATCTTTTCGTCGTCCGATTCCTCGTCTTCGTCATGGAGCAGTTGCCGGCGGAGATGATCGGCCAGCGCGGCCGGGGTCGGGTAGTCGAAGATCAACGTTCGTGACAACGCCATCCCGGTATGGGCGGTGAGGCGGTTGCGCAGTTCCACCCCGACCAATGAGTCGAATCCGAGGTCGCCGAAGGCGCGGTCATGGTCGACGGCGTGGCCGCCCGGATGCCCCAGGACGGCCGCCGCGTGCTCGCACACCAACTCCACCAGCACACGCTGCTGTTCCTCGCGCGGCAGTCCGTGCAACCGTTGGGCCAAATCGGGTGAGCGGGTGACGGTGGCGACCGGCGTCCCCGCCGCCGGCTCCGCTCCCCCTCGCCCGGCCAGCCAAAACCTCTCTCGCGCAAAGCCATACGTCGGCAAGTCGACTCGCCGGACGTTCAGGCCGGCGAATACGCTCGCCCAGTCGAGGTCGAGCCCACGGGTGAACAATTGCCCGGCGGCGCCCAGAGTCGATTCCGTCTCGGGGCGATCCTTCGCCATGGTGGCCAGCGCCACCGCCCGCTCCGCGCTCAGCGATTGGTCCACGGCGGCCGTCAGCGCCGCGCCCGGACCCAGTTCCAGGAAGATCGCGGCGCCGGCCGCCTCGGCGGCGCGCACTCCCTCGAAGAAGCGCACCGGTTGACGTATGTGCTCGACCCAGTAGTGCGCCGATCCGTATGAGGTGTCGGCAAGGCGCCCGGTCAGATTCGACACCAGCCCGAATCGCGGGCGTCCCGGCTCGATACCCGCCACCACCGCGGCGAACTCCTCCAGCATGGGCTCCATCAGCGGCGAATGAAACGCATGGGAGACCGCCAACCGGTGCGCGCGCCGGCCCGCCCGGACCAGCCGGTCCGCCACCGCCACGACCGAGGCCTGCTCACCGGAGAGCACCACCGAATGGGGGCCGTTGACCGCCGCAATGCTCACCCCGCCGTCCAGCGCGGGAGCCACCTCGGCCTCGCCGGCTCCGACCGCCACCATCACCCCGCCGGCCGGCAGCGCCGCCATCAAGCGGCCCCGGGCCGCGACCAGTCGCGCCGCATCCGGCAGCGTCAGCACCCCGGCCACGCACGCCGCGGCGATCTCCCCCACCGAATGTCCCATCACCACATCCGGTGTGACACCGAAGGACTGCCACAACGCCGCCAGCGCGATCCCCAGCACGAACAACGCCGGCTGGGCAAACTCCGTGCTCTGCAACAACTCCGGGTCCGCGCCCCACATCACCTCACGCAGCGGCAGCCGCACCTGCCCGTCCACCGCCGCGGCGGCGTCATCGAAGGCCCGGGCGAACACGGCGAAACGCTCATACAGCTGGCGCCCCATCCCCGGCAACTGCGACCCCTGGCCCGGAAAGACAAAGACCGTCTTGCCCGGCGACGTGGCCAGGCCCGTCGTCACACCCGGATGTGACTCCCCCGCCGCCAACGCCGTCAATCCCGTTGCCAGCGCCCCGCGATCGCTACCCACCACCACGGCGCGGTGGTCGAAGATCGTCCGGGTACTGACCAACGACCAGGCCACGTCGTCAGGAGTGAGATCCCCTCGCTCGGCCACGAAGGCCGACAATCGTTGCGCCTGATTGGTCAACGCGCGTTCGGACCGTGCCGACAGCACCCACGGCACCGCCGCGTCTGGGTCCGCGGGCATATCCGATCGCGCCGTATCGGGCTGGGCGGGCGGCTGTTCCACGATGAGATGCGCGTTGGTGCCGCCCATGCCGAACGAGGACACCCCGGCGCGCCGCGGATGGTCGGTGGACGGCCACGGCACCGGGGTGGTATTGACTTGCAGTCCAAGGTGATTCAGATCGGCCTCGGGATCCGCACCGGCATGGTTGAGGGTGGGTGGAATCGTCGAATGCTGGATCGCCAGGACGGCCTTGAGCAGGCCCGCGACCCCCGCGGCGCCGCCGGCGTGGCCGATATTGGTCTTCACCGATCCCACCCGCAGCGGAGTGTGGGCGCGCCCACCGAAAACCTCACCCAGCGCCCGCGCTTCGATCGCGTCGCCGACCTTGGTTCCGGTTCCGTGGGCCTCGACGTAGTCGATGTCGCCTGCCTTCAGGCCGGCGTCGGCGAGCGCACGGTGGATCACGTCGGCCTCGCCGGGAGCCGACGGCACGGTCTGGCCGCCCGAGCCGTGCCCGGCATTGCCCACGGCGCTGCCCCGGATGACGGCGTGGATGCGATCGCCGTCGTCGAGGGCCGCCCCCAACGGCTTCAGCAGCACCAGCCCGGCGCCCTCACCGCGCACGTAACCGTCGGCGCGCCGATCGAAGGCGTAGGTGTGACCCGACACCGACAGGGCACCGAATTCCCGTTCCAGCATGGCGATTTCGTCGGCCAGGTTGAGGTGGACCCCGCCCGCGATGGCCAGCGGCGACTGTCCGCTGCGCACGCTTTCGCAGCCGAGGTGCACGGCCACCAGCGAAGAGGACTGCCCGGAGTCGACGGTCATGCTGGCGCCCCGCAGCCCGTACGCATACGAGATCCTGTTGGCGATCATCGCCCTGCTGATGCCGGTGAACGTGTGGTGGTCGAGGTTGTCGGCGAGATCGCGCAGCGTCAGCGCGGCGTAGTCATCCGTCATCGCCCCGAGGTACACCGAGACCGCCTGCCCGCGCAGCGTTTCCGGCACGACGAAGGCGTCTTCGAACAACTCCCAGGTCAGTTCGAGGGCCAACCGTTGCCGCGGGTCCATCGCGCCCGCCTCGCGGGGCGACAGGTGGAAGAAGTCGGCATCGAATTGCTCGGCTTCCCCGGCGAACCGGGTGCTTTCACGTCCCTCGCACAGCAGACGCCAGAAGGGACCCGGACCGGCCGCCGCGGGGAATTTGCAGGCCAGCCCGATGATCGCGACGTCTGCCGATGGCACCGTCAGGGGCCGACTTCGTCGTCGAGGATCGCGAAGAGCTGACTCTCGGTGGCGGTGGCGAGATCGTCGTCGAACGCGTCCTCGGGGTGGTCCGGCAGCACGATGGGTGACGGGCCGGCCGGCGTGCTCAGCAGGCCTTCGAGCCGGGCGACGAGCTGCGCTCTGTCGTCGGGGCTCAGATCGGGCTGGCTGAGCAGTGCTTGCAGTTCCCGCGCGATGTCGTTGAACCGGGCCGTGCGGTCGGGCGGGGTGGCCGCCGCGGTGGAGGCGTTGGCGGCCAGCTCGGTTCCGAGGTGCTCGGCAAGAGCGGCCGGCGTGGGGTGATCGAAGATCAGCGTGGGAGAAAGGGTCAGCCCGGTGGCGATTTTGAGTCGGTTGCGCAGCTCGACGGCGGTCAGCGAATCGAAACCGAGGTCGCCGAACGCGTCGTCGGCGTTGACATCCGCGCTGGTGTGCCCCAGCACCGTCGCCGCGTTGCCGCAGACCAGTTCCGCCAATTCGGCTTGTCGTTGTTCGGGACTCAGGCCGTCCAGCCGCGCCCGCAGCCCGGTCAGGGACACCATGTCGGTGTGCTCGAGGACCCGGCGGGCCGGGCGTGCGGCCAGCTGACTCAGCAGCGGTGGCAGCGCGGCGCTGTGGTGAGCCAGCGCGCCCCTGTCGAGGCGGGTGCCCACCACCATGGGCTGCTCGCCCAGCAGCGCGGCGTCCAACAGTTCCAGCGCCTGCCGGGTGGACAACGGGCTCAGCCCGGCCCGGCTCATCCTCGCCCTGTCGACCTCACCGAGGTGTCGCGTCATCGTCGAGGGCTCTTCCCACATCCCCCAGGCCACCGACAAGCCCGGAAGCCCGTGAGCGTGGCGATGGACCGCCAGCGCGTCGAGGAAGCTGTTGGCCGCCGCATAGTTACCCTGACCCGGCGCGCCCACGATTCCGGCCATCGACGAAAAGGCCACGAACGCGGACAGATCCAGTTCCTTCGTCAGCTCGTGCAGGTTCCACGCGCCATCGACCTTGGCCCGCAGCACCGTGTCGATGCGCGCGGGCGTCAGCGACGCGACCACCGCGTCGTCGAGCACCCCCGCGGCGTGGAACACCGACCGCAACGGGTACTGCGCCGGCACCCGTGCCAGCAGGTCCGCTGCCGCGTTCCGATCGCCGACGTCGCACGCCACCACCGACACCGCGGCCCCTGCGTCGCGCAATTCGGCTGCCAGCTCAGCGATTCCGGCCGCCTGTTCCCCACTGCGACTGACCAGCATCACGTGCGGCACCCGGTGCCGTTCGACGAGGTGACGAGCCACCGCCGAACCCGCCATGCCGGTGCCGCCGGTGATCAGCGCCGTCCCGCCCGCCAGCCCCGCGGGCCCGTCCGGCATGGTGAGCACCACCTTGCCGATGTGGCGGGCCTGGCTGACAAACCGGTACGCGTCGGCGGCGCAGCGCGCGTCGAAAGCCTTGACAGGCAACGGCGCCAAGGCCCCGCCGGCGAACCACTCCATCAACTCGGCCAGCATCTCCGCGATGCGATCCGGGCCGGCCTCCATCAGATCGAACGCGCGATAACCCACCCCGGGATGGGCGTGCCCGACGGCATGCGGGTCACGCAGATCGGTCTTGC
>NZ_JAICZA010000257.1 GCF_025933915.1 Mycobacterium sp.
ATCCGGTGGAAGTGTGGGGCTGGGACGAGGCCTACGTCGCCGTCAACGCGGAGGACCCCAGCGAGACCGCGCAGCGGATCCGCAGCGTCATCTCCTCGGAAACCGGGCTGTCCTGCTCGGTCGGCATCAGCGACAACAAGCAGCGCGCCAAGGTCGCCACCGGTTTCGCCAAGCCGGCCGGCATTTTCGTGCTCACCGATGCTAATTGGATGTCGCTGATGGCCGACCGTCCGGTCGACGCGCTGTGGGGCGTCGGGCCAAAGACGGCGAAAAAACTTGTGGCTCTTGATATTACGACGGTTCGACAACTGGCCCACAGCGACGCGGAGTTGTTGACGGCCACGTTCGGGGCGCGCACCGGGCTGTGGCTGCTGCTGCTGGCCAAGGGCGGCGGTGATACCGATGTCAGCGCCGAGCCGTGGGTGCCGCGCTCGCGCAGCCACGTCGTCACCTTTCCCCGCGACCTCACCGATCACACCGAGATGAACACGGCCATAACGGATTTGGCGGAACGAGCCCTGGCCGACGTGCTGGCCGAAGCGCGGGTGGTGACCCGGGTGGCGGTCACCGTACGAACCGCGACGTTCTACACGCGCACCAAAATTCGCAAGCTCGACGCGCCCACCACCGATCGCGACACGATCGTCGCCGCGGCCTTGCGCGTCCTGGACCTATTCCCCCTCGACCGGCCGGTCCGTTTGCTCGGGGTGCGGCTCGAGCTCGTTATGCCGGACTAACGGGGCCGGGTCGGGCGGATTGCCGGGCCGCAGCGCACGGGTGAAGATCACGTTCACCTGGCGCATCGCGACGCTATAAGGCCACCACGCAAGCCTTTTGAAGGCGTACAGCGCCCGGATATCGGCCGACGTGTAGATCAGGTAGCGGTTCTTGGCCACCCCGGCCAGGATCTTCTCGGCGGCCTTCTCCGGCGACACGGCGTGGCCTGAGAATCGCTTTATCCACCGGGCGACGTTGGGGTCCTCGCGGTCCACGCCGGCGATCTCCACGGTCCCCACCAGCGGGGTGTTCACCGCGCCCGGCACCACGACCGACACCCCGATGCGGTGGCGGGCCAGGTCGAAGCGCAGCACCTCCGAGACGCCGCGCAATCCGTACTTGCTGGCGCTGTAGGCGGCATGCCAGGGCAGGGCGACCAGCCCGGCCGCCGAGGACACGTTGACCAAATGGCCGCCCCGCTTCGCCGCCACCATCGGCGGCACGAAGGTCTCGATGACGTGGATCGGGCCCATCAGGTTGATGGCGACCATCTTGCTCCACTGCTCGTGGGTCAGCCGGTCGACGGTGCCCCAGGCCGATACGCCGGCGATGTTCAGCACCAGGTCCATGGCCGGATGCTCGGCATGGATGTCGGCGGCGAACGCGGCCACCTGGTCGTAGTCGGCGATGTCCAGCACCCGATGCTTCGGGACCTGCGCCCCCAGGGCGCGGGCGTCGGCCACGGTCAGCTCCAGGCCGTCGGAATCGCGGTCGGTCAGGTAGAGCTCGGCGCCCTGCGCGGCGAGCCGCAATGCGGTAGCGCGGCCGATGCCGCTGGCCGCGCCGGTGACAAAACACCGTTTTCCTGCGAAATACCGCCCCGATGCCTTCTGCGCCATGGCGGTGACGATACCGCCGGTACCACCCAGCCCAGCCCTAGGGACGGCCGGCCCACAGCGCGTGCAGCCACAACTGCTCGAGCACGCGCACCCGTCGGCCACGATCGCTGTCGGATCCGGTCAGGACCGGGTCACCGGTCAGCACCAGCGCGGTGGTACCGGTCAGGGTGCGGATCAGGGTCGGAAGGTCGTCGCTGATCGGCCTGGCGGTGCCGGCCTTCATCTCGTCCTCGACGATGGCGACGATCTGCGCCAGTACCACCTCGAACTGCTGGTCGAGCAGGTCGCGGATCTCGACGTCGGTATGGCGGGCCTCGTTGCAGGCGGTCACCACGGGGTCGTTGTGTGCGTAGACGGCCGCGGCGCTGCCGACCATCCGCTTGGCGAACTCTTCGGGCGACTCGCCCGGCTGGCGGGGGGCGAAATACTGCGTGAGTTCCTCGAGCTCCTCGGTGGCCTCGGCCATCAGCTGTGCCAGCACCGCGTACTTGGAGTCGAAATAGAAGTAGAAGCCGGATCGGGCGACCCCGGCCCGCAGGCTTATGGTGCTGACCGACAACTCCGCGAACGGCTTTTCCTGCAGCAGCTCGCGCACCGCCTGCACGATCGCCTGGCGTTGCTTGTCGCCACGCCGTCGTGCTCCCGGCACCGGATTGGCGGGGTGGCTGGTCACTCCCTGACCTTGCACCACGCCACGTAAAAAGCAAACTTGACAGCCGTCAAGTTTTTCGGCGAAGGTTATGGATCAGTGACCGCTGTCACCCGAGGGCACGCAAAGGAGCGTCTATGACCGCGACCATCAGCACTCCGCAGTACCTGCTGGACCAGGCGCGGCGCCGGTTCACCCCGACGCTGAACACCATCCCGGGCATGGGGGCGATCGAGAAGCGTCTGCTGACCCACGAGTGGGAGCCGAAAGTCCTGGCAGAACCGCCCGCCGGCAGCGGCCTCAAACCCGTGGTCGGCGATGCCGGCCTCCCTGTGCTTGGGCACATCATCGAGATGTTCCGGGGCGGGCCGGACTATGCGCTGCATCTTTATCGCACCCGGGGCCCGCTGAGCTACCTGCATTCGCCGATCATGCCGGCGGTCACCGCTCTGGGCCCGGACGCCACCCAGGCCGTGTTCTCCAACCGCAACAAGGACTTCTCGCAGAAGGGCTGGCACCCGGTGATCGGGCCGTTCTTCAACCGCGGCCTGATGATGCTGGACTTCGACGAGCACATGTACCACCGCCGCATCATGCAGGAGGCCTTCACCCGCGGCCGCCTGACCGGCTACGTCGAGCACATCGACAGGGTGGCGAGCGACATCGTCGCCAACTGGCCGACCAACGACGCGCGGTTCCTGTTCCACCCGGCGATGAAGGAACTCACCCTCGACGTCGCGTCCCTGGTGTTCATGGGACACGAGCCGGGCACCGACCACGACCTGGTCACCAAGGTCAATCAGGCGTTCACTATTACGACGCGTGCGGGCGGCGCGATCATCCGGCAGCCGGTCCCGCCGTTCAAGTGGTGGCGCGGGCTGCAGGCCCGCCAGCTGCTCGAGGACTACTTCACCGAGCGCGTCCGGGAACGCCGCAAGGCCACCGGCAGCGACATGCTCACGGTGTTGTGCCACACCGAGGATGACGACGGCAACAGCTTCACCGACGAAGACATCGTCAATCACATGATCTTCTTGATGATGGCCGCCCACGACACGTCCACGTCGATCACCACCACGATGGTCTACAACATGGCCGCCAACCCGGAGTGGCAGGAGCGCGCGCGCGAGGAGTCGGGCCGGCTCGGCGATGGACCGCTGGACATCGAGTCGCTCGAGAAGCTGGAAACACTCGAGCTGATCATGAACGAGTCGCTGCGCATGGTGACGCCGCTGCCGTTCAACATGCGGCAGGCCGTTCGGGACACCGAGCTGCTGGGCTACTACATTCCCGCCGGCACCAACATCACCATCTGGCCCGGTATGAACCATCGGCTACCCGAATTGTGGACGGAGCCAGATAAATTCGACCCGGAGCGGTTCGCCGAACCGCGCTCGGAGCACAAGAGTCACCGGTATGCGTTCGCGCCGTTCGGCGGTGGCGCGCACAAGTGCATCGGCATGGTGTTCGGTCAGCTGGAGGTCAAGACCGTGCTGCACCGGCTGCTGCGCCGCTACCGCGCCGAGCTGGCCCGGCCGGGCTATCAGCCGCGGTGGGACTACGGCGGCATGCCGATTCCGATGGACGGCATGCCGATCGTGCTGCGCCCGCTCTGAGCGTCCTCGACAGCGTGTCACCTGCGCCGCCATAGCGGTATAGACCGAGTTTCATTTGCGCTACCACCGGCGCTAGCGCAAATGAAACTCACCTCTTCGTTCGCGAGAGGCCCGGCCGGCATCACTCGCCCGCGAGCAGCCGGTTGGCGCAGGCGATGACCGCGCGCAGTGCCGACTGCGTCGGATCGTCCGAGAGGCCCATCGCCCACTCTGCGCGGGCGCCGTTGCTGCCGCGGATGAACGTGGCGATGTCGCTTCCCGATCGCATCTGATGGAACGTCACGCTCTCGACGGTGATCCCGCGCTCGTGCAGCATCGCGGTCAGGGCCGCGATCGGGCCGCCGGCGGCCGCGGTTGCGGTGCTGATGCCGTCGCCGACGGCGATGACGGCCTGGAAGTTGCGGGCCTGCGGACCCGATCGCGAGGCGTCCGCGCACTCCCACTGGCCCAGCCGCAGCGGGCCGCTGGTGCGTG
>NZ_JAICZA010000253.1 GCF_025933915.1 Mycobacterium sp.
CAGCCCGCGCAGTGCCCGCCCTTGACGGCCACCAGCTCTAAAACCCGTTCACACTCAACGCTTTGCAGCTCGACCAGCTCGGGCCGCACCCCGTTTGGCACCATGTCAGATCTCCACGTCCTTGTCGTAGTGGACGTTGTCCTCGCGCCAGCCGCCCAGACCGTGGCCGATGCCGGAATAGTCGTCGATGAACTCGATCTGGTTGATCCATTTCGCCATCTTGAAACCGACCTGGGTCTCCACCCGCAACCGCAACGGCGCCCCGTGCTTGATGGGCAGCGGCTTTCCGTTCATCTCGTAGGCCAGCAATGTCTGTGGCTTGTAGGCGAGTTCGAGATCGATCACCTCGTAGAACTGGCCCTCTCCTTCCGCACTGGGCTCGTCGCGGCCGGTGTCCTGCATGGTCAGAAAGCAGATGTATTTCGCCTGCGGCAGGGGACGCACATAGTCGGCGAGTTCGGCCAGCGGAACGCCGCTCCACTGGCCGATGCTGGTCCAGCCCTGCACGCAGTTGTGCATCACGCGCTGCGATTGCTGATCGGCCAGGGAACGCAACGCGTCCAGGTCCAGCGTCACCGGGTTCTCCACCAGACCACCCACCCGCACCCGCCAATCGACGAAATTGTGCACCGCCATCACCTTGTACTCGGCGCTCGTCGGCGGCTTGCCGTTGACCCGGTGTTCTTTGGAGGTCATCCGCTCGGGGTAGTTCTGCTTCGAATTCAGCGGCCGCAGCACGATTTTGCGGACGCGGGTGACCACGGCGCCCAGCACGCGGCGAACCTGAACGGGCCGGCGCAGACTCCACACCGTCGCCGCGACGTGGACGGCCACGATGGCCGCGATGATCACCAGCGACAAGGCGGTGGCCCAACCGATGTTGCGCACGGAACCGAAGATCATCGACGCGGTGAGCTGGCCCCAACTCCAGAAGAAGATCATCGACAGGTGGATGACGATGAACACCAAAAACGCGATCAGGCCGAGGAAGTGCAGGCTCCGGGCCCATTGCCGGCCGCCCCACATGCGCACGTACCAGGGGAACGCGGCCTCGATGGCCGGTGATTGGGCGGCGCCCGTCAGAATCTGGAACGGCGCCAACACGAAGATGACGCCGGCGTAGGTCAGCTTCTGGATGGCATCCAGGGGTTCGCCGGGCAGCAGCGGCGGCAGGTTGAAACTCAGGTAGGTGACCATGTCGTTCCACGCCTCGCCGAAGATCGACCACGATGCCGGCCAGTACCGGTGCCACTGGCCGGTGGTGAACAGCAGGATGTAATACGAGAGCCCGACGAGGACCCAGCCGATCACCGAGAAGAAGTGCCAGTGCCGGCCCATGCCCAGTTTCTTGTGGCCGGGCAACGAGAACAGCGAGCTGTAGTCCTCCTCCTCATCGAGGGTGTCGTAGAGCTTGTTGATCGGCATTTCCTTGACCGTGAAGCGCGCCCACTCGCTGCCCGGCTTGCTGTCGTCGTGCCAGTACAACTTCGGGTGGGTGGACAAGATCTCGATACCGCTGCGGATCACCAGGGTCAAAAAAAGGACGTTGAGCCAGTGGTCGATGCGCAGCCACGCCGGATAGTCGAGCACTGTCATGTCGTCACCGTTCAGTCGTGCCAGTTCTGCCGTTGCGGATACGCCACGTTGATGCCGGACAGGACGGTGGTGTGCACGGCGATGAAGCCCCCGGCGAACGCCATGGCTAACGTCCCGGGCGCCAGGTCCCACCGGCCGGTCAACGCCACCAGTCCGGGCAGGCCGGCAAGCCGGCTGCCCAGATAGATCACCAAAAACGCCGCGCAGACGAAGCTCCCGGCATACCAGCCCGCTTGCGGCACAAGGGTTTTGATGGCAAACACCATCGCGGCGGCCGCGCTAAGGCAGGCGGCGATCAGTACGGCCAGATACACCCAGAAATACAGCGGCAGACCCGGCCGGGTCGCCCCCACGTAGACATGCACCGCCACCAAGCCCATCAGCAGCGATGCGCCCAGCCCGGTCACCGTGCGGGGTAGGTCAAAGGCGACGTAGCCGTTGAGCGTGAGGAGGGGCGAGGACAGCACCTTTCGCCACGCTTTGAGCCACAGTCGCCCCAGGAGACCGGCCATTGCGGCTGACTACCCGGCCCGACCGGCCCACAAACGGTCGACGACGACGCCTTGGGCGGGCTATCTGAAGGCCCGGCGATTGTGCTTCTTGATCGCGTCGACCAACTGCGATTTGTTCATCGTCGATCGGCGCGGAACGTCGAGTCGGCGGGCCACGTCGAGCAGATGCCGTTTGCTCGCGTTGGCGTCGACGCCCTCGGCCGACTCGCCGGACGGTTGTAACCCACCACGCTCGGCGCGCTCGTCGGACGGGCCCTTCTCGTCCTTGGGCTCCCAGTGGTCGCCGATCTTCTCGAAACTGTGCTTGACGGCGGCGTAAGCCACTCGGTGGGCGCGCTCCTCGCTGCCATACTCGTCGGCAGCCGCGTCATGGGTTTTCGCGAACGTGCGTTGGGCTTTAGCGCTGGAACGCCGCAAAGTGCCGGGCAATTCGCTCTTTTTGGGTGCCCCGCCCTTCGTCGTCTTCGGCATCGAACCTCCTCGTGTGCCAACAGCGGTGCAGGAAACGTGTTACCGCCGGCCGGTTACCCCGTTGTGGGTCCGGCAATCACGGCCTGGGAAATGTGCGCATCGATCCGGGCGGAAGTATGTCAACATGGTTGACATGACTCAGGACGACGCCCCGCTGGGTTACCTGCTGTACCGGGTGGCAACGGTTCTGCGACCAGAGGTTTCCGCCGTGTTGGGCCCGCTGGGCCTGACCCTGCCCGAATTCGTTTGCCTGCGCGTTCTTTCGATGTTCCCGGGAATGTCCAGCGCCGAGTTGTCCCGCCACGCGGGCGTCACCCCGCAGGCGATGAACACGGTGTTGCGCAAGCTGGAAGACGTCGGGGCGGTGGCGCGGCCTTCGTCAGTGTCCTCGGGCCGCGCGCTACCGGCCAACCTGACCGGCCAGGGCCGTACCCTGCTCAGGCGCGCCGAGGGAGCGGTCCGCGGTGCCGACGCCCGGATCCTGAGCAAGCTCACCAACGCTCAGCAGCGCGAATTCAAAAGGATGCTCGAGAAACTCGGGGACGGCTAGCGGATCTCGCCATGAGATCCCATCACCCCGCGGCCTGGATGCGCGCCCACGGCCGCGCCTCTTCGAGCTCGTAGGCCAGTTCGAGCAGCAGCGCCTCTTGCCCCATACTGGTCGACAGCATCATGCCCACCGGCATGCCGTGGGCGGACTGGGCCAACGGCAGCGAGATCGCCGGTTCACCGGTCACGTTGTGCAGCGGGGTGAACGACACCCACTCGATCAGCCTGTTGATCACCTGCTGATAATCGGTCGGGGCCAGGAACCCGATGCGGGGTGTCTCGTCGGCGAGGGTCGGGGTGAGCACCGCGTCATAGGCGCCGAAGAACCGCGCGGTGCGCCGGCGCGCCCCGCGCAAGCGCATGATCGCCAGCGGAAGACGGTGCAGGTTACGGCTGGTGTGTCGCATGAGACCCAGCGTCAGGCAGTCCAGCCTGCCGCTGTCGAACGTCTCGCCGAACATGTGTCGTCCGCCGCGCACCTGGGCCAGGGCCAAAAACCCCCAATACAGCACGAAATCGTCGACGAAACTCGCCGCCACCGGCGGTTCGTCGACGTGTTCGACACGGTGGCCCAGCTCCTCGAGCAGGCCGGCCGACTTCAGGGTCAGCTCCCGCAGCGCGGGACTGCAGTCGCGCTGAACCGAGCGGGTCAGCACCGCGATCCGTAACCGCTGGCGCCCGGACCCGGTGACGTCCCCGACCGGGGCCAGCTTGCGGTTGCGCCAGATCCGCTCGGCCTCCCGATAGAACGCCGCGGTGTCGCGCACCGAACGGGTCACCACGCCGTTGACGACGACGCCGACCGGCATCCGACGCAGCGTCGCGTCCAGGGGCAACCGGCCGCGCGACGGTTTGAGCCCGACGAGCCCGTTGCACGCCGCCGGGATACGGATCGAGCCACCGCCATCGTTGGCGTGCGCGATCGGCACCACACCGGCGGCGACGAACGCGCCCGATCCCGACGACGACGCGCCGGCACTGTATTCGGTATCCCACGGGTTGCGGACCGGACCCAGCCGCAGGTGTTCGGCCGACGCGCTGAAACCGAATTCCGACAACTGCGTCTTACCCAACGAGGTCAACCCGGTGGCCCGGTACAGCTGGGTGAACACGCTGTCCGCGACGGCATCCCAGCGCGTCCACGCGTCGGTGCCGTGCATCGTGGGCTGGCCCGCGACGTCGACGTTGTCCTTGATGAACGTCGGGACGCCGGAGAAGAAGCCGCCTTCCGAGGTGGCCTTGCCGGCTTGCTCGGCGGCGGCCCGCGCTTGCTGAAAACCCGCGTACGCCAACCCGTTCAGGGCCGGGTCGACGGCCTCGGCGCGGGTAATCGCGGCCTCGACCGCCTCGGCCCTGCCGACCCGGCCCGATCGGATGGCGTCGGCGAGGCCGACCGCGTCGAGATTGC
>NZ_JAICZA010000048.1 GCF_025933915.1 Mycobacterium sp.
CTGTACTGCTTGAGATGCGTTCAGTGACAACGCTTGTGGTGATGCCAGCTGTGAAGTGGTCTGTGCCGTGTTGCCCGCCGGTTCGGCGACGGCCTTCGCCACTGCGGCGCCCTGCTGAGTCGCCGAGTCCGGAGCGGTGGTGTTGGGCGGCGGCACGAACGGAGCCAACTCCAAGGCGGTCGCCGACGACGCGGCATACCCGTACATCGCGACGGCGTCCTGCGCCCACATCTCCATGTACTGCGCCTCGGTGGCCGCGATCGCCGGCGTGTTCTGCCCGAAGAAATTCGTCGCAACCAACGTCGCCAGCAACACCCGATTGGCCGCAATCACCGGCGGCGGCACCGTCATCGCAAACGCCGCCTCAAACGCCGCCGCGGCCACCCGGCCCTGACTGGCGGCCTCCTCGGCCTGCGTGGCCACGACACTGAGCCAGCTCACGTACGGGGTGATCGCCGAAACCATCGAGATCGAAGCCGGCCCCACCCAGGGCCCACTGATGAGCTCCGCCACCACCGAGTCGTAGCCGCGGGCCGCCACACCCACCTCCGCCGCGATCTCGTCCCAGGCGGCGGCCGCGGCCATCATCGGCCCCGACCCCGGACCCGCATACATGCGACCGGAATTGATTTCGGGCGGTAACGCACCGAACTCAAGCACCTGTCCTCCTCAGTCGGCCGAGAGCGCAGGCGATCTCGGCTGTCACATGGGAATCAGTGGTGGCGGTAATCACGGCTCTGTAAACGACCCCACCGGTCGATCGCCGCATCAACGGGAGTCCTGTCCGAGGCCCGTTGCCCCGCGCCCGGCCTGCCCGCCCGACCGGCACCTGCCGAGCAATGGGCTGCGTCCGGAAAGGTGGTCTGCCACCACGCTTCTCGGACATCTGGGTTAGGAACGACATGCACCTTCTGCCTCGGCCAATCCCGTTTTCAGCAACCGGGCGACAGCTCCGTATTCTCGAACTGCCGCCTGGCACTGAGATTAGTTCGTTACGCGGCAAACGCCGACACGCAAAGGCCGCTGTTCATCAATGGCCAACCACTGTTCATTCCCGGTCGGCGACAGTTCATATAAGGCAACGGATTGTTCACTAACCGTTTGCTTGCCGCCGCTCCGTGGCGCCGCCTTCGCGCCGGCGCCCGCATCGGCGCGCGGTCAGTCCTGGTCGAGAATCAGCGCCATTTCGGGGCAGGAAGCGACGCCGTCGCGGATCACTTGCTCGTCCTCGGGCCTAACCTCATGCTCCTCGAGAATCGAATAGCCGGACTCGTCAATGGGAAAGAGGTCCGGGTCGACGGCATAACACTGGGCGTGGCCCACGCATTTCGACCGGTCCAGACGAACCCTCACGAGGTTTCCTCCCTAGGCGGCCCGATCCCCGGCCGCTCTCGATTCCGCGAATGCGCGCGATCGCAGTTCACGGTCCGATACCCAGATTAGTCGGTCGGTAAAGTATCGAAGATGTTCGCCATCGAGGCCGAGGGCCGAAAAACTCGGATCCTTTCGGGCGTCCGGATTCGTGTTCCTTTGCCCCGCAGGAAGTATTGATGTGTCGCCAGACGTGGGCGCCGGCAATGGTTGAAGCGCGGCGTCATGGCCTCGGGGTAGCCGAACAAAGAGACACGACCGGAGATCGAAGCGCATGAGCGACGGCCAATACGGGACGTTCCACCTGCCCCGGCTGGAATTCGACAAGCTGCCGATGAGCGCCGATCGCGGTCTGGGGTGGAAGATGCTGCGCGACGCGGGGCCGGTGGTGTTCATGAACGGCCACTACTACATAACCCGCCGCGAAGACGTGCTGGCGGCGCTGCGCAACCCTGGGGTCTTCTCGTCGACGGTGCTTCAGCCCCCCGGCCACCCACTGCCGGTGCTGCCGCTGGCTTTCGACCCGCCGCAACACACCCGCTATCGCAAAATCCTGCAGCCGTATTTCAGCCCGTACGCGTTGAGCAAGTCCCGTCCGGTGCTGGAGCGTCACGCGCGTGACATGATCGCGGCGCTGGCCGGTCGGGGCGAGTGCGAAGTGATGACGGATCTCGCGAGTCTGTACCCGTTTCAGGTGTTTCTGGACCTCTACGGTCTGCCCCTCGAGGATCGCGATCGCCTGATCGATTGGAAAGATTCCATCATCAGTGACAAGCCTTTCCTCACCCAGGCCGACATGGCGAAGGGCCGGCAGCTGCTGGAATATCTGGTCGACGCTATCGCGGCGCGCCGGCAAAATCCGGGATCGGACATGTTGTCGCAGGTGATGACCGGCGAGGGCAACTTCAGTGATATCGAGCTGCTCGGTATGAGTCACCTGTTGATCCTGGCCGGCCTGGACACGGTGACCGCGGCGATCGGATTTTCGCTGTTCGAATTGGCGCGCAGGCCGCAACTGCGCAAGGAGCTTCGCGACAGCCCCAAGCAGATCAGGGTTTTCATCGAAGAGATCGTCCGGCTGGAACCGTCGGCGCCGGTGGCGCCCCGGATCACCACCGAATACGTCAACGTCGGCGGCATGACGTTGCCGCCGGGCACCTCGGTGCGGTTGTGCATGGCGGCAGTCAACCGTGACGACAGCGACTCGATGTCCACCAACGAGCTCAATATGGACGGAAAAGTGCACCGGCACTGGGGGTTTGGCGGCGGTCCGCACCGCTGCCTGGGCTCGCACCTGGCGCGCATCGAGTTGACGGTGATCGTCGCGGAGTGGCTCACACAGATTCCGGATTTCGAGCTGCCCGCGGACTACTCCCCCGTGATCAATTACCCCTCAAAGAGTTTCGCGCTCAAGGAGCTGCCGCTGCGCTGGGGATGAACCCCGGCATGTACCGGTCGACCCCGGCGCAGCGACTGAGCCCTTGTGAGCCCTACTTGCGCAACTCGGTCGCCGCGACCTGAACGAACACACCGGTGTCCTCGGCCATCAGCAGGCCTCGGCCACGGGGCAGCGGACCACCCTTCATCTTGCCGCGGATGAATCCCTCGTCGGGGTCGGCGTCCATCACCAGCAGTGGCGCGTTCGCCTGGGCCAGTGCCCGCAACATCGGATCGCTGCCGGCCGACGACCAACCTCCGAACGTGCGCGTGACGATCACGTGCAGGCCGACGTCGGCGGCCCGGGTCACCCAGGGCGCGGCCTTGTGCAACGGCGAGTCGAAACCTGCCGGCAGCTGCTGGATGTCGTCGACGATCAAGAAGATCTCCGGCCCACTCCACCAGTTCCGCGACAGCAACTCTTCGGCGGACAACCCGGGCGGTGGCTCGCGGCCGGCCAGGACCCCGGCCAGTTCGCCCATCATCGCCTGCACGCCGTCGAGGTTGTAGGCGAATTTCTCCACGTAATCGGAGCCGAGCGTGGTCAGCAGCTGACGGCGCGGGTCCACCAGCCACACCTGGGCCGAGGGCTGCCCGGCCGGCGGCGTCGGTGCGCTGGTCGCTCCGGGCGCGTACAGTCGGCCGATTTCTTTCATGATGGTGGCCAGCGTCGTGGTGCGCCCACATTCGCGACGGCCCGTGACCATCAAGTGCGCGTTCTCGGCGAAGTTGAGATAAACCGGTGACAGGTCCAATTCCGAGATGGCCCAGGCGATTCCGCCCGCACCGACACCCTGGCGGGTGTCATGGGCGGCGAGCTCCCGAAGCTGTTCCACGCCGAACGTCGCCGGCAACCGGCGCACCGGCGGGGCCTGACCGCTCGTGATCCGACTGACGGCGTCGACGATGCTGTCGGACTCGAACCGGTTGGTAGGCGTGCTGGCCAGCGCGGGCCGGGCCACCAACGTGTGCAGACCGGACTGGGGGTCGGCATCGAGGCGGACGTAGTTGACCGCGACCATGCCACGACCCGGCTTCACCGGCACATCCTTGGCGAACCGGGAACGCACCAGCTTGGCGTCTTCCACGGCGGCCAGCCGCAGCTCGACCCGCGAGCCGAAGCCGCTGCGCACCGGTGGGCGCAGCTCGGATTCGCGATCGGCGGTGACCACCACATGCACCCCGAACGAAGGGCCCTGGTTGATGATCACGTTCACCTGCTCGATCAGCACCTCGTTCTCTTCGGCCAGCGCGCGGTAGTTGTCCACCACCAGGTAGACGTCGCCGAACCCGTCGTTGGGGACCGGGCCGGGCTCACCGCCGAACTTCCGCCGCCGGAACACCTCCATCGAGGCGATCCCGTACTCGAGGAAGGTGCTCTTGCGCTTCCGCACCAACGCCAGTAGTTCGGCCACCGTGCGGCGGACCCCGTACGGGTCGGTCGGACCGGCCACCTCGCCGACATGGGGCAGCCGGGCGACCGTGGTCAGCGCGGTGCTGCTGTAGGCCAAGCAGTAGAACTGAATCTGCTCGGGCGTGTGGGTCAGCGCCGCCGAACAGATCAGCGTCTGCAGCGCAGTGGTTTTGCCCGAACCGCCCGCACCCAGAATCAGGACGTTGGCACCGGGCCCCGACGTATCGACCGTCCACGGCGGCTGGTCGTGCTTGAACGGGCGGTCGATGATCCCGATCGGAAAGACCAGATCCCGCGCGGTGCCGTAATCCTGCTGCCACGGGTGGCCGAGGAACCGGTTCACCAGCTCGTCGATGGCGACGGGCTGGTTCAGCGGCGGCTGCCACAGCCGGTACGGCTGGAAATCGATCTTGCGCAGTTGATCGATGATGACGGTACCGACCTTCGGCGTCCGGATCCCTTCGACGTCGTCGTCGGGGCCCTCGGCCTCCAGCAGCTCGCCGTCGGCGGGGATGGCCGGAACGGTGACATCGGGTCCCCCGACGCTGACCTCCAGCGGGGTGAACGAGTTGGTGAACAGCTGCGGACGGACGTAGTCGATGCTGTGCACCAACGCCGGCGCTTCGTCTCCGTCGTCGGTGAGGCCGCGCGGAAAGTAGTCCCGCCAAAGGAATTCGGCCTGGAATCGGACGATGTCCTCCAGGCTGCGGCGGAAGTAGCCCAGGCCGGCTTTGGCGGGCAGGTTGACCGCGTTCGGCACGCCGGCCGCCTGCGCCGCACCGGCGGTACGCGCTTTCAGCACCAGCCGGTAACCCATGTTCTCCATGAGCTTTTCGGCGCGGCTTTCGATGGTCTGCGACGCCATCATCAGGTGAATCCAGTAGGCGCGGCCCTGGCGGCCGATCGAGTCGAGGACGTCGACCGCCGTCGGCATGATGCGGAACCATTCGTAGAACTCGTCGATCACCACCACGAGCATCGGTAGCGGCGCCATGTCCTGGCCACGTGCCCGCATCCGGCTGCGTACCGAGTTGTATTCCTTGGCGTCGTCGACACCGGCGCTGTCGCAGATCGCCTTACGACGCGCGATTTCGCCCCAGAGCGCGTCGAGGAAGCGCTCCATCAGCGCCTGGTCTTCTTCCAGGTCGGTGATGATCCGGGACACGTGCGGCACCCCGGCGAACGGCTTGACCGCCGACCCGCCCTTGAGGTCGGCCAGCACGAACTGCAGCTCGTCCGGCGGGTGGCTGAGCATCAGCGATTCGATCACGGTTCGCACCAGGGTCGATTTCCCCGAACCCGTCGTTCCGGACATGACTCCGTGCGGGCCGTCGCCGCCTTCGTCCAGCGACTTCATGTCCAGGAAAAGCAGCTCGCCGTTGTCGGAACGAACGCCGAACGGGGCCCGCAATCGCGACCTGCCCATCGAGTCGTTGCGGCTGTCCCACAGCGCCTGGAAGTCGATGTGGCCCGGATCGTCAATCCCGTAGTAGGCCATGATGTCTCGGGCGCCGATGTGCGCCACCCGCTGGCCGATCTCTTCGTAGGCCTCGGCGAGCCGCCAGCGCGCCAGCTTCTGCGAGAACTCCTCCGCCTCGGCGATGCTGATGTGGTCGGTGAGAGCGAAGAACCAGGGCTTCTCGTCAATCACCATCCAGGTGTCGCGGTCGCGGGGCAGCGCCTCGATCACACCCTTCTTGTCGAACCGCAGGGTCCGCTCGGGAACGGCGCTCCACATGGCCGAGCCGGTGAGGTCGAAGAATGTCACCCCGTCGACGCCTTCGCCGCTGATCACGTATTCCCATTGGGGGTCAACGACGTCGGCGATGATCACGGTGTGAGGCGTCGGGGTCTGGGCCGACGAACTGGCGTGCCGGGGGGTGAAAGACCCACGGCCGGCGAATAATTCGGCCTGTTCGGCGGCGAACTCACGCACTGAGCTGTATACCATCCGCGCATTGCCGGCGGCGTCCTGGCGGCGCGGATC
This sequence comes from Mycobacterium sp., assembly GCF_025933915.1. Lineage (GTDB taxonomy): Bacteria > Actinomycetota > Actinomycetes > Mycobacteriales > Mycobacteriaceae > Mycobacterium. The sequence continues at coordinate 6,210 of NZ_JAICZA010000048.1, forward strand.
ACCGAAGTGCGGAAGCCACTTCACCCAGTCCCATTCGTCCAAATCGGAACTGACGACGATCATCCGCACGTGGTCGGGTCCGTGGGAGAACGCCAGCTGGCAGATGATCGCCCGCATCAGCCCCAGGGCCTGCTCGCGGTCCCCGGCCAGCGAGTACCAGGGTTCGACCAGCACCGAAATCATCTTGGGCAGGTTGTACACGACGCTTTGATAGCGCCCGAACTCCTGAAGTGCCTTTCCGGTTACCGGCTCGAGTTCGATGTCGGTCGGCATGTTCTGGGGCTCACCCCAGGTCACCTCGGGACGCGTCATACCGACGCCGACGCGGACGACACCGAAGTTGAGGTCCTTGCCGTCGGGTTTGCGTTCCCACATCCGTGCGGATCCGACCGCGGCCGCCAACGTGGTGGGCGCCGGGTGGAACCACCGGTAGTTGGCGTCCATACTGTCCGCCGACTCGTGGGCGGTCTCGCGCAGCATGTCGAGCATCAACATGAACTGGGCGCGCATCGAGTCCAGCTTCGGCCGGCTCATCTGCTGCTGGCCGCCGAATCGCCCGCCGAACATCATCATCGCGACGCCACCGATCATGAAGATCGGGAAGATCGAGCCGGCACCCCCGAACACACGCGAGCCGCTGGCGAAGGTCATGGCCACCATGCCGATCAGCAGGCCGACCACCACGACACCGACCACGATCAACCACCAGGGCTTGCCTTCCGGCGGCGGAATGCTCAGCGGTGTCGGAAGGACGATGTTCTCCGGCTTGATTACCGGGGGCTTCTCCGGCGTCGGCCGGGCAAATCCACGTTTCACTTCGGTACCGCCAACTCTCCAGGGGACATATCCATCGGTAGCGTGTCGTGCTGCACCAGCGCATCCGCTCGCGACAACGTCGGCCCTTGCGGGAGCAGCCGTAGCGCCACCCACGGCGCCAGGGCCGGTGTCGTCTTGAGGCCCAACGCTTCTCGTGCGTCACGGGTGTCGTCGACTCCGAACCGGGCGCCCGCGTCCGTGAGCCACCACAGCGATTCGGTCGTCTTGGCGCCGGGGTCGTTTCCGGTGACGGCCACGAAATTCGCATAGTCGGGACCGAAGAACACCTGGTCGGCTGCGCGGCCGGTGGTGTCGGCCTTGACCAGCGACACCACCCTGTTGACATCCTTGGTTTCCACCGGAATGGTCGCGCCCGAGATAACCCGCACCCGTGCCCGGTTTTCACCGGAGGTCTTCTGCCACCACCAGCAGGTCGCCGGATTCTCACGGATATCCATCACATTCAGCGGTGCATCCGGGTAGGAGGACAGGTCCAGCTTGTTGACCACGGGCATCTTCGCCAGCGCGGACGGTTCCACGGTCACCGGTTTGGTGTTGCCCGGCCCGGCGTTTTGCAGGATCTGGGCCACCAACGGTGGCAGTGTCTGCACACCGTCGGCCAAGACCAACGAATACTGTTGCGGCCCACTGATTTGCGGGGTGACGATCACCGTACCGATCGGTCCGGGCGCCCCCGGGAACGACGCACCGGCACCCGCATTCTGAATCTGCGGCACCGTCAACTCCGGCCCCACCGGCAGCGCGTCGTATAAGGCGCGGCTCATCGGCTTGGCCATGCTGACCTGCTCCGGGGTCAGCCCCAGCGGCAGGAGCACCGATCGGTTCGCCGCGTCGATGCGAGAGCGGCGTCCGTCACGGATCACCCAGGCGTCGCCACCGTAGTTCAGCACCACCGCGTCCGTCCCGGTGAGCACCCGCCGGTGGTGGCTCAGGTCGGGATTGCCGTCGATGACCGTGACCGTCACGCCCGACGGCGCCCCGGCGCCGGTCGAGTTCGCCACGGTGTCGCAGACCAACCACGACGACGCGGCCGGGCTGGTGGGGTGGAAGGTCGACGGCGCGCCCGGGATGCCCACCATGGGGCCGCGCGGCAGGCTGGCGATCTGGTTTGACTTGACCAGGTGCGGGTTGTCCGGGCGCCCGGTGATCAGGCGGGCCGAAGCCAGGTTCAGCGCCGGGTACAACCTCTCGCCCACGCGGACGTACAGCGCGCCGGAGTCGCGGTCGGCGATGATCGGCGAATCGCCTACCTGGCCCGCCGGGCTGATGAACGAGTACAGCAGCGCGCCCAGGCAGATCACCAGCGCGGCGGAAACCGAGGCCACCACGGCCAGGTTCTGACGCCGGCCCGGCTCGACCTCCATGCGCACCCGCCACCGGGTCAGTGCGATCGCGGTCCGGCGGGCAAGGAACTGATAGCCGGTGACCTGCGTCCGCGTCGACAGCCCGAGGCCGTATCCCGTGCCGCGCTGCCCGCGACTCTCTTCCGCCACTAATTCACCATCCGGTCTGCTCCAACGCCTGGATATTTTCTCTCGCGCGAATTGTTCCGACAACCCGTGACAACGGTAAGGCACCTGCACGGACCTCGCCATGCGGCGCAGAAGCGCATGCACTCCCACATCTGTTCACGCACCCGAAGCCGGCCCATTCACCGTGCCGGAATCTCCAGCGTGGACGGCGCCGGCAGGTGCCAGTGAGCTGGCAGTTTTGGTTCCCCCACGGATCAGTTCACCGGATTCTGGTCGGTCCCCTCAGGGCATCGTAATGGCGCCCGGCGCCGGCGTCCTGTTAAGCGGGCGAGCGGGTTACCCACGGGGGAACCACATGAACGGCAGGCGGCCGTCCAGCAAAGAAAACGCGAACTTGCGTCGGATCCCGGTCGCCGGTCCGCGAATCCTGGCAGCAAGATGGCGCTATGACCGAACTCGCGCCGTCGCTGATCGAACTCGCCAGGAGATACGGCATCGCGACGGAGTACGAGGATTGGACCGGTCGGCGGGTGCGGGTCGCCGAGGCCACGCTGAAGGCCGTGTTGGCCGCACTCGACGTCGCGGCCGACAACGAGCAGGAGCGCAACGTCGCGTTGACCGCCAAGCTGCGGTCGCACTGGGCGCGCCGGCTGCCGCCGACCATCGTCGGACGTACCGGTGAGCAGATCCGGTTCTGGGCCCACGTCACCCACGGTGATCCCGCGGAGGTGTGGTTACGGCTCGAGGACGGCACGGTGCGCGGCGGCGTCGAACAGGTCGACAACTTCACCCCGCCATTCGACCTGGACGGACGCTGGGTCGGCGAGGCCAGCTTCCTGCTGCCGACCGATCTGCCGCTGGGCTATCACCGGGTGCACCTGCGTTCCGGGGATGTTGAGGCCAGCACCGCGCTGATCGTGACGCCGGATTGGCTCGGGCTGCCGGAGCAGCTCGGCAACCGCCGCGCCTGGGGCCTGGCCACCCAGCTCTACAGCGTGCGATCCCGGCAGTCCTGGGGCGTCGGGGATCTCACCGATCTGACCGATCTGGCGGTGTGGTCGGCGTCGCGCCACGGCGCCGACTATCTCTTGGTCAACCCGCTGCATGCGGCCGCGCCTCCCGGTCCGAAGAGCCGCATGGAGCCGTCGCCGTACCTGCCGACATCACGGCGCTTCGTCAACCCGATTTATCTTCGCGTCGAGGCGATCCCCGAATTCGCCGACCTGACCAAGCGCAGCCGTGTCCGCCGGTTGCGCTCGGAGGTCCAGCAGCGTGCCGGCCGCGTCGACGCCATCGACCGCGACAGCTCGTGGGCGGCCAAGCGGGTCGCGCTCAAGCTGCTGCACCAAGAACCGCGGTCGGCCGGCCGGGAGCTGTCTTATGCCGCGTTCCGCGACCGGGAGGGTCGTGCGCTCGAGGACTTCGCGAGCTGGTGCGCGCTGGCCGAGAAGTACGGCGACGACTGGCATGCCTGGCCCGAGACGCTGCAGCACCCCGACGCTTCGGGGGTCGCGGACTTCGTCAAAAAGCATTCCGACACAGTCGATTTCCACCGCTGGTTGCAGTGGCAACTCGACGAGCAGCTTGCCGCGGCGCAGTCGCAGGCGATCCGGGCCGGAATGTCGTTGGGCATCATGGCAGACCTGGCCGTCGGTGTGCACCCCAACGGCGCCGACGCCTGGGCGCTGCAGGATGTGATGGCGCTGGGTGTGACGGCGGGAGCGCCGCCGGACGAGTTCAACCAGCTCGGCCAGGACTGGTCGCAGCCGCCGTGGCGACCGGACCGGTTGGATGAGCACGAATATCGGCCCTTTCGCGCGTTGATCCGTGCGGTGCTGCGGCATGCCGGCGGGGTGCGCGTCGACCACATCATCGGGTTGTTCCGGCTCTGGTGGATTCCGCGGGGTGCATCACCCACCGAAGGCACCTACGTGCGCTATGACCACGAAGCCATGATCGGCATCGTCGCCCTGGAAGCACATCGGGCCGGCGCGGTGGTGGTGGGCGAGGATCTCGGCACGGTCGAGCCGTGGGTGCGGGACTACCTCCTGCTCCGTGGCTTACTGGGCACCTCGATCCTCTGGTTCGAGTTGGATCGCGACGGGAACGGCGGTCCGCTACCGGCCGAGCGCTGGCGGGAGTACTGCCTGTCCTCGGTTACCACGCACGACCTGCCGCCGACCGCCGGCTACCTGGCGGGAGACCATGTGCGGCTGCGTGATTCGCTGGGGTTGCTGACCCGGCCCGCCGCCGACGAGCTCGAGTCCGACCGGGCCGAGTTGGCGGCGTGGCTGGCCGAGTTGCGCCGGGTGGGGTTGCTCGAGGACGGCGAAGACGACCCGGAGCAGGTGATCGTGGCGCTCTACCGGTACCTGGGCAGGACGCCGTCACGGCTGCTCGGCGTGGCGCTGACCGATGCAGTCGGCGACCGCCGCACCCAGAACCAGCCCGGCACCACGGACGAATACCCCAACTGGCGAGTCCCGCTGACCGGCCCCGACGGGCGCGAGGTGATGCTCGAGGACGTGTTCACCGATCCCCGGGCCACCACGCTGGCCGAGGCCGTGCGTGCCGCGATCGCACCCACCGCCCGAGAAATCAGGGAAAGCACGACCCGCTGAATGCCCTACCGGTCGCCTTGTTAGCTTCACAAGCCATGAAGGTCTCAGTCGTGGCCCCGGTTTCCGACGGTGTGACCGCGGACCCCGATTGGATGGTGGCCTTCGCGCGCCACCTCGAACTGTGCGGGTTCGAATCGATCGTTGCCGTCGAGCACACGGTCCTGCTCACGCGCTACGACAGCGTTTATCCCTACGACAGTTCCGGACGCGTCGGGCTGGCGCCCGATTGCCCCATTCCCGACCCGCTCGATCTGCTGGCCTTTTTGGCCGGGCACACCACCAGTCTCGGGCTGGCCACCGGGGTGTTGGTCCTGCCCAACCACCACCCGGTGGTGCTCGCCAAACGGGTCGCCACCGTCGACGCGCTCTCGGGCGGGAGGCTGCGGCTGTGTGTGGGCGTCGGCTGGCTCAGGGAAGAGCTGCAGGCATGCGACGCGGACTTCGACAACCGCGGCAGGCGGGCCGACGAGCAGCTGGCCGTGCTGCGCGCGCTGTGGGCCGACCAACCCCAAGGGGCGTCCTTCCACGGCGAGTTCTTCAGCTTCGATAACGTGATGAGCTATCCCAAGCCCGTTGCGGCGGAACGGTTTCCAGTGCACATTGGCGGCCACAGCCGAGCGGCCGCACGCCGCGCGGGACGCTTCGGCGACGGCTTCCAGCCGCTTGGCGTCACCGGAGAACGGCTCGCGTCACTGATCGGGCTCATGCGCGACGAGGCATCCTCGGCGGGCCGCGATCCCGCGGCCATGGAGGTGTCGCTGGGTCACAGTGTCACCAAAATCGACGCCGAGCGCGCGGCCGGCCTGCGCGATCAGGGTGCCGACCGGCTGGTGTTGGCCATGCCGCCGACCCCCGATATCGAGCGGGCCAAGGACGCCTTGTCGGCGTGCGCGCAGCGGCTGTCGCTGGTAGCGCGGCGCGGATGACGCTTTGCGCCGAGGAGCGAATGGCGCTCAGTGATGTGGTCCACCGGTACGCCGCCCACGTCGATGACCGCGAATTCGATGCCGTCGCAGACCTTTTCACTGCCGAGGCCGAGTTGGTCGTGCCCGCACCACCGGCCGACCTGCTACCGATACATGCGCATCGCGGCCGGGAGGCCATCGTCAGCGCCGTCGCGGCCGTCGGTGCGGTCGCGCGCACCGAGCACGCGATCATCGGTGAGGTGTACGACGCGGCCGAGCGGCCAGGCGCCGCCCGAGGGCGCGTCGCGTGCGTCGCCCACCACTGGACCGAGCGGGGGGACGAGGTGGTGGATGTGGTGTGGCACCTGCGCTACGACGACGCGTACGAACTGACGGCGGCGGGCTGGCGCATCGGCCGCCGGGCGCTGACGGTCAATGCCATCGAGACCCGCCCGGCCCGAAGATTGCGGCCCCGCGACCCGGCGTAGGCGGTGACTGGCGGAAGGTTGTGATTAAATTCACAGCAATCGCCAAGGATCCGAATCTGCGGCGCAAATCGCGCGCTTCCATGGCAGTTGCGACATTCGCTATCCACGCCGACGCAAATTCTGCCCCTCGGCAACTATTGCCGCCGACCATATGACGCGACGCGACGCGCGGTGGCCCCTTTTTTCCAGGCAAACTTGGATTTATCCAGGTGTTTTAGTGTATTTTCAACCCCGTGACGCATGCCGAAAGCAAGCACGTTGATCCGGTGGGGAATGGCTCAGTCTCGACGTTGGCGGCAGGCACGCCGCTAACCTCCGATCCGGGGTTCCGCGACGAGATCCATACCGCCCACGACACCATCGATGTCGAGCATTACGGTGGCGGCTTCGATCTCACCAGGCGGGCGACCGCCCCGAAGTTGCGCATCGGGCGCGACCGCTGGTTCAACCTGCTGTGGTTGATCCCGATCGGCTTCGCCGTGCTGATCGCGTCGGTGGCGATCGGCAAGGGTTTGCACAATGTGCCGGCGGTGCAGTCGTTCATCCAGCGCTACCCCGGCACCGACAGCACCGGTGTCCCTGCGGGCCTGCCGGCCTGGATTGGCTGGACGCACTTCTTCAACCTCTTCATGATGATGTTCATCATCAGGTCGGGGATCCAGATTCTCTGCGACCACCCCCGGCTCTACTTCAGCCGCAATGCCACCCCCGGTAAAGACGAGTGGCTGCGGGTGGGCCCGCCGGTGCCGGACGACGAGCTCTGGACCGCCAACGCCGACACCGTCGCCCTGCCGCCGCAACTGGGCCTGCCCGGATTCCGGCACTCCATCGGGCTGGCCCGGTGGTGGCATCTCGGCATCGATACGTTGTGGCTTCTCAACGGGGCGGTGTTCTATGTGCTGCTGTTCGCCACCGGACAGTGGCGACACATCGTGCCGACCAGCTGGGACGTCTTCCCCAATGCCGCGTCCGTCGCGATCCAGTACATGTCGCTGGACTGGCCGATCGACAACGGCTGGGTCGCCTACAACGGGATGCAGCTGCTGGCGTACTTCGCCACCGTTTTCATCGCCGCCCCGGCCGCGCTGATCACAGGCCTTGGGATGTCGCCGGCGCTGTCGCAGCGTGTGCACTGGCTGAGCAAGCGCCTGAGCATTCAGCACGCACGCTCACTGCATTTCCTGGTGCTCGTGTACTTCCTGTTCTTCATCGTGGTGCACGTGACGATGGTTTTCACGACCGAGGCCCTGCGGAATCTCAACCACATGTTCGCCAGCCGGGACGACGACAGCTGGATCGGCTTCGGGATATTCTCCGTCGCCATGGTGCTCACGGTGATCGCGTGGGTGTGGGCCACCCCGTTCACCATCAAGCACCCGCGGGTGGTTCAACGGGTCGGATACGCCCTCGTGGGCCCGTTGCAGCGGGTGCTCGAGCAGCTGAACCCCAAGCCCGGCGCCTTCACCGAAGAGGACATCTCGCCGCACCACTGGCGCAACGGGCGCCTCCCGGAGACCGTCGAGTACAAGGAACTCGAGCGCGACGACTTCAAGGACTGGCGGCTGAAGGTCTACGGCCTGGTCGAGCACCCGATGGAGTTCTCGCTCGAGGATTTGATGGCACTGCCCTACCACGAGCAGATCAGCCAGCATTTCTGCATCCAGGCGTGGTCAGGCGTCGCCAAATGGGGTGGCGTGCAGATGCAGACGATCATGGACATCGTCAAACCGCTGCCCGAGGCGAAATGGGCGGTGTTCTATTCGATGGGTCTGGGCGCCACGGGGGGCATTTACTACAACGCCCATCACATCGGCCAGATGCACAACCACATGACGATGCTGGCCTACAACATGAACGACCAACAGCTGCCCTATATGCACGGCAGGCCGCTGCGGCTGCGCAACGAGCTGCAGCACGGCTTCAAATTGGTCAAGTGGATCAAGGGCATCGAATTCGTCGCCGACTACCGCGACATCGGAAGCGGTTATGGCGGCTACAGCGAAGACCACAAATATTTCGGGCGCCACCAAACGCTGTAAGGCGCGGCCACCGGCGTCACCTCCTCGAAGTCGTTTGTCCAACCGTCGTTTTGGGTAGCTCCAAAGAACCGGCCGGACGGAAGCGACAGCAGAGGAGACGCCCATGAGGCACAGCTCTGTCGACCATGATCGGACCGCTGCCCGCTATCGCGCCGAATCGGTGCGGGATGTGGCGCAGACGCCCGGATTCGTCGTCGTGTGCGCAGCCACGCTGGCGCTCGCGGTATGCGTCGCCAATTTTGCTCTGGGACAAGCCCGCGCGGGCGTGGTGGCCGCGATCGTTGCGATGCTCGCGTTCGGGGCCGGCCTGGCGTGGCTTGCGATGGACGGCAGGCGGGTTCGCCAGGCACAGCGCGACTGGGTGATCGGTCACCCGGGCCGGTAGGTGTCCGCTACCGCAATGACGCGAGGTTGTTCACGGACTTCTGCACATCGGACCGCAGCACTCTGGCGACCAGTCCCCCAATGGGCCCGCTGAGCAAACCGCCTTTGAGATCGGCGGTGAGATGAAACGTTGAGCCGGAGTCGGTCTCGGTGACGGTCATCTGCACCGTGAGCCGGATTCCGCCACGGCCGCGGCCTTGCAGCTCAATCGATTTCGGCTCGTCGAACTGGGTGACGGTCCAATGGATGACGTTGCGGAAACCCTTGACTTTGACGCACGACGAGACGCAGGTGCCCTTCTCGATCGTGGCCGGAACGGGCCCCCGCCACCCGGCGAAGATCGTCATCCACTCGTCGAACCGATCCAGGTCCGACGCCAGCTTCCAGGCCGCATCCGGTTCCACCTTCGATGACACCGAAACGTCTACTCGAGCCAAGGCCTTCCTCCGCTCCTCACCGGGCAAATCACCAGCGCCCCACCAACCGGTGGCAAACGCACGACCGTGGGTGAGTACCCCGGCACCGTCGGCCCTATTCGTCGGCCAGGCTCAGGGCCACACCTCTTCGAGTTGGTGAGCCACGTCGATGATTTGCGCGGCCTGCGAGTGCGGGGCGTCGATTTCGGTCGCGACGTACTGCGCGATGAATCGCCGAATCTCACCATCCACCCCGGCCAGGATCCGCAGCACCTCGCCGCGGATGGAGTTGGACGAGACGTTCACGGTGATATCGGAAGGCCGCGGCTTGGCGACGTCCACGATCAGCAGCAGCGGCTCGGCCGCTCGCGCCGTGGCACGCAGGGCGATGTCTCCCGAGACCACAAAGCGCTGCTTGTCGAGCCAGAGGTCCACCAGCAGATCGATCGACAGCGGAATGTGAATGACGAAGGTGATGCTGTCGCCCACCCGGCGGGTGACACGGGGCTCTTGGATCTTGACATTCGCACTGACCTTGGCGATCTTGCCCGGCCCCTGAGCGATCGGCTCCATGGCGAACTCGCTGCCGACGATGTCGGCGAATGCGGCGGCGACACGCTCGGGGGTGACCGCGATCTCGAAGAACCTGCGACCGAATTCCTCGTAGGTGACAAAATCGTGACTGGACATAGGCTTATACCGTCTCACGTCACCTGCCCGAACGGTCGCTGATCCGGTCGCGTCGCAGGAATTGCTCGTCAGAGCCGGTTCCGTTGAACCCAGGCCAACCAGAACGCTGCCCGGCGGGTGATCCGCGTCGATTCCCGCCGGACTGTGAAGCCCACCACACGTGGTCGCTTCGATTCGATGTCGCGGGCGGTGCCCTGGGAGGCTTGATGGTGGAGGTGTTTTCAGTCTCATGCCCCAAGAAATAACCGAGGAGCGCCTCGGCCTGGCCAAAGCGGCGGGCGTTCTCATCTGGCTCGGCGGCGGACACGGTCGCGAGCTCGACGAACGCCACGAGCGATCCACCCACGCCGTCGCCGGCGCGGTGGTGGCGCTGGGAGCCACGCTGGCCTGGTTGGTCGCGACCCTGGCCGTGACCGGGTCGGCGCGCTGGCCGATTCTTGCCGTCGTGCCGCTCACCCTCGTCTTCGGCCTGCTGACCGGTGCGGTGACCCGAGGCACCGTGCCGGGGCCCCACCGCAGCCGCCCAGGCATCGTCGGACGCGCTGCGATGGCGGCGGCGGTGGGTGTCATTGTCGGCGAACTCGCCGCACTGGTCATCCTCTCCAGCTCAGTCGACCGACACCTCGACGAATCGGCCTTGCGCAACGCGGAATCGGCGCCCTCGGTCTCGCAGGCGTCGGCATCCCTGCAGCGGACCAAGGAGGCGCGCGCGGCGCTCGACGGCGCCGTCGCGCAGGCCCGTGACCGCCAGGACAAAGCCCTGGTCGTCGCCCGCTGTGAATACCACCCCACACCTGGCTGCCCACAGACCCGGATCACCGGCGTTCCCGGCACCGGACCCGAAACACGCACGGCCAACGAGCTTCTCGCTGGTGCCCAGCATGATTTGGACACCGCGCTGGCCGCGCGGGACAGCCACGCGCCCGCGTTGGACGCCACGACCTCGCGGCAGCAGCAAGCCCTGCAGGATGCGCGGCGCGGCGTCGTGGCAGACGCCGGCCGGGGCCTGGGTGCGCGCTGGGTCACCCTGAATGACCTTGCGTCCGACAACGGGGGGGCCCAGGCCCTGAGGCTGCTGACGATCGGGGCGTGCATCCTGCTGTATGTGGCGCCACTGATCTTGGGGTTGTGGCGCGGGCAGACAACGCATGATCGCCACGCCGCTGCACGCGCGGAGCGCGACCGCGCTGAACTCGACGCGGACACCGCTGTCGCGATCAAGCGGGCCGAGGTTCGCCGCGAGGCCGAAATCATGTGGGCCGAACACCAACTGACCCAGGCCCGGCTCGCCATCGAGGCGCAGACCGAGATCGACCGCGAGCACCAGCGCCGCCGGGTTCTGCAGGCGTTCGAGGGTCCGGTGCATGCGCCGTCGCAGCGAGCCTTCGAACCGGCTGAGGAAGACGTGTATCTGCCGATCGCCGCCGAAGCGGAGGCGGCCAGCCGGGCGATCACTGCGCTACCCGCGCCGGAGCCGGGCAGCGAGGTCGAGCCGCACCACGAGCGAAGCGCGCCGCTGATCCCGTCGATTCCGGACGCGACCAAGGCCGCCGCCCGCTGGATCCGGCCACTGGTACCGCCGTTCGTGGCGCGGGTGATCGACACCACGACCCAGCCACTGCGCACCGCGCGCCACGTCTTCGACGGGGTTCTCGAAGAGACCGAGGAGATCACGTTCGCGCTCAGGCGAATCCGCACCGTGACGGTCAAATCCGAAGCCTCGAGTGCTGAGCTGTCTCAACCCGGTGGTGATACCGAAACCCCTTCTACTCGCGCGGAGTTCGTTACCTCATCGCGGCACGCAAAGGGCACGGGCCGCCGGTCTCCAGATGACCACCAACCGGCGTTGACGAAGCGGGACGGACCGCAGACGTTGGGTCGGCGCGAAGGTTCGTGCGAAGGCCCGCGTCAGCTGCCACCGGCGAAATAGCCTGGCGTTATTCGGAACCGACGGCTTCGGAGAGCTCCGGCAAGAGGCCGGCCAAATGGTTCATCTCCTGGGCGCGGTGCACCATCAGATTGCGGGCGTTGGTTTCCGGGTTCATCCGTCATCGGCGACGCGTTGCGCGCCGCCGCCGACTCACCGGCCTGGACGCGTTAGTCGCGTCAATTCATGCGCACCCTGTCGTCGGAGTGAGCCGCTCAGCGAAATAGGCTGATGCCGTAGTCGATTCCGGACGTTGGTCGATAGGCCGCGCGAATGTTGCGCCAACGCCGGCGACCCCGCCGTGGTGCCGGCCAGTACAACTCGAGTCCGAAAGCCCGACCTGCAAGGCATTCCGGTGCTACGTCGAAAGTGTTGGAGACGGCCGGGTTACCCCTCGAGAACTCGGCCGTCCCAACGTCTTCATGCCCGCTCAACAGGGCACGGCGGAGGAGAACAACCCTCCCCATTCGTGCCGGGCCGCGGACTGCGCATCGACGAAGCTCGGTGTCTGTTGGCCATCGCCGGCGAGGTGCACCAGGGCCCATGCCATCGCGAATACCGGCACCTTGTGTCGCAATGCCGCGTTGTGCAATTCATCCAGAGCGGCGTCCGAAGGGCACCGGCGAAGGCCGATGAGAATGCCCCGCGCCGTGTCGAGGATCCGACCGGAGTTCGGGCCACACGAAGTCTGGGCGGGAGCCCAGTCCGATGTCATGTTGTAGATACCTCCTGCGCGCCCCCCACGAAATCCGCTACTCGCATAGCGGCAGGAATCCATGCGTTACGCATCGTCGCGGCCGCAATCCTCAAAAGGCGCCCCGTGCAATGATTTGTCGATCGATCGGGTTGTGCCAGAGCACTCTCGCGATTGATACCTGCCTGTAACCGTTCTGGGATCGACTGCTAATCAACGACTCCCGCGCCGCGCCGGGTTGGTGCCGGAATTCGCAGGATTCGAATCAGCGTGCCAATGACAGTAACTCGTCGAAGCCGCCAACGATAGCGTCGTGGAAGACGTCGTAGTCGGGAATTGCGGTGGTGTCGATGTTCAAGCCGAGCGCGCATGTGTCGACGTAAGTGAGCAGTGTGACATTGACGGCGGCGCCGATCGTGGGACCGAACGCGTATTGAGCGCGTACCACGGCGCCGCCGAGAAAGACCGGCACGGGAACGCCCGGCACATCGCTGGCCACGAAATCCACATGGCGCAGTACCGATCCGATGTACCACCGGGGCGCCAGATTGAGAACCCCCGCGATCAATTGCGTGTAGGGCAGCGATCTTTCGTTTCGTACCGCCGCGGTGCGCTGCCGAATCGCCCCGATTCGCTTCGCCGGATCCGGCTCGCCGACGGGTACGTCGAAGCGCATCAGCGTGATCCGATTCCCGCCCATGCCATCGCCTTTGGTCCGCAGGCTGATCGGCATCGAGATGTGCAGGTCACCCACCTCCACGCCGTGCTTCTCGTGGTAGAGGCGCAGTCCGCCCGCCACCCCGGCGACGAACGCGTCATTCAGGGCCCCACCGCACCGGTGCGCCGCTTCCCGAAGCGGCCGCATCGGCACCTGATGCACCCCCAGCCGCCGGATCAAGCCCCGGTCGGTCACCAACGACGACCCCGTTCGGCTTATCGGCCGGACGGTCCGGTAGATCGAAGCCGCGGTGCCCGCCGCGGACCGCATGGTCGAGGCGGGCCGGCGAACGCCGTCGTACACCAGGCGTGGCACCCGGGTGGCCGCGCCGGTCAGAGCGCTGTTGAGCAGGCCGGTGTCGTAGCGCACGGCATCGCGGTAGCCCCCCAGCAGCGATGACCCCGCGATCTCCGGCTCGGGCGGCATGGATTCGAGGGGGTAAAGATCCTCCGAGAGGTCGAACAGGTTCATCGCGATCTGGACTCCTCCGACCCCGTCGGTGAGCGCGTGGTGGAACTTGCAGATCATGGCCGCGCCACCGTTTTCCAGACCGTCGATGAACGTCGTCTCCCACAGCGCGCGGGCCCGATCGAAATCCTGCATCTCGGCCACTCGCGCGATCTCGAGTACGTCGTCAACGGTGCCCGGGCCGGAGATGGTCGCCCGCCGCACGTGGTAATCCAGGTCGAAATCGCGGTAATGCTCCCACCGCGGCGGGGCCGGCGGAGGTGACAGCACCACCCGCTGCCTGAACATGGGCAGTGTGCGGCTGATCAGGTCGAATCGCTTTCGCACTTCGTCCCAGTCCGGGGAGCGATCCAGGAGTATGACGCTGACCACGGTCGATCGCAGCCGTGGGTCGCTTTCCATCCCCCAGGTGAACGCGTCGCTGGCGCGCATGAATGCGGTCATGTCTGTACTCCTTTCCCAGAACGTACGACGGCGCGCGCCCCACGTCACCGGGCTCGCGACAGACGATGACTTTGGTCCTCACAGATCGCGACTTTGGTCGACGGCCCCACCCCCGCGGCGGCCTAGAGAATCGCGTTGAGCTCTTTGGCCTTGGCGATGTCGGCCCAATCGACGTCGAGCTCCAGCAGGATTTCCTCGGTGTGCTGGCCGTGTTCCGGCGCACGCGCGGGCGCCGGCGGCGTTTCGTCGAATTGGACGGGCGCGGCGACGATACGGTACTTCTCGCCGTGGTCGTCGACGTTGGTCACCACATATCCGTTGGGCTCGACCTGCGGGTCGTTGAGGGTTTCCCGCGGCGTCGCCAGGGCGCCCCACACGCCGGGCTCGTCCGCGAGCACCGTTTGCCAGTGCGCGAGGTCGTGGCGGGCGAAAGTATTCGCGAAAAGCTCGGTCGCCGCCGCCGCATTCGCGATCAAGTTGCTCGACGGGACGAAGCGCTCGTCGTCGGCCAGCTCGGCCAGGCCCATGCGCCGGCAGAAGCCCGCCCAGAATTTGTCCGGCTGCAGGAACACCAGTTGGATCCACCTGCCGTCCTGGGTTTTGTACCGGTTGACGAGCGGGTTGATGGCCAGGCCGGGCGGGGCACCCGGAATGCCGTCGATGTCGAAGAAGTCGGCCGCCGAAATCGACGGCGCGATCGACCACATCGCCTGGGCCAGCAGCGAGGAGTCGACGATCGTCGGTTCGCCGGTACGTTCGCGGTGGAACAGCGCGGCGCAGACGCCGCCGGCCAACGTCGCTCCACCCTGCAGGTCACCGAAGCCGGGCCCCTGCACGGCGGGCGTGTCGGTGCCGAATGGCGTGAGGGTATACGCGACACCGCCCCGCGCGAGGTACGTGGCGGCGTCGAAGCCGCCCCTGTCTCGGTCCGGTCCGCGCACGCCGAGACCGGTGCCGCGCGCGATGATGATCTTCGAGTTGAACGCACGGATGTCGTCGACGGTCAGGTGGGCCCGCTCGAGGGCGCCCGGCAGCCAGTTGGTCAAGAACACATCCGCACTGGCCAAGAGCCGGCCGAACAGCTCGCGGCCGGTCGCCGATTTGATGTCGATCGCGATGCTGCGCTTCCCGCGGTTGCCCAACTCGAGGATGAAGTCGGCATCGGGGCGGGCCGCTTCCCGGGTGAACCCCCCGACGACGAGCGCGCGGCCGGGGTCACCCGAGGCGACGCCTTCCACCTTGATGACGTCGGCGCCCCAGTCCGACAGTGCGGCACCGGCGGACGGCACGTAGGTCCATGACGCCAACTCGACCACCCGCACACCCCTCAGGACACCACCGTGCACGCCTGACATCGCCAACCCCCTACCTCGCGGCCATTCCTTGCTATTTTAGATATTCTAGCTAGTCTTGGGCGTAGTGATAGCCCATCTGCAGGTCAGCGCAGTTTTCCGGGGAAGAGACGCGATGGAGCCGACCGAAGGTGTCATTGCAACGCCCGCCGCGGCGACCCCGCGCCGCATTACGGCGCGGACGGGCGGCCGGCCGATTCATTCCCGCCACGGAGGTGGCTGCACAGCCGAATGCTGTTGGGCCCCAATGTGGGTCACGATGTAGCCGCACGGACGAAGGACGAGCGATGGGCAGAGTGGCGGGCAAGGTGGCCGTGATCAGCGGCGCCGCACGCGGACAGGGCCGTTCACATGCGCGGATGCTGGCCGCCGAAGGCGCGGACATCATCGCAGTGGATCTGTGCGCGGACATCGACACCAATGAATACCCTCTCGCCCGCCCCGAGGACCTCGACGAAACGGCGCGGCTGGTCGAAAAGGAGGGGCAGCGCGCGATCACGGCGGTCGCCGATGTTCGCGACCGGGTGGCCCTGTCCGCGGCCATCGATGCGGGCGTGGCCGAGCTCGGCCGCCTGGACATCGTGGTCGCCAACGCGGGCATCTGCCCCCTGACCGCGGGCCTGCCACCGCAGGCCTTCGCCGACGCCGTCGACGTCGATCTCATCGGCGTGTTGAACCTGGTGCACACGAGTCTCAAACATCTGCGGGCCGGCGCATCGATCATCGTCATCGGTTCCAACGCGGCCTTCATGTCGTCGATGAACACCACCGGTATCGACGGTGGCCCCGGCGGGGCCGGATATGCCTTCGCGAAACTGGCTGCCGCACATTACGTCAACGACTTCGCGCTGGCGCTCGCCCGGTTCTCCATCCGGATGAACGCGGTGCATCCGACGAACGTCAACACCGACATGCTGCACAGCCCGCCGATGTACCGCGCCTTTCGGCCAGATCTGAAGGCCCCGACCCGCCAGGATGCCGAGCCTGTGTTCCCGCTCGTGCAGGCGATGCCGGTCCCCTACGTCGAACCCGAAGACATCAGCGAGGCGGTGCTGTTCCTCGCCTCGGACGCGGCACGTTACATCACCGGACAGCAGTTGCGCGTCGATGCCGGGGGCTTTCTCAAGGTCAAACCCTGGTCGGGAGCGTGATGGCGACCAATCACG
This sequence comes from Mycobacterium sp., assembly GCF_025933915.1. GTDB lineage: Bacteria > Actinomycetota > Actinomycetes > Mycobacteriales > Mycobacteriaceae > Mycobacterium. Next base: position 22,831 of record NZ_JAICZA010000048.1, read on the forward strand.
ATGCGCCGCAACCTGACTCGGATGGTGTCCGGCGTCGCCTCTACGAACTGATGGTCCTGATGAAGACGGCCGACGATCGGCTGTCCAAGGGGATCGCGACCGGCGAGTTCATGTGCGTGTATTGGCCGTCGCGAGGCCAGGAGGCGATCGCGGCCGCGATGGGGGTTGCGCTGCGAGCCGACGATCAGTTGGTGACGACGTACCGCGGCCTGCACGACCTGATCGGCAAGGGCGTCCCGCTCGAGGAGATTTACGGCGAGATGATGGGCCGCACCGTCGGCGCCGGCCGGGGCAAGGGCGGCACCATGCATATCGCCAATCCCGCTCGGGGCGTGATGCTTTCGACCGGAATCGTCGGGGCCGGACCGCCGGTGGCCGTCGGGCTGGCGATGGCCGCCAAACGCAAGGGCATCGACCGCGTCACGGTGGTCAGCTTCGGCGACGGCGCCACCAACACCGGATCGTTTCACGAGGCGGCCAACATGGCCGCGCTGTGGGACCTGCCGATCGTCTTCGTGTGCCAGAACAATCTCTACGCTGAGATGACGCCGACCGCGGACACCATGAAGCTCGAGCGCGTCGCCGACCGGGCGGCCGGGTACGGCATGCCGGGCGTGCGTGTCGACGGGAACGACCCGTTGGCCGTGAAATCGGCGCTCGACGACGCGCTGCGACGGGCGCGCGGTGGCCCGGGCGGCAACGGCCCCACCTTCCTCGAATGCGTGACATTCCGCTTCCGCGGGCACTACTTCGGTGACCGGATGCCCTACATACCCAAGGAACAACTCGAGGCGGCGATGGCCGCCGACCCGGTGCCCCGCTTCCGCAGACAGCTCGCGGAGACGGGCGTCTGCTCACCGGACGAGCTCGACCGCCTCGACGGTGAGGCAGCGGCCGCGGTGGAAGCGGCGTTGCACGCGGTGATGAGCGCGGACTCCCCGTCCATCGACGAACTCGACCGCGACGTGTATGCGACCCCGATCAAGTTCCCGGTGTAACGCCCGTGGACGAGAAAGAGATGACGATGCGCGAGGCGCTCAACCTCGCGCTGGACCAGGCGCTCGCCGCCGACGAGCGGGTGTTCTTGCTCGGTGAGGACATCGCCGACCCCGGCGCCTCCGGACCCACCGCGGGCCTGTCGACCAAGTACGGCCGCGACCGCGTCCTCGACACCCCGATTTCGGAGGCCGCGATCGTCGGCGCAGCGATCGGCGCGGCCATCGACGGTCTGCTGCCGGTGGCCGAGATCATGATCATGGATTTCATCGGGATCGCCGCCGACCAGCTGATCAACAACGCGGCCAAGCTGAGGTTCATGACCGCCGGACGCACGTCGGCGCCGATCACCGTCCGCACCCAGGTGTACGCCGGATTGGCCACCGGCGCAACGCATTCGCAGAGCCTGGAAGCCTGGTTCATGCACATTCCCGGGATGAAGGTCATCGTGCCGGCCACCCCGCGCGACGGCAAAGGACTCCTGACGTCGGCGATCTTCGATCCCGACCCCTGCCTGTTCATCGAAACCATCCGGCTGCAGGGCAAGAAGGGGCCCGTCCCCCTCGAACCCGGCTTCTCTATCCCGCTCGGCCAGGCCGACATCAAGCGGCCCGGCACCGACGTGAGCCTGATCGCCTACGGGCGTTGCGTGCACGATGCCCTGAGCGCCGCGGCCACGCTGAGCGAACGGGGTGTCAGCGCCGAGGTGCTCGACGTGCGCACCCTGGTGCCACTGGATATCGAGGCCATCGTCGCGTCCGTTCGCCGCACCCGCAGAGCCGTGATCGTCCATGACGCGGTCCAATTCGGCGGTCCGGGAGCCGAGATCGCCGCGATCCTGCACTCGGAGTTGTTCGGTGAGCTCGCCGCACCCGTCCAACGCGTCGCCGCCCGGTTCGTGCCCAACCCGGCCGCGGCGGCGCTCGAAGCTCAGGTGTACCCGTCGCCGGCGCGGATCGCGGAGGCGGCCCAACGCACGCTGCAGAAGGCGAATCTGCGTGGCTGACTTCATCATCCGCATCCCCCGGGTATCCGTCGCGGTCTCGGAGGCCGAACTGACCGGGCTGCTCGTCGGCGCCGGCGAGCACGTCGAGGCGGGCACGCCGATCTACGTCATCGCCACCGAGAAGGTCGAGCAGGAGATCGAAGCCGGGGCGACGGGCACCGTGCGGTGGACGGGCCAGGTCGGGACCACCTACGACATCGGCGCCGAAATCGGCGTCATCTCGTCATAACGGAGAAAGGTAAGCCCTATGGATCTCAACGAGACCCGCGAGAGAATCATCTACCAAAAAGACGGTCCGATCGCCCGCATCACCCTGAACTGGCCGGAGAAGGCCAACGCCCAGGACCAGAAACTGGCCGAAGAAGTCGACGCCGCACTGGCCGACGCCGACCGCGACTACGACATCAAGGTGCTTATCCTCAAGGCCAACGGCAAGGGCTTCTGCTCGGGACACGCGATCGGCAACAACGCCGTCGACTACCCGTCGTTCGTAGAGAACGCCATGGTCACGGGCCACCCTTGGAAAGCCCAGAGCGACTTGTTCGTCAAGCCGACACTGAACCTGTGGGAATTCTCCAAACCCACCATCGCCCAGGTGCACGGCTACTGCGTCGGCGGCGGCACGCACATGGGCCTGACCACCGACATCGTCATCGCCTCCGAGGACGCCTACTTCTCCTACCCACCCCTGCAGGGATTCGGTATGCCCTCGGGCGAATGTTCCATCGAGCCTTGGGTGTTCATGAACTGGCGGCGCGCCGCCTACTATCTGTTCACCGCCGAGGTGATCGACGCCAAGAAGGCCCTGGACGTCGGCCTGGTCAACGAGGTCGTCCCACGCGACCAGCTCGACGACCGGGTCGAGGCCATCGCCCGCCACATCGCGCAGGCGCCGTTGACGACGCTGATGCTCACCAAGGCCAACCTCAAACGGGCCTGGGAGTTGATGGGCATGCGGGTGCACTGGCAGAGCTCCAACGACCTGGTCGCGCTCGCCTCGATCAGCAAGGACGTGCAGCAGCTGATCCAGACCGTCTTCAAGGACAAAGTGCTGCCTTCCGAGCACGCCCGCCGCCAGGCCGCCGCAGCCGCCCAGACCGACGGCGCCGCAACTACCTAGGGTTCGGGGTTCGCCGGTGAACATCGCCGACCACGCCATGAGTGCCGCAGAGTCGCCGGCACTCGTCGTCGCGGACGGTGAGGTGATCTCGTTCGGCACGCTGCACGCCCGCAGCCGGCGGGTCGCCGCGCTGCTGCACGACGCCGGGCTGCGCCGCGGCGACGGCGTTGCCCTGGTGCTGCCAAACCGGCCAGAGTTCTTCGAAATCACCTGGGGCTGCCAGCTTTCCGGCCTGTACTACACCGCCGTCAACACCCACTTCACCCCCGACGAAGTCGCGTATGTCATCGACGACTCGGACGCCAAGGCGGCTTTCGTCGACGCTTCGCTGCCCGAGGTCGCCGCACACCTCCGCGCCGCCGATCCGAAGGTGGCCGCGCACGTCGCGGTCGGGGGCCCGGTGGCCGGCTGGCAGTCCTATGAGGATGCCGTGGCGGCGGCCGGCGACATCCCGCCGATGTCGGACGGATCGGAGATGCTGTATTCGTCCGGAACCACGGGACGGCCCAAGGCCGTGCGGCGCCCACTTCCCCGCGACGGCAACGGATCCTGGGCGCAGTCGGTGCTGGAGATGGCGCTGATCCACAAGTACGGGATGAGCCCGTCGAGTGTGTACCTGTCCCCCGCCCCGCTTTACCACGCGGCCGGAGTGAACTACACCATGGCGGCCAACCGCGTCGGCGCCGCATCGATCATCATGAAGAGGTTCGACGCAGAGGCGGTCTTGCGGTTGATCGAGACCCACCGGGTGACCCACGCCCAGTTCGTGCCGACGATGTTCGTGCGCATGCTCAAACTGCCTGCGACGGTCCGCAACAAATATGACGTCTCGAGCCTGCGCTGCGTCATCCACGCGGCCGCACCCTGCCCCGTGGACGTCAAGTACCGGATGATGGAGTGGTTCGGACCGATCATTCACGAATACTACGGAGGCACCGAAGGATTCGCGGGAACCACGATCGGGCCGCAGGATTGGCTCGCCCATCCCGGTTCGGTGGGCGTTCCGATGGCCCCGGTGCACGTGCTCGGCGAAGACGGGCGCGAACTTCCCGTCGGCGAGTCCGGCGAGCTCTATTTCGAAGGTGGACCCGACTTCGAGTACTTCAAGGATCCCGCCAAAACCGCGTCGGTGTACAACGATCGCGGGTGGCGGTCGCTCGGCGACGTGGGATACGTCGACGGGGACGGCTACCTGTATCTCACCGACCGGTCGACGTTCATGATCGTCTCCGGCGGGGTCAACATCTACCCGCAAGAGGTGGAGAACCTGCTCGTCATGCATCCGAAGCTGGTCGACGCGGCCGTATTCGGGGTCCCGAACGAGGAATTCGGTGAAGAAGTCAAGGCCGTCGTGCAGCCGGCCGCCGGCGTCATGCCCGGCCCCGACCTCGAAGCCGAACTCATCGACTATTGCCGGGCCCACCTGGCCGGCTACAAGTGCCCGCGCACCGTCGAATTCGACCGGGAACTGCCGCGGGACCCGAACGGAAAGCTCTACAAGCGAAGCATCCGCGACCGTTACTGGCAGGGACGGGAATCGCGGATCGTGTGAGACGACACAAGGGATGATGACGAAATGGCAGTAGGAATGGGCAATGGGACGCCGCTACCGGTGCCGTGGGCGGTCGCGACCGAAGATCGGATCCCCAAGCAGCGCTACTACGACCCCGAGTTCTACGCGCTGGAAGCCGAAACATTGTGGCCCCGCGTGTGGCAGATGGCGTGCCGGCTCGAGGAGATCCCCAAGCCCGGCGACTTCGTCGAATACGAGATCCTCGACCAGTCCGTCATCGTGGTGCGGGTGGACAGCCACAACGTTCGCGCCTACCACAACGCCTGCCGGCATCGCGGTGTGAAGCTGGTGGAGGGCAACGGGAATCGTCGCACCTTCGTGTGCCCGTTCCACGGCTGGTGCTGGGGCCTCGACGGCCGCAACACGTTCGTCCTGCGGCCCGAAGCGTTCGCCGAAGAGAATCTGGCCGCCGACGACCTGCAACTCGTGTCGGTGCGATGCGAACTCTGGGGTGGTTGCGCGTGGATCAACCTCGACGACGACGCCCCCGCGCTGCGGGACTGGATGGAGCCGTTCGCGTCGGTCTACGACGCCTGGCAGGTCGACTCGCTGCGCGTCGAGTGGTGGCAATCGTGTCGACTGCCGGTCAATTGGAAGCTGGCCGCGGCGGCGTTCATGGAGGGCTACCACGTCCCGCAGACCCATCCTCAGCTGTTGCCGTCCGCGCCGACCGGCGCACCGGCCGCGGCGGTACATCCGGTCGTCGCGAGCAGTCTGTACTTCATGCGCACACTCGGCGAGGGCATGGGCGGCATGACGCATGAAAACGACATCCGCATCGCCGAGGGCATGCGAAACATCGACCTGCCGGCGGACCCGGCAGCGGCGATGGCCGCGTGGCGCAGCGCACTGAACGACGCCGTCGTCGACTGGCACCGCGCCCGGGGCAGCCGCATGCCCGACCTCAACGAGCTGGTCCGCCGCGGGATCACCGACGCGATCGGGTTCGCCTTCCCGCACTACTTCATCCTGCCGACCTATAGCAGCGCCTCGTCGTACCGGATCCGCCCGCTGGGACCCGAGGACACGCTGTTCGAGATCTGGTCCCTCACACGGCTTCCCAACGACGCATCGACCGGCAAGCCCACCCCACCGGAGCCGATGGCGCCCGATGACCCGCGCTGGCCGCCGATTCCCGCCCAAGACTTCTCCAACTTGCCGAGGCAACAAAAGGGACTGCATTCCAAGGGCTTTGACTTCATGCGCTTGTCCAACCAGATCGAAGGCTTGATCTCCAACTTCGAACGCGTCATCGACGGCTTCCTGGCCGGCCTGCCGTACGACGCGCTGGTACCCGCGATCCAGAAGACCAACACCACCATCGACGTGCCGATCGCCGATCTCGGCTTCACGACAAGCTCCGTGGAGGCGCGATGAGCGCGCACTGGGACCGGTCGGTGGATCTGCTGATCGCGGGCAGCGGCGGGGGCGGCATGGTCGCGGGGCTCGCCGCCCTGGACCGTGGGCTCGAGCCGCTCATCGTCGAAAAGCAGTCACTGGTCGGCGGCTCCACCGGGTTGTCCGGCGGGATCGTCTGGCTGCCGAACAACCCGTTGATGCGGGCGGACGGCATCGCCGACTCGCACGAGGACGGGCTGGCCTACCTGGCCGACGTGGTCGGCGATATCGGTGCGGCGTCGTCACCCGAGCGACGCGAGATGTTCCTCACGGCGGGCTACGAGATGATCAATTTCCTCACCCGCAAGGGTGTCAAACTGATCCGGTGTGCGGGCTGGAGCGACTACTACCCGAACCACAAGGGCGGCAACGTGTCCGGTCGCGCCGTCGAGGGAATCCCGTTCGACGCCGCGAAGTTGGGCGGTTGGAGCGACAAGGTACAGCCGCCGCTGGCCA
>NZ_JAICZA010000073.1 GCF_025933915.1 Mycobacterium sp.
ATCAAGTTGGACCTCGTCAGGTCGGGACTCAATCTGATGGAGTCGGTCGGCCTGCCCGACGGGAGCCAGGCGAAGTTGTTCGACCGCTGGATCAGTAGCTTGGGCAAAGTCGCGGAGCAAGCCAAGGCCGAGGGCGACATCAATGAGCAGTGCGACCCGCAGGACATCGGCCGCATGATGGTCTCGCTGCACATGGGACTGCGAAAGACCAGCAATCTGGACGAGCCGGAGCGGTTCCTGCTCGACTTGGAGAAGTGCTGGTCCTTGCTGCTCACCGGGATTCTGCAACCGGACCGTATCGACTATTTCCGCCAATTCCTCAGGCGGCGTGCGGCGCTCGCCGCCAACACCAGTTCCGACGATGTCGACTTGCAGTAACAGCGAAGGCTCGCGAGCTGCACATCCGACGAGACTCGGGAGGTGCAGCGGCAATGTCGCGCCAGGTTCGGTCTGAGGCCACTCGGCGAAAAATTTTCGACGCCGCGATCGAAGTGTTCGGCGAGGTCGGGTACGCGGCCGCTGGATGGAGCACGATCATCGAGCGGACGGGAATGACCAAAGGCGCCCTCTATCACCACTTTGACTCCAAAGAATCGTTGGCCTCGAACATCATCGAAGAAGGGTCCGACACGCTTCTGGGCGCCTATCGAAACGTCTGCAAGGCGTCATCGCCGGGGCTGGAGAACGTCGTGCACGGCTCTTTCACGCTCATCGACGTGTTGGGCTCAGACAAAATGGCCCGGGCGGCCGCGCAATTGGCCACTGCGTTAAGCGGATTCAACGAGGCCGCTTCCCGCTTCTACGCCAACCTGGTACTGGAGACCGCTCAGGAGGCGCGTCGCGCAGTCAAGGAAGGAGACCTCCGGAGCGACATCGACGCCGACGTGCTCAGCGCGTCGATCGTCGGCACCATATCCGGGACCCGGTTGATAGCGACCGCGATATCCAGCCACGGCAGAATCGGGGACGTCGTCGGCGACCCCTTCGCGCGGTTGCATCAGATATGGGAGCTCCTGCTGCCCGGCATCGCCTCGGAAGCGTCGCTGCCCTACTTCCAGCAATTTCTGCGGCGCGAAGTGATGCGCCACACCGCGGCGGCCAACGTTCACCACGACGACGCCGGGGCGCCGGAAACCGATTAGCGTTCGGTCGGAGCCGTCGCTTCATGGCGATCGGGCCGGGTAATCGGCGCCGGCGGGATCTCGAAGAGGCGGTGTGCGATAGCTTTTCGCGGTCGCCACAACGGCGTTTCCGTTATTGGGGTTGAAGCGCTTTCAACAATGCATACTGTTCCGGTGACGTTCCGGAGATCTTTCGGCCGAGCAATTGCGCTGGCCGGTGTCGTCGGTTTCGTGGTGATCAGTGCTCCGGCATCATGGGGTGCGCCCGCCGACCCGACTGCCCCGACGGACTCGACGACCTCGACGACGACTGCGACGACGACGTTGTCGATGACCGACCTTGGATCCGCCCCCACTTTGGAGTTCTGGGGCCTGACCAGCAACCAGCAGTTGAGCCTTCCGGTACTGCACGGGTTGACCCCGACGGCGCTGAACGTGACCGCCGAACTGCCGATCAATCTTCGGTCCGGGTTAATCACCGTAACCCAGGGCGAACGGACGATCGCGAGGCTGAACCTGCCCACCGGTGATCAGGTGCCGCTCGTCATCCCCTTGGCCGGAGCGGACGTGACCGACAACTGGCTGACGGTGACGCTGCATGCGTACCTGGTGCCATTGGACGGCTATTGCCTGTATCAGGAGAGCCCGCTGCGTCTGACCAGTGGGTCGGTCAGCTACACCGGGGTCGAACTGCCGCCCACCACCGTCGCCCACTTCCTACCGCCGGTGCTGCGGAAGTTGACGATATATCTGCCGCAATCGCCGTCGACAGCCGAGTCGGACAGCGCAATTCAACTGGCCACCTCCGCGGCCGCGCACTACGGCAAACAGGCCCCCGAGATCGTGGTGGTCGCGCTGCAGGAAGGACAGACGGCGCCGCCGGTGCCGCCGCAACCGCTGGAACGCCAGGTTGTCATCAAGGAGGGACCGGATAACGGCCTTTCCCTGCAGGGCTCCTCGGGTGTGCCGTGGCTGTTGATCTCCGGACCCCTCAACCGAACTGACGAATCAGACACGGCTCTGTTGTTCAGCGACCTGTCGGAGCTGGCCCTGTCATCCAAGGCCACGGTGGAATCACCCAAGCCCAAAGTCCAACTACCGGGCGACACCGCCACGCTGCGGGAGCTGGGGCAGTCATTCGCCAACTCGACTTCCCTGCAACCGCGGGTGTCGATCGGGCTGGACCAGACCCGGTTTGGCAGATCCGTCCACGCGGTGCGGGTGCACCTGCAAGGTTCTTACACCCCGACTCCGGGCAATATCGGTGGCCGGATCGCCGTGACAATCGGTCCGGAGACCGTCGACCACTGGCCAACCGACGGCAGTGGAAACATCGACCGCTGGGTCGACGTCCCGGATCGGCTGCTGCAGCGCTACACCAACCTTGATTTGGTACTCGACGTCGCGAGCAACGTCGGACATTGCGGAGATTTCTACACCGCTGGCCCCGGGAACCAGCTGCTCACGTTGAACATCAACGGCGACAGCGTCGTTTCGAGCAGCACCGCCGGCCCGCCGGTGCCGGACGGTTTCCAATCGGTCCCGCAGACACTGATGCCCCGCGTCCAGGTGGGAATCGCGGAGCACTCGTTGGTTGACACTGTGCGCGGGCTCGACATCATGGTAGGCCTGCAACGAATGAGCTCGATCCCGATCAGTACCAGCGTCACGAGTGTGAAACAAGCGATCGATTCGTCCGATCCCGCACTGCTGATTGCCGCCGACGGGTGGAACATCTCCGACGTCGCGCTTCCGGTGTCGGCAGGGCCCAGCGGTCCGATCACCGTCAACGCCGTCGGGCCCGGCGACAAGCCAGCCAAGCTCACGCTGGACCCGGTGCTGCGGTTCGCCTCTCTTCAAACGGTTTTCAACCGCGGCCGGTCACTGCTGATCGCGACGTCCAATGGAGCACCCGGACAGCTTGATGAACTGATCAGGTGGCTCAAGAGCGACAACAACAAGCACTGGCAAAGACTCAAAGGCGTTGCGGCAGTGTCGGTGCCCGGACAGGACCCGGTGACCGTCGATCATCCGCCGTTGGCCGCCGGCACGGTCGGCGCGGGATCCGGAAGCCATTCGGACCTCGACTGGCTGTGGTGGTTCGGCGCAGGTTGGGTCGTTGTGGCCATCGTCGGTGCAGGGGTGATCGTATGGCGCGTCAGGCGCGAATCATGGCGGCGCCGATAGAGTTCGACACTTGTGCCGCGAGTCAAGGATATTGCGTAGCTGGCTGCTCCAGCGGCTATCAGAGCCCGCTAGTGCGCTTCCTCCCAGAGCTGCTCGGTCAGATCCTGGAACGCGGCAAGGGCGAACTGATCATCGACCCGCCTCACCGCGGACTTGCTCATCATCGCGCGCACCACCGAACCGTCTTTGTGCGCCAGTTCGACGACCATGTTCGCGAGAGCGTGAACGGTCGCCAGCAATGATTCCGAAGCCGGGGCCTGATGGAAGATCTGTTCGAATCGCAGCGACAGGGCCTCGTCCGGCTCGTAGCCCATCATGTCGGCAAATGCGGTGTTGGCAAACAAGATACTGCCGTCGTCCCCGATAGCCAGCACCGGAACCGGAATTCGTTCCAGCACCACCAGTGCGGGCAGCTCCTTCAAGGTCATCATCGGCGATTGGCTCTGTTGCCGGTTCTGGCGTCGGTCCACAGCCCGATTATGGTCCATGGCAGAGAATATGTTGGAGGCTTCGCCCGACGGATTTGGCGGTGTCGTTGAACTCGCTTGATCCGCAACCGAATTGTCCGGGATTCTGACTGGCGGTTCGGTCCTCGGACTCCGCTGCCGTGGAGGCGTGCGAGGAGCCGGCATAGCCAGCCTCAGGTCGTCGGTGTGGCGGCGTCGCAGAACCCGCTGACCAGGATGTCGACGCGGGCGGCGTGATGGTTTGGGCGTAACCGCGCGCTGCGGTCGAGGGTGACCAGGCCGTGCAGGGCGGCCCACACCACCTCGGTCAGCGTGTCGGGGTCCCGCGGGCCGGCGACCATGTCCACCGCCGCGCGCAGTTCGGCGAATCCCGCCGTCAGCTCGGCCGGGGTTTCCGCGGCGGCGAAGGGCAGCGTGGTGGCGCGGGTGAACATCGCGTCGAACAGTGCGGGATTTTCACGGGCGAACCCGATGAAGGCCCGGGCGACCCGCGACAGGGCGTCCCGGCCGTCGGTGGCGCCTCGGCGCGCGGCGCGGAGCGCGTCCGCGAGTTCGCCGAATCCCTCCAGGGCGACCGACGCGGCGATGTCCTCCATGCCCGCGAAGTGTTTGTAGAGCACCGGTTGGCTGTATTCGATCTCTGCGGACAGTCGACGGGTGGTGACGGCGTCCCAACCCTCTTCCTCGGCCAGCTTGCGCGCGGTCGCGGTGATCAGTCGGCGACGAGCGGCCCGTTCGCGTGCCCGGCGGTCTTCGATGGCCATCCCACGATGCTAGCGTCGATATACAAAATAGCGCAGCTATTGACACACGGACGCACAGGGGTTAGCGTTGCTAACACTGCCGTCGACGAGGAGTGCGCATCATGATCGCCACGTTGTTCGCGGTCATCGCGGTGCTGGGCACCGCGGTGGTCTATGGCACCGACGTGTTCTGCGCGCTGGTGCAGCGGCCCGCGTTGGCCCGGATCGACGAGGGGGCCCTGCTCGCGGTGATGGGCAACATGCACCGCTACGGAGACCGCCGGATGCCGGTGCCCGGCGTGCTCGGCTTGGTGGCCGCGGCGATCAGCGCGGTATTCGCCGCGGCGTCAGGTCGGTGGGCGCAGGCCGGCGCGGCCGGTACCTCCGTCGTCCTGCTGCTGGTGTGGCTACTGGTTTACCTGCGAGTGAGCGCGCCGATTAATCGCCAACTCGTTGCCGGAGTCGACCGACCCGAGGTGCCAACCGATGCTCAAGCGCTGCAACGTAATTGGGACAAGGTCATCACGATCAGGGCCACCTTGCAGGGCCTGGCAGTCGCGGGATTGTGCCTGGCTCTGCTGATCTGAACCGGAAGGGATGTAGGGACAATGACCATAGGCAAGAACGTCGGGCGCCTGCTGATGCGCGGGGCTCCGCTTCTGAACGCGCCGGTCGCGGCAATAGCGGCCTCGCCGCGCTTCGGCGCGCGCGTCGGGCGCAGCATCACGCTCGTCACCTACACGGGTCGGCGTTCGGGGCGGACGTTTTCGATTCCGGTGGTCTACCGCTGCCGCGGCGAGGATATCGAGATCGCCGCGAATATGCCCGACGCCAAGACGTGGTGGCGCAACTTCGTCGGCGACGGCGCTCCGGTGACGCTAACCCTCGACGGCGCGGAACGGGCCGGGCACGCCATCGCTCACCGGGACGCCGACGGGCGGGTCACCGTTCGCGTTCGCCTCGCGAGCAGCTAGTCGACCTGGTAGCGCGGGAAGACGCCGGTCGGCGCCGGCAGCGCCGTGCCGGGTGCCAACCGCGTGCCGATGGCGTCAAAGGCGCGCTGGGCGGGCGTTTGGCCGAGCAGATCCAGTAGCGTGCCCGCAGAATCGGGCATCACCGGCTGAATCAACAGCGCCGCAATGCGAACCGCTTCGCACGTCGTGTAAAGCACTGTCGCGAAGCGCTTCTGATCCGCCTCCGACTCGCTCTTACGCAGGACCCACGGCTGTTGCGCCGAGAAGTACCTGTTGGCCTCGCCGAGCATCAGCCAGATCGCTTCCAGCGCCAAGTGCATCGCCTGCGACTCGAAACCGGCGCGGACGCGATCCAGCAAACCGTCGGCCGTCGTCAGCAGGTCGGTGTCGGCGGCGGTGAAGTCACCGGGTTCGGGCAGCACCCCGCCCAGGTTCTTCGCGATCATCGACAGCGATCGTTGGGCCAGGTTGCCCAGCTCATTGGCCAGATCGGTGTTGATCCGGGTGACGATGGCCTCTTCACTGAAGCTGCCGTCCTGACCGAACGGAACTTCCCGCAATAGGAAATAGCGCACCTGATCCACCCCGAACTCCTCGATCAAGGCGACCGGATCGACGACGTTGCCCACCGACTTGCTCATCTTCTCGCCGCGGTTGAGCAGAAACCCGTGCGCGAAAACCCTTCGCGGCAGCTCGATTCCGGCCGACATCAAAAACGCCGGCCAGTACACGGTGTGAAACCGGATGATGTCCTTGCCGATCATGTGTAGGTCGGCCGGCCAATAGCGGCGGAAAATCTCCGACTCGGTGTCCGGGTAGCCGACGCCGGTCAGGTAGTTGGTCAGCGCGTCGACCCAGACGTACATCACGTGATCGGGATGCTCGGGCACGTGGACGCCCCAGTCGAACGAGGTGCGCGAGATGGACAGATCACGCAGGCCGCCGGAGACGAAGCTGACGACCTCGTTGCGTCGCACCTCGGGCGCGATGAAGTCCGGGTTCGCCTCGTAGTGGGCCAGCAACTTGTCGGTGTACGCCGACAGCCGGAAGAAGTAGGTCTGCTCCTCGGTCCAGGTCAGCGGGGCACCGGTCTCGGTGGCCAGCCGGGTCCCGTCATCGAGGAGTCTGGTTTCCGATTCGACGAAGAACCGTTCGTCGCGCACCGAATACCAGCCTGAGTAGGTGTCCAGGTAGATGTCGCCGGCCGCCGCCATCCGGCGCCAGATCTCCTTGGATGCCTCGTGGTGGTCGCGGTCGGTGGTGCGGATGAAGCGGTCGAAGGAGATGTTCAACCGCTCCTGCAGGCGCTGGAACACATCGGAATTGCGCCGGGCGAGCTCGGCCGTACCGATGCCCTCGGCCGCCGCCGTCTCGACCATCTTGAGGCCGTGCTCGTCCGTGCCCGTCAAAAACCGCACATCGAACCCGTCGAGCCGTTTGAACCGGGCGATCGCGTCGGTGGCGATGTATTCGTACGCGTGCCCGATGTGCGGATCGCCATTGGGGTAGGTGATTGCGGTGGTGACGTAATACGGCCTCATCGCAATTCACCCTATTGTGTGCGCGTGGGTTCCAAACGCCAGCCGCCTCCGCCCCCCGAGCCGTTGAGCCCGCTCGTCGACGCGCACACGCACCTCGATGCGTGTGGCGCCACCGACCCCGAGGGGGTGCGGGCCATCGTCGACCGTGCCGCGGCGGTCGGGGTGGGCGCCGTCGTCACCATCGCCGACGATCTCGACTCGGTCCGCTGGGTCACCCGCGCCGCCGAGTGGGACCCGCGGGTTTATGCCGCGACGGCGCTGCACCCGACCCGCGCCGACGCGCTCACCGATGCCGCCCGCGCCGAGATCGAGCAACTGGTGGCCCACCCCCGGGTGGTGGCGGTCGGCGAGACCGGCATGGACATGTACTGGCCCGGGCGGCTGGACGGCTGCGCCGAGCCGGTCGTGCAGCGGGAGGCCTTCGCCTGGCACATCGACCTGGCGAAGCGGTCGGGGAAACCGCTGATGATCCACAATCGGGAGGCCGACGCCGAGGTGCTCGACGTGCTGGCGGCCGAGGGCGCCCCGGACATCGTGATCTTCCACTGCTTTTCCTCGGACGCCACCATGGCGCGGCGCTGCGTGGACGCCGGATGGCTGCTGAGTCTTTCCGGCACGGTCAGCTTTCGCAACGCGCGCGCCCTGCGCGAGGCCGTCCCGTTGATACCGCCGGAGCAGCTGCTGGTCGAAACCGATGCGCCATTTTTGACGCCGCATCCTTATCGGGGGAGGGCGAATGAGCCCTATTGCCTTCCTTATACTGTTCGGGCGATCGCCGAACTGGTGGATCGTCGCCCGGAAGAGCTGGCTCAGGTCACGACGAGCAATGCCCGACGGGTGTACGGATTGGCCGCTCAGTGAGGCGACGGACCGCGCGATTCTTGTGATCATCGCCGCGTCAGAGTTGCCCAATAGTGGCCAGTTCGTTACCGTCTTGTGATCGAACGGTTGGGCCTACGGGCCCTTAATTTGTGACCTGCTGCTGAATGAGTGGTCGTTGAGGGTTGGGTAGCGCGCGTTGAGTGTATTGACAAAACTTCATCAGAATCCTTCGCCGATGTTGCGTCTCGTGGTTGGAGGGCTGCTGGTAGTCCTGGCATTCGCGGGCGGATATGCGATCTCGGTGTGCAAGACGGTGACGTTGACCGTCGACGGCGTCGCCATGCAGGTGACCACCATGAAATCCCGTGTCATCGACGTCGTCGAGGAGAACGGCTTCGTCATCGACGACCGTGACGACCTCTATCCCGCCGCCGATGTCGCGGTTCACGATGCGGGCAAGATCGTGTTGCGGCGCAGCCGCCCGTTGCAGATCTCACTGGACGGCCACGACACCAAGCAGGTGTGGACCACGGCGTCCACCGTGGACGAGGCGCTGGCCCAGCTGGCGATGACCGACACCGCCCCGGCAGCGGCCAACCGCGGCAGCCGCGTTCCGCTGGCCGGGATGGCGCTGCCCGTCGTCAGCGCCAAGACGGTCCGCATCAACGACGGCGGTGCCGTCCGCACGGTGCGTCTGGCCGCCCCGAATGTCGCCGGCTTGCTGAGCGCCGCCGGCGCCCCACTGCTCGAGAGCGACCAGGTGGTGCCCGCCGCGACGATGCCGATCAGCGACGGAATGGAACTCCAGGTGACCCGTAACCGGATCCAGCAGGTCACCGAGCGG
Organism: Mycobacterium sp.; assembly: GCF_025933915.1. GTDB lineage: Bacteria > Actinomycetota > Actinomycetes > Mycobacteriales > Mycobacteriaceae > Mycobacterium. The sequence continues at coordinate 8,700 of NZ_JAICZA010000073.1, forward strand.
ATCCCGTTGTCGCCCAACGCGCGTCGGATCGAAGATCCCGAGATGAACATGAGCCGCCAGGTGGTCGAGGATCCGGGTAGCCCGGGCACGCAGGATGTCACCTTTTCGGTGGCGACCGTCAACGGAGTCGAGACCGGCCGGCTGCCGATCGCCAACACGGTGATCACGCCCGCCCGTGAATCGGTGGTCCGCGTCGGCACCAAGCCCGGCACCGATGTGCCCGCGATCAGCGACGGCTCCATCTGGGATGCGATCGCGGGCTGCGAGGCCGGCGGAAACTGGGCGATCAACACCGGTAACGGGTATTACGGCGGTGTGCAGTTCGATCAGGGCACGTGGGAGCGCAACGGCGGGTTGCGGTTCGCCTCCCGCGCCGACCTCGCCACCCGCGAGGAGCAGATCACCGTCGCCGAGGTGACCCGCGAGCGCCAGGGTTGGGGCGCGTGGCCAGTGTGCAGCGGAAGAGCTGGTGCGCGCTGACCATCCGGCTACTCGGGCGCACCGAGATCAGGCGGCTGGCCAAAGAACTCGAATTTCGGCCACGGAAATCGCTCGGCCAGAATTTCGTCCACGACGCCAACACGGTGCGCCGGGTGGTGTCGACCTCCGGAGTCGGTCGGTCTGACCATGTCCTGGAAGTCGGTCCCGGCCTCGGTTCGTTGACGCTGGCATTGCTCGACCGCGGCGCCACCGTCACCGCCGTTGAAATCGATCCGGTGCTGGCCGAACGGCTGCCACACACCGTCGCCGAGCGCTCACACAGCGAAATCCAGCGCCTGACCGTGCTCAACCGCGATGTGTTGACCCTTCGCCGGGACGAGCTGGCCATGCAGCCGACCGCCCTGGTCGCGAACCTGCCCTACAACATCGCGGTGCCGGCGCTGTTGCACCTGCTCGCCGAGTTTCCATCCATTCGGACCGTGACGGTCATGGTGCAGGCCGAGGTGGCCGAACGTCTGGCCGCCGAACCCGGTGGCAAGGAGTACGGCGTCCCCAGCGTGAAGGTTCGCTTCTTCGGCCGGGTTCGCCGGTGCGGCATGGTGTCGCCGACCGTCTTCTGGCCGATTCCCCGGGTGTATTCAGGGTTGGTTCGCATCGATCGACACGCCACCTCGCCGTGGCCCACCGACGAGGCTTTCCGCCGGCAGGTGTTCAAGCTGGTGGACATCGCCTTCGGTCAGCGCCGCAAGACCTGTCGCAACGCGTTCGTGGACTGGGCCGGCTCGGGCAACGAGTCGGCGGATCGGTTGCTGGCCGCCAGCATCGACCCCGCCCGTCGCGGTGAGACGCTCTCCATCGACGACTTCGTGCGGTTGTTGCAGCGGTCCTCCGATCGGGCTCACAGCACCGCCGGGACGAACCCACACTCGGCCTCCGCCGGCTGACGGCGGGACGCCCGGGCGCCGCTACGTGTGGTTGGCCCGCACCAGCGATAGTCTGCTGCGGTGGCTGAGAATGTCTGACGGCAATACTGCGGCGCAGTGGGTGCCCACCGGGTCGGTCACCGTGCGGGTGCCCGGAAAAGTCAACCTCTACCTGGCGGTCGGTGACCGCCGCGAGGACGGCTATCACGAGCTGACGACGATATTCCAGGCCGTCTCGCTGCTCGACGAGCTGACGGTCCGCAATGCCGATGTGCTCTCGCTCGAGATCGTCGGCGAGGGCGCCGACAAACTGCCCACCGATGAACGCAACCTCGCCTGGCAGGCCGCCGAGCTGATGGCCGAACACGTCGGCCGGGCACCGGATGTGTCGATCATGATCGACAAATCGATACCGGTGGCCGGCGGCATGGGCGGTGGCAGTGCCGATGCGGCGGCGGTGCTGGTCGCGATGAACTCACTGTGGGAACTCAACGTGCCCCGCCGCGACCTGCGCATGCTTGCCGCGCGGCTGGGCAGCGACGTGCCGTTCGCGCTGCATGGGGGCACCGCGTTGGGCACCGGGCGCGGCGAGGAGTTGGCGACGGTGTTGTCGCGCAACACCTTCCACTGGGTGTTGGCGTTCGCCGACAGCGAGCTGCTGACGCCGGCCGTCTTCGCCGAGCTGGACCGGCTCCGGGAGGCGGGCGATCCGCCGCGGCTGCCCGCACCCGGGCCGGTGCTGGCCGCCCTGGCCGCCGGCGATGCCGAGCAGCTGGCGCCGCTTCTGGGCAACGAGATGCAGGCGGCCGCGGTGAGCCTGAACCCCGGTCTGCGGCGCACGTTGCGCGCCGGCGTGGACGCCGGTGCCCTGGCGGGCATCGTGTCCGGTTCGGGCCCGACGTGTGCCTTCCTGTGCGCCTCGGCGGCCGCGGCGGTCGACGTGGGCGCCGAGGTGTCCGGGGCGGGGGTGTGCCGCACGGTGCGGGTCGCCACCGGGCCGGTGGTCGGCGCGCGCGTGGTCCCGGCGCCCTCCGAGGTGTGAAGATTGCCCCAATTGGCGCATTGGTTTGGCGCTTCCCTAAGAGGAGTTTAAGATAATGCGCGGTGACGGGAAGCGCTGAGCAGGATCACTTAATTCCATCGTCCGCCGGGCGTTCCGGCGGACGATTAATGCATCCGGCCCGACAAGGTTTGTCGGGCCCGTTTCGCGCTTATCGAGGGACCGAACGCCGGCGGTTTGCGGCGGGCGGGCACGCATCACCGATCCGAGACCTAACCGCCGCCCAACCGTGTTTGCGTGCCTGGGGCGAAGTGTCACCGAGCGGGCGAATATGAGATCTCGGGCTTTGGGACGAGCGCTGGAACCGAGGAGGCTTTTGTGAGCAGGTTTACCGAGAAGATGTACCGCAATGCCCGGTGCGCGACAACGGGCATGGTCACCGGTGAACCCCACGAGCCCGTCCGCCACACCTGGGGCGAGGTCCACGAGCGTGCTCGCCGCATCGCGGGTGGCCTGGCCGCCGCAGGCATCGGGCCCGGCGACGCGGTCGGCGTGCTCGCCGGTTTCCCGGTGGAGATCGCGCCGACGGCGCAGGGCCTGTGGATGCGCGGAGCCAGCCTGACCATGCTGCACCAGCCCACGCCGCGCACGGACCTGGCCGTGTGGGCCGAGGACACCATGAACGTCATCGGCATGATCGAGGCGAAGGCCGTCATCGTCTCCGAGCCGTTCCTGGTGGCCATCCCGGTACTCGAGGAGAAGGGCATCAAGGTCGTCACCGTCACCGACCTGCTCGCGGCGGAGCCGATCGACCCCGTCGAGGTCGGCGAGGACGCGCTGGCGCTGATGCAGCTGACGTCCGGCTCGACCGGATCCCCCAAAGCCGTGCAGATCACCCACCGCAACATCTACTCCAACGCCGAGGCGATGTTCATCGGCGCCCAGTACGACGTCGACAAGGACGTCATGGTGAGCTGGCTGCCCTGTTTCCACGACATGGGCATGGTCGGCTTCCTCACCATCCCGATGTACTTCGGTGCCGAGCTGGTCAAGGTCACCCCGATGGACTTCCTGCGCGACACGCTGCTGTGGGCCAAGCTCATCGACAAGTACCGGGGCACCATGACCGCGGCGCCCAACTTCGCCTACGCGCTGCTGGCCAAGCGGCTGCGCCGGCAGGCCAAGGCCGGCGATTTCGACCTCTCGACGCTGCGCTTCGCGCTGTCGGGCGCCGAGCCCGTCGAACCCGCCGACGTCGAGGACCTGCTCGACGCCGGCAAGCCGTTCGGCCTGAAGACCTCGGCGATCCTGCCGGCCTACGGCATGGCCGAAACCACGCTGGCCGTGTCGTTCTCGGAGTGCAACGCCGGTCTGGTCGTCGACGAGGTCGACGCCGACCTGCTGGCCGCCCTGCGCCGCGCCGTACCGGCCACCAAGGGAAACACCCGCAGGCTGGCCACGCTTGGTCCGCTGCTGACCGACCTCGAGGCGCGCATCATCGACGAGAACGGCGACTTGATGCCGCCCCGCGGGGTCGGCGTCATCGAGCTGCGCGGCGAGTCGCTGACGCCCGGCTACCTGACCATGGGCGGTTTCATCTCAGCCCAGGACGACAACGGCTGGTACGACACCGGTGACCTCGGCTACCTGACCGACGAGGGCCACGTGGTGGTGTGCGGCCGCGTCAAGGACGTCATCATCATGGCGGGCCGCAACATCTATCCGACAGATATCGAGCGGGCCGCCTGCCGCGTCGAGGGGGTGCGGCCCGGCTGCGCCGTGGCGGTGCGCCTGGACGCCGGCCATTCTCGCGAGACGTTCGCCGTCGCCGTGGAGTCCAACGCCTTCCAAGACCAGACCGAGGTGCGTCGCATCGAGCACCAGGTCGCCCGCGAGGTGGTGGCCGAGGTCGACGTGCGGCCGCGCAACGTGGTGGTGCTCGGTCCGGGGACCATTCCCAAGACGCCGTCGGGCAAGTTGCGGCGCTCCAACTCGGTCACCCTGGTCACCTAGGGTTTGCCGCGTCTACCAGGCGTGGACGCGGTTCTGCGCGGGTTCTAACCCCAGTTCGATCAGCAACTCGGTGGCGTCGGCGGCCTGCTCGCAGATGGTGGGGACTTCGGCGCGCTCGACGGCGCTGAAGTTCTCCAGCACGAACGCCGCCGGGTCCTTCCGCCCCGGTGGACGGCCGATCCCGATGCGGACCCGCTGAAAGTCCTTGCTGCCCAACGCATTAGCCAACGAACGCAGTCCGTTGTGCCCACCTTCGCCGCCGCCGAGCTTGAGCCGGATGCGGCCGAACTCCAAGTCGAGATCGTCGTGGATGACGATGATATCGCCTGTCGTCACCGAGTAGAACTTCGCCAACGGGCCGAGTTGGCGGCCGGATTCGTTCATGTAGCAGCGCGGCTTGGCCAGGACCACCGAGCGCCCAACGAGGCGGCCGCTGACGATCTCGGCCCCGGAACGCTTGTGCGCCTTGAACTTCGAACCCATCCGCGCCGCGAGCAGGTCGGCGACCATGAACCCGACATTGTGTCGGGTGCGGGCATAGTTGTCTCCGGGATTGCCCAGGCCGACAACCAGCAACGGCTCGGCCATGTTGCGATCCGTCTACTCGGACTCGGTTTCGGCGGCCTCTTCTTCGCCGGCCTCTTCCGCTTCGCCCTCGGGCGCCGCGGCCACCTCCGTGACCTCGCCCGCACCCTCTTCGGCGAGCTCCTCGGCCGTCGGCGCGTTGACCACGTTCACCACCAGTATTTCCGGGTCGGAGATCAGGTTGACACCCTTGGGCAGGGTGACCTGTCCGGCGGTGAACTGGGTGCCGGGCTCGGTGCCCTCGACCGACACCGTCAACTGCTCGGGGATCGACATGGCGTCGGCCTCGACCTCGATGGTGCTGGTTTCCTGGGTCACCAGGGTGCCGGGCGCGGCGTCGCCCTCGATGATGACTCGGACCTCGACGACGACCTTTTCGCCGCGACGCACGACCAGCAGGTCGGCGTGCTGAATGGTGCGGCGAATGGGGTGGATGTCGAGCGCCTTGGTCAGCGCCAGCTGCTCCTTGCCCTCGATGTCGAGGGTGAGCACCGCGTTGGTGCCCGCATGCCGCAGCACCGCCGCGAAATCATGGCCGGGCAGTTCGAGGTGCTGAGGATCGGCGCCGTGGCCGTAGAGGACGGCCGGGATCTTGCCGTCGCGGCGCGCTCGCCGGGACGCACCCTTGCCGGTCTCGGCTCGCACCGTGACCTTCAATTGGTTGAGTGTTTTCGCAGCCATCGTGTCGCTCCTGTGTGCTCTGTGGTTCGGGGCACGGCCAGGATCGCGACAGTTCGTCGGTCTCCGTCGATAACGGTGCTGGCCAGCCAGTCACCCTCGCCGTGACGCCCGGTCAGGTTAACGCACGTGCACCTCAGAGGGGAAATTGCGTCTTCGTGAGCTGCTCGGACAGCGTCCACAGCGCCGCCGCGGTCGCGGCGTCTTTGGCCCGCGGGCTGCGCCCGACCGGTTGGGTGCGGCCGAGGTAGCCGAAACGCGGGCCCACGAAGGTGTCGCCGGGCAAATCCTGGGACGCCGCGTACAGGGTTTGCCGGGCGCCGAAATCGGCATCGGTGGCCACCACGCGGGTGACGGCCGACATCAACGCGTCACCCAGCTTGCGGCCCGAGGCGCCCTGCAGGTTGGTGTGCGAGTAGCCGGGGTGGGCGGCGATCGCGCGCAGCGGGGATCCGGCCGCGGCCAGGCGTCGCTGCAACTCACTGGTGAACAGCAGGTTGGCGAGCTTGGACTGGCTGTAGGCCAGCCACGGCGAGTACCGCCGCGTCTGCCAGTTCAGGTCGTCGAAGCTGATGGTCCCCGGCCAGTGCGCCATCGACGACACCGTGACCACCCGGTCGCTGAGCTTGGGCAACAACAGGTTGGTGAGCGCAAAATGACCCAGGTGGTTGGTGCCGATCTGGCTCTCGAAGCCATCGGCCGTCAGGGCGAACGGGGCCGCCATGATGCCGGCGTTGTTGATCAGCACGTCGGCCTTGCCCACCCCGTCGGCGAACCGGCGCACCGACGACAGGTCGGCCAGGTCGAGCTCACGCACCTCGACCTGACCCGCCATGGTCCGTGCCGCGGTCTCACCCTTGCGGGTGTCGCGCACGGCCATGACGATCGTGGCGCCTCGTCGCGCCAGCTCGCGGGCGGTCACGGCGCCCAACCCGCTATTGGCACCGGTGATGATGACGGTTCGTTCGGCGAACGACGGTAGATCTGCGGCGGTCCAGTTCGTCATGGCTGAACAGTACCGACATCGGGCGTCTGCTCGCGCTACTTACTTTGCGGCGACGACGAATCCGTGGATGATCGTCTCGATATCCGTCGACTCCGCGGCGGCCTGGTTGGCCAGGCTGGTGATGGTCAGCTGCACCAGATACCGCACTTTTGCGGGCGGTGGCCCGGTGGGCATGACGATGCGGTTCCAGCTGTGCAGCCGCATGCCGTCGAGGTCGTAGCTGCCCTGGATCATCGACGAGGGGAAGCCGTTGAATGGCGCGCCCGAGGCGTCCAGCTGTTTGAAGTTCTCGAACAGGTGGGCATCGTCGTTGCCGTGCTTGATGACCTGGGTCGGGTCGAAGTCTCCGTTCAGCTGAAACACCACCAGCCGTGCCGTCGGGAATTTGCCACCCTTGGAGATGATCAGCGTTTGCGGGGTGATGTTGGGACTGGTGAACGGCGCCCAGCCCGGCGGCGTCGGGATCGAGACCGTCAGACCGGGCATGTCTGCCGGTGCCACCGGCTGTCCGGTGACTCCGATGCTTTGCAGATACTGCGACAGAGGGACCGGCTTTGCCGTCGGGGTTGTCGTGGAGGTCGTCGGTGTGGTCGACAAGATCGATTGATAGTCAGGAGGTTTCGGGGCGCACCCGACAGCCGACACCGTCAGTGCAACTATCGCAGCGGTAGCCGCGCAGCTGCCGAAACGATTCACAGAATCTCGCGGACCGCGTCGATCGGACGGGCCAGCCGAGTGCCCTTCGGTGTGACGACAAAGGGTCGCTCGATGAGGATGGGGTGTTCGACCATGGCGTCGAGCAGCTGCTCATCGGTCGCGTCGGCGAGATTGAGCTCGTCATAGAGCGGCTCACGCTTGCGCGTCGCGGTGCGCACGTCGATGCCGGCGTCGCGGATCATCTTCACCAGTTCGCCGCGTGATGGCGGGGTTTTCAGGTATTCGACGACCTTGGGTTCAAAGCCGCTGTCGCGCAACAAGTCCAGCGTCTTGCGGGATGTGCTGCACTTGGGGTTGTGGTAGATAACTCCGTCGTCGGCCATTTACGCGTCCCCGTCGAATAGTCCTGTGACCGAGCCATTTTCGAATACGGCACGGATGGTGCTGGCCAGCAGCGGCGCGATGGACAGGACCGTCAGCTGCGGGAAACGCTTCTCCTCGCCGATCGGCAGGGTGTTTGTCACGATCACTTCCCGGGCGCCGCAGCCGGCCAGCCGCTCGGCGGCCGGATCCGAGAGCACGCCGTGGGTCGCCGCGATCACCACGTCGGCCGCGCCGTCCTCGCGCAACAGGTTCACCGCGCCCGCAATCGTGCCGCCGGTGTCGATCATGTCGTCGATCAGCACGCAGGTGCGGCCCTCGACTTCACCGACGACGCGGTTGGACACCACCTGGTTGGGCACCCGCGGGTCGCGGGTCTTGTGGATGAAGGCCAGCGGGACACCGCCCAGCGCGTCGGCCCATTTCTCGGCGATGCGCACCCGGCCGGAGTCGGGGGAGACGACCACCATGTTGCCGTCGGGGTAGTTGTCCCGGATGTACCCGGTCAGCAGGTTCTGCCCACGCATGTGATCGACGGGGCCGTCGAAGAAGCCCTGGATCTGGTCGGTGTGCAGGTCGACGGTCACGATCCGGTCGGCGCCCGCGGTTTTGAGCAGGTCGGCGACCAGGCGCGCCGAAATGGGCTCGCGGCCGCGGTGCTTCTTGTCCTGCCGGGCGTAGGGGTAGAACGGCATGACCGCGGTGATCCGCTTGGCGCTGCCCCGCTTGAGCGCGTCGATCATGATCAGCTGTTCCATCAGCCAGTTGTTCACCGGCGCCGGGGCCGACTGCAGGACGAAGGCGTCACACCCGCGCACGGATTCGTGGAACCGCACGAAGATCTCGCCGTTGGCGAACTCGCGCGCGGTCTGCGCGGTGACGTGGACGTCGAGCTCTTTGGCCACCTGCTCGGCCAGCTCCGGATGCGCGCGACCGGAGAAGAGCATCAAGTTTTTGCGGTTATCGGTCCAGTCGTGGCTCACCGTGCTGCCCTTGCCGTTCGAGCGAAATGGGAGTGCCCATCGTACGAGGCGAATCGTACGGAAATGTGGCCGGGTTGCCAGCTACCGACGTCACGGTGTCTGGTCGGCTTCTGCCGCGGGGGCCTGTCCGGTGGCCTTCTCGGCGGCTTCGGCCGCCTGCGCGGCCGCACTGCCGGGGCGCTTGCGGTGCACCCAGCCCTCGATATTGCGTTGTGGACCTGCGGATACCGCCAGCGTTCCCGGTGGGACGTCGTTGCGCACCACCGTGCCCGCGCCGGTATACGCGCCGTCGCCCACCGTCACCGGAGCCACGAACATGGTGTCCGACCCGGTGCGGACGTGGGAGCCGATCGTGGTGCGCCGTTTGGATTCGCCGTCGTAATTGACGAACACGCTGGAGGCGCCGATGTTGCTGTGTTCGCCGATATCGGCATCCCCGACGTAGGTCAGATGCGGCACTTTGGAGCCGGTGCCGATCGTGGAGTTCTTGGTTTCGACGAACGCGCCCAGCTTGCCGTCGTCGCCCAGCACGGTGCCGGGCCGCAGGTAGGTGAACGGGCCCACGGTGGCCCCGGCGCCGATGGACGACGAGGTGCCGTGGGTTCGCACCACGGAGGCGCCGTCGCCGACGCTGACGTCGGTCAGGGTGGTGTCCGGACCGACGACGCAATGCCCGCCGAGCTGGGTGCGGCCCAGCAGCTGGGTCCCCGGGTGGATGACCGTGTCGCGGCCGATCGTGACGTCCACGTCGATCCAGGTGGTGGCGGGGTCGACGATGGTGACGCCCGCCATCTGGTGGGCGGCGATGGTCCGGCGGTTGAGTTCGGCGCCCAGTTGCGCGAGCTGGACCCGGTTGTTGACGCCCGCCACCAGCGCACTGTCGTCGATGTGGCGGGCGCCGATGGCCAGGCCGTCGCCGCGCAGGATGGCGATGACGTCGGTCAGATAAAGCTCCTGTTGGGCGTTGTTGGAGCCCAACCGGTTCAGCGCCGAGCGCAGCGCCGCGGTGTCGAACGCGTAGACGCCGGCGTTGACCTCCCGGATCTCGCGCTGCGAGGCGGTGGCGTCGGCGTGCTCCACGATCGCCGTGACCTCGTTGTCCTGGGTGCGCAGGATGCGGCCGTAGCCGCTGGGGTCGCTCACCGTCGTGGTCAGCACCGTGACCGCGGCCCCCTGACCCGACCCCGGCGCGCCGTGGGTGGCGATCAGGTCGGCCAGGGTGTCGGCGTCCAGCAGCGGGGTGTCGCCCGAGGTGACGACGACGACCCCGGCGTAATCGTCGGGCAGCGCCGACAGGCCGCACAGGACGGCGTCGCCGGTGCCCCGGGGCCGTTCTTGCAGCACCACGTCGATGGGGCGGCCCAGAGCGTCGGCCCAGTCGGCGACCAGGGGTGCGATGCGCTCGTGATCGTGGCCCAAGACGACGGCCAAGTGCTGCGGTGCCACCTTGGCGATCGCGTGCAGGAGATGGGACAGCATGCTGCGCCCGCCGATGGTGTGCAGCACCTTCGGGGTGTCCGAGCGCATCCGGGTGCCGGGCCCGGCCGCCAGCACCAGGACCGCGGTATCACCTTGGATTGTCATCAAGCCTCCTCGGCCTCCTGGCGCGAGCGTGCGTGTCTGTACAACGACACGCCGTCAAGCGTGTCATTTTGTGCACTCTCGCGGCAAAGGCCCAACGAGCCAAGCTCCGTCGCCAGGACTCGAACCTGAACTATCTGAACCAAAATCAGAGGTGCTGCCGATTACACCACGACGGATCGCTAACTCATGGCGAGTGGCCGCAATTGCCGCACGCGCCAAGAAGACTTTAGTCGGATGACGATGCGGGCCGCTTGTCGGCCGCTGAACCGCCCGCCGCCCGATACGCTGATTGACGTGGCCGTGCTGGACCCCCAAACGCACAAGGAACCCGACAAAGAGGTGCGGGCGCCGCGCGCGCGAATGACCGGCACCGAACGCCGGCAACAACTCATCGGCATCGCCCGTTCGCTGTTCGCCGAACGCGGATATGAAGGCACGTCGATCGAGGAGATCGCGCTGCGTGCCAACGTGTCCAAGCCGGTCGTCTACGAGCATTTCGGCGGCAAAGAGGGGCTGTACGCCGTGGTCGTCGACCGGGAGATGTCGGCGTTGCTCGACGGCATCACCTCGTCGCTGACCAACAACCGGTCCCGGGTGCGGGTCGAGCGGGTGGCGCTGGCCCTGCTCACCTACGTCGAGGAGCGCACCGACGGCTTCCGGATCATGATCCGTGACTCGCCGGCCGCGATCAGCTCGGGCACCTACTCCAGCCTGCTCAACGACGCCGTCAACCAGGTCAGCTCCATCCTGGCCGGTGACTTCTCCCGTCGCGGCCTCGATCCCGGGCTGGCGCCGCTGTACGCCCAGGCGCTGGTGGGTTCGGTGTCGATGACGGCGCAGTGGTGGCTCGATACGCGGGAGCCCAAGAAAGAAGTGGTGGCCGCGCACCTGGTCAACCTCATGTGGAACGGGCTGATCGGCTTGGAGGCCGACCCCCGCCTGCAGGACGAATAGCCGGCTCTGGCTTCGGCGACCCAACCCGCCGGGCGTGTTAACCGCAGTCGCGGGCCAGCAGATCGGCGACGGTCTCGCGGCGAACCAGTTCGCGGGCCCGGCCGTCTTTGACGGCCACCAGCGAGGGTCGGCCGACCATGTTGTAGTTGGACGCCATGCTGTGGTGGTAGGCGCCGGTGCAGGCCACGGCCAGCAGGTCGCCGGGGCGCAGATCCGCCGGCAGCTCGATATCGCGGGCGATCTCGTCTCCGGCTTCGCAGTGCCTGCCGGCCACGGTGACGTGCTGCTTGAGGCCCAGCGGATGCCGGTTGGCCAGCGCGACGGCATATCGCGCGTCGTACAACGACACCCGCGGGTTGTCGCTCATCCCGCCGTCGACGGCGACGAAGGTGCGACCCCCGAATTGGGTCTTGACCGAGCGCACCCGATACAGCGTCACACCGGCGCGGCCGCTGATGGCCCGGCCCGGCTCCACCACGATCTGGGGGCGGGGGAACCGCTCGGCGGCGCAGGCCTCGTCGAGGGCGTTCTCGATGACCGCGGCCAGCGCGTCGAGATCCAGCTCCCGATCGCCGGGGACGTACGGGATCGCATGACCGCCACCGATATTCAGTTCGGTGAGGATGACGCCGTGCCGGGCCCGGATGTCGGCCATCGCGGCGACCATCCGGCGAATCGCCTCGCCGTACAGGGCGGGGTCGCTGACCTGTGAGCCGATATGGCAGTGCAGGCCGACGAGGTCGAGGATGGGGTGCGCCAGCACGCGCCGCACGGCGTCGGCGGCGTGGTCACCGGCGAGGGTGAAGCCGAACTTCTGGTCGCTGACACCCGTGGTGACGGCGCGATGTCCATGGATGTCGATGTCGGGTGTCACCCGGATGAGCACCGGTTGGCGACGCCGCGCCAACCCCGCGAGGTAGGCGATCTCCATGCGGGAATCCAGCACGATGCGGCCGACCCCGACGCGCACGGCTTCGCGCAGCTCCTCGGGTGATTTGGCGTTCCCGTGCATGACGATGCGTGCCGGGTCGACTCCACCGGCAAGGGCCGTCGCCAGCTCACCGGTCGAGCACACGTCGATGCCGAGGCCCTCTTCGCGGGCCCAGCGGGCCACGGCGGTGCTCAGCAGTGACTTTCCGGCGTAAACCACCTCTGTATTTCCGGCCGCGCGCAGTGCCTTGCGGTAGCGGCGGGCGCGATGCCGAAAGTCGGTTTCGTCGATGACATAGGCCGGGGTGTCGAACTCGTCGGCGATGTCGGCCAGTGCTACGCCGCCGACGCACAGCCTGCCCTCCTCGTCGGGGTGGGCGGTGATGGGCCAGGTCGCGGGATCGAACCGCGGGGGAGCCGCGTGACCAAGTGACGGCAGAATGTCCAGCAATGTCATGAATCCAACGTGCGCCCGCCGGTAATCGGGTGGGGCTCTTCTTGACGATCCCTTGACGACGCCGACCCCGATATTGACGCGGTTCGGCATGTCCGGCAGCCCCCTAGAATGGAATTCATCATGACCGCACCGGGGGCTGCTCGCCCAGAAACCCCGATCGCGGGGCTCGTTGAATTGGCGCTCACCGCGCCGACCTTCCAGCAGCTGATCGACAGCGCGGCCGCGTCGCCGGCCGAATTGAGCCTGGTGGGTCCAGCCAGCGCACGGCTGTTCGTCGCCAGCGCGCTGGCGCGGTTGGGCCCTTTGCTGGTAGTCACCGCGACCGGGCGCGAAGCCGACGACCTGAGCGCCGAGCTGCGCGGAGTCTTCGGCGACGCCGTGGCGGTCTTCCCGTCCTGGGAGACGCTGCCGCACGAGCGACTCTCGCCCGGCGTCGACACCGTCGGCGCCCGGCTGACGGTGCTGCGCCGGCTGGCCCATCCCCACGACGCTCGCCTGGGTCCACCCCTTCGGCTGGTGGTGACCGCGGCCCGCTCGCTGCTGCAGCCGATGACGCCGCAGCTGGGCCTGGTCGAGCCGGTCACGTTGAGCGTCGGTGCCGAAGTCGAATTCGAGGGTGTGATCGCCCGGCTGGTCGAGCTGGCCTACACCCGGGTCGACATGGTGGGCCGGCGCGGCGAGTTCGCCGTGCGCGGTGGAATTCTCGACGTCTTTCCGCCCACCGCCGAGCACCCGGTGCGCATCGAGTTCTGGGGTGACGAGGTCAGCGAGATGCGGATGTTCTCCGTCGCCGATCAGCGTTCGATTTCGGAGATCGAGGTCGACACCCTGATCGCGGTGGCCTGCCGCGAACTGCTGCTGACCGAGCAGGTGCGGGAGCGGGCCGCCGAGCTGTCGGTGCAGTTGGCCGGCGGGCGGCCGCCGACCGAGCCGGCCATCACCGGCAGCGTCACCGACATGCTGGCCAAACTCGCCGAAGGCATCGCGGTTGACGGCATGGAGGCGCTGCACTCGGTGCTGCAGCCCACGGAAGACGGGGCAGACGGGGCACACGTGCTGCTGACCGACCAATTGGCGCACGGCACACCGATATTGCTGTGCGATCCGGAAAAGATCCGCACCCGCGCCGCCGATCTGATCAAGACCGGTAGCGAATTCCTCGAAGCCTCGTGGTCGGCGGCGGCCATGGGCACCGACGCTCCAGTCGACGTCGCGCAATTCGGCGGATCGGGATTCGCCGAGCTGGACGACGTGCGGGCCGCGGCCGCCAAGGGCGGGCATCCGTGGTGGACGTTGAGCCAATTGTCCGACGAGTCGGCCGTGGAGCTCGATATCCGGGCGGCGCCGTCGGCGCGCGGGCATCAACACGACATCGACGGGATCTTCGCGATGCTGCGCGCGCACGTCGCCACCGGCGGCTACGCGGTCGTCGTCGCGCCCGGCGCCGGGACCGCGCACCGCGTGGTGGAGCGGCTGGCCGAATGCGACACCCCGGCCGCCATGCTGGAATCGGGTGCCGCGCCCAAGCCCGGGGTGGTCGGCGTGCTCAAGGGGCCGCTGCACGACGGCGTCATCATCCCCGGCGCCACGTTGGTGGTGATCACCGAGACCGATCTGACCGGCAGCCGCGTCGCCGGCGTCGAGGGCAAACGGTTGGCGGCCAAGCGGCGCAACACCGTTGATCCGTTGGCGCTGAACGCCGGTGATCTGGTGGTGCACGATCAGCATGGCATCGGGCGGTTCGTGGAGATGGTCGAGCGCACCGTCGGCGGCGCCCGCCGCGAGTACTTGGTGCTCGAGTACGCGTCCAGCAAGCGCGGGGGCGGCTCCGACAAGCTGTATGTCCCCATGGATTCGCTGGACCAGCTCTCGCGGTACGTCGGCGGGCAGGCGCCGGCGCTGAGCAAGCTCGGCGGCAGCGACTGGGCCAACACCAAGACCAAGGCGCGCCGCGCGGTGCGCGAGATCGCCGGCGAGCTGGTGGCGCTGTACGCCAAGCGGCAGGCCAGCGCCGGGCACGCGTTCGGGCCCGACTCCCCCTGGCAGGCCGAGATGGAAGACGCGTTTGGGTACACCGAGACGGTCGATCAGCTCACCGCGATCACCGAGGTCAAGTCCGACATGGAAAAGCCGATCCCGATGGACCGGGTGATCTGCGGCGACGTCGGCTACGGCAAAACCGAGAT
>NZ_JAICZA010000294.1 GCF_025933915.1 Mycobacterium sp.
AACGCGCTGCCGGTGCCAGCGCGGACCCATCTCGACGACGGCCGCCGCCCGGACATTGCGCGCCCACTGGGTGTTGCCGCGTGGCGAGACCAGGTAGTCCACGCCGTCGACCGTCAGCAGGTTGATCACGACCGCGCGCTGTTTACCGCTTTTGCGGCCACGGACCCGCAGCGCGCGGGTCCCGGCGATGCTGATCCCCGCCTCGGCAAGCCAGCGGATCACCGCGTTGGCCGCGCGGGCGGCCCGGTTCGGCTCGTCATAGCGTGTGGACATCGTGGATCCTCTCGGCGAATCTCGTCGGAATCTTTGAGAGCGGTGCTCTCTCTTTTGTTGACGCTGCCACAACCCGCTTCGGAAAGCAAGAGCAGTGTTCTCGGTTGTGTCAGACTGGCCACGTGGGCAAACGCCAGGAGTCACGAGAACAGATCGAGGCGCGAATCATCGAACTCGGTCGCCGCCAACTGGTCGACCGCGGCGCGGCCGGGCTGTCGGTGCGCGCGATCGCCCGCGACCTGGGCATGGTCTCCTCGGCGGTGTACCGGTACGTGTCCAGCCGCGACGAGCTGCTGACCTTGCTGCTGGTCGACGCCTATTCCGACCTGGCCGACACCGTGGAGCGCGCGCGCGACACCGTGGGAGAACTGTGGAGCGACGACGTCATCGCGATTGCGCGGGCGACCCGGGGATGGGCCGTCGCACACCCGGCGTGCTGGGCCCTGCTGTACGGCAGCCCGGTTCCCGGATATCACGCGCCGCCGGAGCGCACCGTCGCGGTCGGCACCCGGGTGGTCGCGGCCCTGTTCGACGCCGTCGCGGCCGGAATCGCCACCGGGGACATCCGGCTGACCAATGATCTTGCCCCGCAACCGATGTCATCCGATTTCGAACGGATACGGCACGAATTCGGCTTCCCCGGTGATGATCAGGTGCTTGCCAAGTGCTTCTTGCTGTGGGCCGGCGTGCTGGGCGCCATCAGCCTCGAAGTGTTCGGGCAATACGGCGCCGACACCCTCACCGACTCGGCGGCGCTCTTCGACACCCAGCTGCGGCTGCTGGTGGACGTGCTGAGCCAACATTGATGCTGCGGCGCGTCGCGGCGACCGCGCGTAATTAGAACGTGTTCACCCAGCGATTTCGGGCGCGGAGCGGGCCCGCATGGCAAAGTCGTTCGGGCCCTTTCTGGCGGCCCGGCGACTGGGCTATTCTGCGAGACGATGACGCTCCCCGTTGAATCGCCGACGCAGATCGCGTGGGTTACCACCGATCTGGATGCCACCGAAACGGCCCTCACCGGCCTGTTAGGCGTGCGGAAGTGGGTGCGCATACCGGATGTGCACTTTGCTCCGGATGCCTGCAGCTACCACGGCAAGCCCGCCGATTTCGTCGCCAGTATCTCCCTGAGCTACCTCGGCGACATGCAACTGGAGCTGATCCAGCCGGTTCGCGGCCAGAACATCTATAGTGACTTTTTGTCCGATTGCGGGGCGGGTTTGCACCACGTCTGCATGGAGGCCGAAAGCCCCGAGCAATTCGAAGCGGCGTTGGTCGAGGCCGCCGAGCGGGGCGCCGCGGTCGTGCAGCAAGGCGTGATGCCCGGAGGGATCCAATTCGCCTATGTCGCGGCGCCGCAGGCGGGAGTGCCGTTCGTGGAGTTCGCGTACGTCACGCCCGAAATGAGGGCGTTTTACGACTACATCAAACAAGAGCAGCGCTGAGCCGCGCCAACGGCGATGCAGAGCGCGGCGATGAGGAGGAGTGGCGCCAATGAGCACCGAGATACCGGCAACAATCAGTGCGAACGACGTCACGGCGTGGTCCGACGAGGTCGACGTGTTGGTGATCGGCTTCGGCATCGCCGGCGGCTGCGCCGCGGTCAGCGCGGCGGCCGGTGGCGCGCGAGTGCTGGTGTTCGAACGCGCGGCCGCCGCCGGCGGCACCACTTCGCTTGCCGGAGGCCACTTTTACCTCGGTGGCGGCACCGCGGTGCAGCAGGCGACCGGTCAGGACGACTCCGCCGAGGAGATGTACAAGTACCTCGTCGAGGTCTCGCGTGAGCCCGAACTCGACAAGATTCGCGCCTACTGCGACGGCAGCGTCGAGCATTTCAATTGGCTGGAAGACTTGGGCTTTCAGTTCGAGCGCAGCTACTACCCGGGCAAAGTCGTCGTCCCGCCGGGCACCGAGGGCCTCAGCTACACGGGCAATGAAAAGGTGTGGCCCTTCTGTGAGCGGGCCAAGCCCGCGCCGCGTGGGCATTCCGTGCCGGTGCCCGGGGAGTTGGGTGGTGCGTCCATGGTCATCGATCTGTTAGTCAAACGCGCCGATGCGCTGGGCGTGCAGGTCCGCTACGAGACTGGGGCAACCAACCTCATCCTGGACGACGACGGCGCCGTGGTCGGCGTCGCGTGGAAGCGTTTCGCGGAAACCGGCGCCGTCAAGGCCAAAGCCGTCATCGTCGCGGCGGGCGGTTTCGCGATGAATCCGGAGATGGTTGCTGAGCACACTCCCGCTTTGGGCCAGCCGCGGCGCACCAAGCATCACGGCCTGGCCGCGCCCTACATC
>NZ_JAICZA010000072.1 GCF_025933915.1 Mycobacterium sp.
GCTCAAGGGCTGCGCCGCCGGAAGCGAGGCTGAACCTCTAGGTCTTGCGCAGCGGCGCCGGGTTCCACAGACCGCTGCGCGTCGCCGTCCCCAGGAGTAGGTCGGCCGGTTGCGCGTCGGGGTAATACGGCGTCAACCGTTGCAGCGAGCCCCAGTCGCGAGACCAGTCGTCCTTCAAATAGGTGGCCATCGTGGTCGCCTTCACCAGCAGCTCGGTGACGCCCAGCGGGCCGCCGCCATTGTTGTCCATCACGGGTGAGTTGGCCTCGGCGCCGAACCGGTCGGGCAGGATGCGCCACTTCGGCGTCTCGTCGACGCCGTTCTGATGACCGAACGGTCGCTGGCAGGGGAATGCCAGCCCGACGAGCCAGTCCAAGAACACCGGGTCGGCGGAACCCACCACGTCCTGCAGCGTGCGCAGCTGCGGAATTCGCGGCGGTGTCAGCGCGATCCAATGCTGTGGGGCCAGGTCTTCGTCATCGGCGACCAACCGAATCTGGGTGGCGTCGTTCGGAATCGCCGACAGCGCCAGCCGCAGGTTGCGCCAGGCCGGAGACGCGCCCACGTCGGCGAATTGGAATGAGCCGCCGGGGTGTCCGCTGGCCGCTTGCTCGTCGGTGGCCCACTGCACCTGGACCTCGCGCGGGTCGAAGCGCCCGGACGCGCTCACCACCAGCAGCGGTCCCGCCTTGTCGCGCGCGGGCAGCCGATACCAACCGGACCGTAGGTGGGCGGGCACCTGGACGCCCGAACGCCAGCTGCCGAGCACCGGTGTGCGCGCGGGGTCGAGGTTGAAGGGCAGCTGCGCGGACGAGCCGTTGATGCCCGGCGCGGGGGTGGTGCCCCCCTCGGTGCCCGCCTGGTTGCTGCCGGTCTTCTCCTCGTCGTTGACAAAACTGCGGTCACCCGGCCGTTCCATCACCGGGTCGGCGCGGACATCGGCGGGAATACCGTTGGGCGTGAAGGCTTCTGACAGCCCCGCCCCGAGGGCATCTGCCGCCGACGCGCTCACCGGCGCCAGCATGCCGACGCCTGCGTCCTGCTCCACCAGCACGTCCTCGGCCAGTCCACACGACTTGCCGGTCTTCAAACCGGCCACCGCCTCCAGGTTCGAACGGCCGACCGACCACGCCGGATATTGGTCGATCATCGCCAGGGTCAGCGAGCCCACCTCGAACACCACCAGCACCCACGTCGCAATTGCCAACGGGGACTGGATGATTCCGGCCGCGCGTGCACCGTAGCGGGTTTTGGGCGACCCGTTGTCGGGGGCGACGAAGTGGAACCAGGCCGCCAGCAGCAGCACCACCAGGGTCAGCCCGAGCAGCGCGGTGGCGAACGCGTAATGCCACGCGGGGAACGCATTCGACCACGGCACACCGAAATTCGACACATACCACCAGCCGTTGACGCTGGCGAACGACAACGCCACCAAGAACAACACCACGGCGGCGTACACGGTGCGGTTGCGCCGGGACCGCATGGCCACGGCCGTCACCGCGACGGCGGCGAGCGCGCCCAACGGCCCGGCCAGTCCGGCGAACACCCCGAAGTGGTGGGTCCATTTGGTCGGGGTGAACATCATCGCGACGAAGGAGATGATGGTGATCCCGACGATGCGGCGGCTCGGCCCGGCGGCGGTGCCCGGAATTCGGCCCTTGCGCAATGACATTGCGACCGTGACCCCGAGCGCGAGAACCAGTGCCAGCACGGCGAAGCGGCGCGCGACGGAACCGTCGGGACTGGCCATGAACAGTCGCTCGTAGCGGATGTGTTCGTCGAACCAACTGAGGCTGGGGCCGACGGCGCGCTTGAGCATGGTGGCCTGGACCTCGCCGGCCAGCGTCTGATCCCGGAAGATCAGGATGGTGGTGACGGTGACGGCGGCCAGCAGGGGCAGCACCAGCGGTAGCGCACCGAACCGCTTGATCCTGCGGTGCAGGATGGTGCGCAGGGGTCCGATCGCGACCAGCAGCGCACCGATCGAGGCGATACCCGTCGGCCCGGAGAACAGGGTCAGCGCACCGATGATGCACGCGATCGCCACCGGCAACAGCCGGCTGGTGGCCACCGCGCGTTCCACCGAACACCACGTCAGCAAGATGCCCACCGCGATGATCGGCTCGGGGCGCAGGCCGTTGTCGAGGGGGAGCCAGACCGCCAGGAACATGCCCGCCGCGGTCCAGGCCGCCGCCCGGTTCTGCTTGACCGCATGACCCAGGCGGGGCATGACTTCCCGGCTGATCACCCACCAGCACGTCAGCGCCATCACCAGGGTGGGCAACCGCATCCAGATGCTGGTGGTGCTCACATGCGCCCACAGGGCCAGCAGGTCGTAGTACCACCCGAAGGGTGCCTCGGGTGTGCCGAACCACCGGTAGTAGTTGGCCATGTAGCCGGCGTGCTCCGACACCCGTGCCATGGTCAGGATGTAGCCGTCATCGGAGGTGTTGGCGCCGACGAAATGCCACCACACCAGCACGGCGATGACCAGGGCGTCCAGGGCGCCGATCGACCACCAGCGCGCGGGCAGGAAGCGGCGGTGCCGGGTTCCGTCGGCGGTGTCGAGCCTGTGCAGCGCGATCAGGGAGGCGGCGGTCAGCGCCAGCCCCAGGATCATCGCGGCCATCTTCAGCGGGGTGGGGCTGCTGCTGTACCGGGTGTCGATGGTCGCCGAGAAGCTCAGGCCGGCCGGGGCTGGACCGCTCAGATCGGTGAAGACGCCGACGATCTGCGGCCGGAAGTCGTAGCCGCTTTTCTCGCCGCGCAGCGGCGAGCCGGGATGCTCGGCGTTGGGTCCCTGGGTCAGCCCCACGAACTCGGCGGTGACCCGGTCGGCATGCGCGGTGAAGGTCAGCCGCTGGCAGGCCGGGCTGAGCACCTGGCTCAGCGGGGCGCTCACCACCGGGACGTTGCGCACCACCAGCACCAGCTCGTCGTTGGCGCGGACGATCAGCAGTCCCCGGTCGACGGCCTTCGGCGCCTGCTTGGGCACCGTCGACAACAACACCGTCTTGCCGGCGTTGCCTCCCCCGGTCAGCCCCGCGGCGGCCTGGCACGGGACGGTGATGGCCAAATCGGTGGCGACGTAGCCGATCAGGGGTGCGTCGACGCTGCCGAAGGTGCCGTTTTGGGGCCAGTTCAGCTGGGCGGTGGTCTGGTCGACCGGCAGCAGCGGGGTGGCTATCGCCAGCAGCACGCCGAGCAGCCCGGCGAGGGAAGCGACCAGCCGGGCGATCCGGTGATTGGCTTCCCTGTCTTGCACGGTGCTAGATGCTAGTTCTTCCGCGCTGTGGGGCGCCCTTTGAGGCGAGGTCTCGGTGCTCATCGGCCGTCACGCCGCCGGCTTGCGGATCGCGAGCACGAAGGGGCCGACGCCCTGCACGTCGAAGTGCGGGCTGTCGAACAGGGCTCCGCGCAGGTCGACCGTGTAGCGCCGCACGTTGGGCTGATTGGGGTAGACGTCCTCGGCCAGCCGCAGGGTGTAATTGCCGTTCGCGCCGCGCCGCATCAGGAACACCGTCGGCGGCGGCCAGGGGCAGGTGTCCAGCGCGTGGATCAGCTCGTCGGCGGTCTTGAGCTCGGACCACTTGTTGATCTGGGCGGCCCGCAGGTCGAATTGCGCGAGCGGGTTGGCGTAGTGCGAGGTGAGCCCCTGGAATCCCCAGTAGGGGTAGAAGGACAGGAAGCTGTAGTCGGCCGTCATCACCACGGTCTGGTCACGGGGCTTGCCGGTCACCTGGGTGATGGCGTGATCGATTGTCGCGTAGAACTTTTCGGCGCTGGGCGGTCGTCGGTCGCCGCGCTGCCCGTTGCCGTCGGTGTCGGTGTAGGCGATGGTGAGGTCCGGGCGCAGCACATCGGGGATGTCCTGGCTGAACGCGATCGCGGCGGCCAGCCC
The DNA here is from genome assembly GCF_025933915.1 of Mycobacterium sp. Taxonomy (GTDB): domain Bacteria; phylum Actinomycetota; class Actinomycetes; order Mycobacteriales; family Mycobacteriaceae; genus Mycobacterium. Next base: position 3,902 of record NZ_JAICZA010000072.1, read on the forward strand.
CATGGCGCCGGCCACCGAGACTATCGATCTTTGCAAGCCCCGGCCCCAACTCCGATCGCGGCCCGCGGCGGCCAGCGCCGCGGCGGCCTCGAGGAACCCGAATGCCCCGGCGGCGACCAGCAACACGCTCAGGGTCGGCTGCAGCCGAAACGACAACAGGGTGGTGCGCGCCAACGTGGTGAGCATGGACAGCAGCGACCATAGGTAGACGGACAGCACGCCGATGGCCAGCGCGCCCGCCCGCACCGAGGAGCGGGCCCGCACCACCAGCCACAGGGTCCCCAGCAGGCAGACGACCCCCAGCAGCGTGAACTGCAGCATCGGGAAGGTCAGTTCGGCCCCGTCGGCCGGCAGGTAGTGCTGGGCGCTGCCCGTGTTGCTGACCGGGTTACGGGCCGCCCGCAACAGGAACGGCAGCCAGGTCGTGCATCCGATCAGCGCGGCGATGCCCGCGATGACGGCCACGCGCCGCAGCGGATCGAGGGCGGCTTTGAATTCGCTCCGATGCCAGCGCACCGCGACCAGCCACAGCGCCATCAGCCCCACCGCGAACGCGCTGAACCCGAACAACAGCGTGTACCAGGTGGCCGCGAAGCCCAGGAACAGCCCGGCGCCGAGCACCGCGCCCCAGCCCGCGCTTCTCGGCGCGTCCGCACGGTCCGCGGCGCGCAGGCCCGACCAGGTCAGCACCAGCATCGGGGGCAACAGCACGGTGATCATCGCCGAATAGGGCTCGGGGGAGCCGTAGGCCAGCGTGACCGCGGCCGTCGCGGTGGTGACGATCAGCGCGTACTCGAACCGCACCATCCGCCACCACAGCACCAGGGCGACCGCGACGGCGATGGCGATCGAGGTGATGGCCCACGGCTTGAAGATCTCCCAGGCCGGTGTCGCGCTGAGCGCCGCCGCGCGCCCGCCGATCCAGAACCAGCCCGGCGGGTAGAACGGTGGCAGCCCGAGATAGGTCATGTCGCGCAGGGCGGGGTTGTCGGCGAGCCGGGTCACGTATTCGGTGCGGAACTGTTGGTCGACGGAGATGCCGAACAGATACAGCTTGGTCGCCCCCAGCGGCATGCCCAGGGTGACGACGGTGAACGCGGACACGACCACCAGCCCGCCCAATTGTGCGAGCAGTCGGCCCCTGGGCCCGCTGGAGCGCCGCCATAGCCAGCCGACGGCGACAAGACCGGCCAGGCAGCCGACCTGCCCGACGGTGGTCAGGGCGTGCAGTTGATTGGATGACGGGAAGGCCGGCCATTGCACGCGGGAGATGGCGGTCAGCGACACCACCGCGACGGCGACCGCGACGAGCACCGCCAAGGCCATCTGGCCGAGGGTGGCCAGTGCGTCACGCATGATCAGATTGGCAGTTTGCGGAAGATGGGACGCGGGACGTGCCGCAACACCATCATCACGTAACGGAATGCCGCTGGTGCCCAAACCAATTCCTTACCTTTTGCGGCGGCGGTCACCGCGAGGTTGGCGACGTACTCTTTGTCGACGGTCAGCGGCGCTTCCTTGACGTGCGCGCTCATCCGGGTGCGCACCTGACCGGGGCGAATCACCAGGACGCGAACACCGAACTCGCGCAACGCTTCTCCCAGACCCAGATAGAAGCCGTCCAGTCCCGCCTTGGTGGAGCCGTAGACGAAGTTGGATCGCCGCACCCGTTCGCCGGCGGCCGAACTCATCGCGATGATCTGGCCGAAGCCCTGCGCGCGCATCTTCTCGGCCAGCAGCACACCCACCGAAACCGCTGCGGTGTAATTGATTTCGACGGCCAGCACGGCCTTGTGCTGGTTTTGCCATAGCTCCTCGGCATCCCCGAGGATGCCGAAGGCGACGATGGCCACGTCGACGTCACCATTGGCGAACGCCTCATCGATCATCTTCGGGTGGGTGTCGGGGTCGGTGGCTTCGAAGTCGATCAGCTCCACCGAGCGCGCACCGGCGGCCTTCATCTGAGCCACGGCGGCGTCGCGGCCGGGGTCACCCGGCATGGCGGCCAGCACGATTCGTGCGTGGGCGTTCTGCAGGTAGCGTTCGCAGATGGCCAACCCGATCTCGGAGGTGCCGCCGAGCAGCAGGATGGTCTGGGGATTTCCCACGGCATCTAAAACCATTTACAACAGCTCCAAGCGTCGGGCCATGTCCGAGGCGAACACCCGCGAGGGATCGACCTTGCGGCGCACCGCGATCCATTCGTCGATGCGCGGATACATGGCGTGAAAGGTCTCTGCGGTGGTACGGGAGTCTTTGCCGGTGTAGAGCCGGCCACCGAATTCCAGTACCCGACGGTCCAGCTCGCGGAGCAGTTCGTTGAGTCCCGGCGTGATCTGGAAGTCGACGCAGACGTTCCAGCCGGGAATCGGAAAGCTCAGCGGTGCTTGGTTACCCGGTCCAAACAACTTGAAGACATTGAGGAACGAATAGTGGCCCGACTTCTGGATGTCGCGGAGTATCGCTTTGAATTCCTCGACCGCATTGGTCGGTACTACGAACTGGTACTGCCCGAAGCCCGCCGAGCCGTAGGCGCGGTTCCACTCTCCGATCATGTCGAGCGGATGGTAGAACTGCGTCAGGTTCTGGGCCTTACCCCGGTAGGTGCCGCCCTTGCGGTACCACAATTCGGTGGCCGCACCGAAGATCAGCTTGTTACCGAGACCGGGGGGGAAGACGTCGGGTGTCGTGAAGTATTGCGGCGCATCGAACTTCAGCGGATCCTTGCGCAGCTTCTTCGGGAGCTGGTCCACAGTGGCCAGCGATCCCCTCGATATCACGGCCCGGCCCAACTTGGGTGGTGCGCTGATCGCGTCGAACCATGCGCTCGAGTACGTGTAGTTGGCTTCACTGCCGTCGCTGTGAAACGCGATGGTTTCATCGAGGCTTTGGGTGACGTCGCCGTCGGCGATGAAGTACGCCGTCTCGGTCGGGGTCATCTCGATGGTGGCCCGCAGCATGATGCCGGTGAGACCGCTTCCGCCTACGGTGGCCCAGAACAGCTCGGCGTCCTGGCCATCCGGCGTGATGGTTCGGATTTGCCCGTCGGCGGTCAGCAGCTCGATACTTCGCACGTGGTTGCCGAAGCTGCCCGCGCTGTGGTGGTTCTTGCCGTGGATGTCGGAGGCGATTGCGCCGCCGACGGTGACCTGCCGGGTTCCCGGCAGTACGGGGACCCACAACCCGAACGGCAGGGCGGCTTTCATCAGCTGATCAAGGTTGACGCCGGCTTCGACATCGACCAGCCCGGTGTCTGCGTTGATCGAATGGATGCGGTTCAGCGCGGTCATGTCGATGACCAGCCCGCCACCGTTTTGCGCGTTGTCGCCGTAGGAACGGCCCAGCCCGCGAGCGATCACTCCGCGGTCGCCGGCGTTGGCCACCGCCTTTGCGATCTCGTCGGGATCTCGGGTGGACAGCACGGTCGCCACGGAAGCAGCGGTGCGGCCCCAGCCGGTGAGCCGTTTGGTCGTGAACATCGTCAAAGAGGGTACCGCCTGCCGGCGGCGGCTCAGTGGATGCGGAAGATCACGGCCCGCTGTACGACGAAGTTGATCACCGTCGCGGTCCCCTGCGCGATCACGAACGCGACGATGGGCGCCCACCCCCGATAGTGCAAAAGCACGAGGCACAGATGGTTGAGCCCGACCTGCACGGCGAAGGTGATGGCGTAGAGAACCATGACCGCGACGAACCGGGCGGTGCTCGGCGCCGCCTGGAAGGTCCACCGGCGGTTGATCAGGTAGGCGGTGATGGTGCCGACGACGAAGCTGGTGGCCTTGGACAGGTCGACCTGTACGCCGATGACCTTCCAGAGCACCATGTAGAGGCCGAAGTCCACGATCCCCGCCAGGCCGCCGGTGACGACGAAACGCGTGACCTGCGTCGTCAGGCTCAGGCGCGCCGGCGCGGTCGCGGGCTCGGGGGGAAGCATTGGGGGAGTCTAACGGGGCCGTCGGGCGCCCCCGGCAGCGTCAGCGGGGCAGCTTGACCGCGATCAACTCGACCCGGTTCTCGCCCTGCGGCGTCGAATAGGTCACCGTGTCGCCCGGTTGCCGCCCGGCGAGCGCCTGGGCCAGCGGACTGCGCGCGGTCAACGTCTCGCCCTCCCGGCCGACGGGCGTCTCCTCGACGATGGAGATCACGTGCATCGTGACCACTTCACCGTCGGCGAAGCGCAGGGTCACCTCGGTGCCGCCGGGCAGCGCCTCGGACGCGTCGGTGTCCGGCGGCCCGGCCCGCAGACGCCGGTCCAACTCGTTGATCCGGTCGGAAAGCACCACCAGTTCGTCAGCGCGCTGGATCGCTTCGGCCGCGTCGCCGTGATCGCCCACCATGCCGCGGTCGTTCTTGACCTCGGCCTCGAGGCGCTCGCGCCGCTGCCGTAGCCGGTCCAGCTCCGCTTCGAGGTTCTTCCGCGCGGCCTCCGCTGCCGATTGGACTTTCTTGCTCACGTGCGTGGACCTTTCGCCCAGTGTGCTCAGATGGCGTACCAGTGTGACACCACGATGAGGCAGCCCGCCACCATCAGCGGCCGAACGAGAAAATCAGAAGGGCGGCGGGTCGTTGATGTTGGGCGCCGAGCGCTCGGCGTGGCGCGCCGCGTCGGCACTGATGCGTGCCTCGTTGATGCCGCGCTCCCAACGGACCCGGGCGGCGTGATCCTCGGCCCGGGTTCGTTGCCGGACCGGCATCATGACACCGCGGCTCTGCTGGGGCGCGGGCATGAAGGTCGGCAGTGTCAGCGTCCCGGTCGGCACCGCCAGCGCCGGAAAATAGCGGCTGCCACCAGGTTTGGTGGTGTAGGTATGTCCCGTCGGCGATGTCCACACCACCGTGCCATCCGGCTGCTGGTGATCCCGCCAGCCATCGGAGCCCGTATAGAACGTCTTGAGCAGGTGATGGTGGCGGCAGAGCAGCTTGAGGTTCGACGGATGCGTGGGGCCGAGCGGAAACGGCACCGTGTGATCGATATCGCAGACGTCGGCCGGGGCGTCGCAACCGGGGAATCGGCATGTCAGATCGCGAAAACGGATGAATTCGGCCAGAGCGGTCGACGGCCGATAGCCGGCTTCGGCGCGGTCCGGGGGTAGCGAAAGCGGCTTGGTCTTCGCGACACCGGCCAGGTCGCGCAGCGACTCCATCGGCAATGGGCCGAACCCCGGTAGATACGTCGTCGTACCCGCCTCGCCGCTGACCGCGGCCGCCCCGGCCAGCATATGGATCACGACATTGGTGCCCGCGGGCCGCTGCGCCGCAGGGCAATCCGGCCCGCCGCAGTCGCAGCGCAAAACGGTCAGTCCGGCGGCCAGCGCGCCGAAAGCGTCGGCGCGACGCTGAGCCTTGGTGCGTGAATCATTTCGGCACACCGAGTCGGCCAACGCGTCAAGCACGCGGTCCACCGCGGCCGCATCGGTGGAATGCAGCCTTGCTGAGATTCCCGCCAGTCCCGGGCTGATGGGTCCGATCTCGACACAGCGATCTTGACTGCGCATTCCGGGCACGCGCACCCCCGCGGGATCGAACCGTGCCACCCACATATCAATACGCTCGGCCATTTTCGGCCCCGACAACCGCATCCACTTCGGCGCATGCCGGGCCACCGCGGCGTCCAGCCGGGCGATCAACTCGGGGTCCTCGATCAGCTCGGTGCGGTACACCACGGCCGCCATCAGCCGGAAATCGATGCCTCCCTGGGCGAAGATCTCGGCGACGCGGGGCAGCCGCTCACGCAACGCGATCGCATAGTGCAGCCGGCCGGCCGCGCGGCCGCGGCTGATGCCCAGGGCGGCCGCCACCTCGGCGACCACGTTCTCGTGTCCGTCGACGGCCCAGTTGAAGCGGTCGGCGTCGTCGGCCGGAGCCCGACGCGCATACAACTCCCCGATCGCCGCCAACTCCCGGGCGCAGTGCGCGTTCTGCGCCCGGGCCGCCGCGGTGACGAAGTCCACCACGCCGGCGTCGTCGACGCCGTGAAACGCGAGGTCACAGGGCACTGATTCGAACATACATTCGATAATAACCCGACCCGGTGACAAGCCGCCGGGCTAGACCCAGTAGGGCACCCGGGCGCGATATTGGCGCATCGCGAAGGCCGCCATCACCCAGCCGACGGCGGTCAGCACCAGTACCACGGCCCAATGCCGCAGTTCCTGATGCGCCCCGAGCAGCGGGGCGCGAACGATGTCGAGGTAGTGCAGCAGTGGGTTGAGTTCGACGATCTTCGACCAGCGTCCCGCGCCCTGCTGGCGCAGGGTCTCGTCGTTCCAGATGATCGGCGTCATGAAGAACAGCAACTGCACGACCGAGAAGAGCAGCGGACCGATGTCGCGGTAGCGGGTCGCCAGGATGCCGAAACACAGTGACACCCATATGCAATTGAGCACGATCAGCGCCAGCGCCGGGATCACCGCAAGGTCCGCCCACGACCACGGCTTGGGATACACCATCGCGATCACGACATAGATGACGATGTTGTGTGCGAACAGGATCATCTGCCGCCACACCAGGCGGTAGACATGCACGCTCAGTGGCGTCGGCAGCTGCTTGATCAGTCCCTCGTTGGCGACGAACACGTCGGCGCCTTCCAGGATGGCGGCGTTGATCAGGTTCCAGATGATCAGCCCCAGCGTCACGTACGGCAGATGCACCGCCAGCTCGAGGTGGAACAGCTTGGAGTACAAACCGCCCATCGCGACGGCCGTGGTTCCGGTCGCGATGGTGATCCAGAAGGGCCCCAGCACCGAGCGGCGGTAGCGCTGCTTGATGTCCTGCCAGCCCAGGTGCAGCCAGAGTTCGCGACGACGGAAGCCGTCGACGAGATCGCTTTGGGCGCGAGTAAATGTCCGCGACTGTGCCGCGGCGTCGAGGAACGTCACGATGGCCCTCCAGGCGTGCCGAATTGTTCACGACGTCCCAAGCGCCGCAACCGGATCCACTCGGCCAGACCGCGGGGGTCGCGACGGGTCACCAGGAAGAACCAGCCGAACCGAACCCACTCCTGCACCACCAGCTTGCGCAGGCCCGGCTGCGCGAGCAGGTAGCCGCGGTTGCGGTAGGTGTAGAAGCGCTTGGTGGTGTTGTCGGGATATTGGGTGTGCATCCGGCCGCCGAGGATGGGCCGGAACTCGTCGGATCCGCACGGGTGCAGGTAGACCGCGTCCAGGCAGGTCCCGAAGGGCAGACCCGAACGCACCAGCCGGCGGTGCATCTCCACTTCGTCGCCGCGGATGAACAGCCGCAGATCCGGGACCCCGATCGATTCCAGCGTGGCGGCCCGGAACAGCGCACCGTTGAACAACGACGCGATACCGCGCAACAGGTCCTGCCCGTCCTCGGTACGCAATTCGCTTGTGCGCCTGCGCCATACCAGGCCGCGGCGCAACGGAAACGCCAGCCGCGCCGCGTCGTCGGAGTTGCACACCATCGGTGACACCTCGGCCAGGCCGTGTTTCTCGGCGCAGGCCAGCAGGGTGGCCAGCACGTGCGAGTCCTGCGGGCGCCCGTCGTCGTCGGCCAGCCACACCCAATCGGCGCCTTGAGCCAATGCGTGCAGCATGCCGAGCGCGAAACCGCCGGCACCACCGAGATTTCGGCGCGATCCCAGATAGGTGGTCGGAATGGGTTGGCCCGCAACCAGTTCGCGAACCCGACCGTCACCCGAAAAGTCATTGTCGACGACGATGAGGTGATCGGGTAGCCGGGTTTGCGTGCTCAGCACATCGAGAGACTTGGCCAGCTCGTCGGGGCGCCGGTGGGTGACGACGACGGCGACGACGGTGTCACTCATGGCTGCCCGGCGGTCTCGGCCAGCACTTCGCGCACGTGCCGGGCCGCGTCCTCGCCCTCGTACGCGCGCACCACGTCTTCGATGCCGCCGGACATGCGGATGACTCCGTGCTCGATCCACATCGCCGTCTTGCACAGCCGGGCCAGGAATTCGTTGGAATGGCTGGCGAACACCAGGATTCCGGACCGCTCGACCAGACTCTGCAACCGCGACTGCGCCTTCTTCAAAAAGTCGGCGTCCACCGCGCCGATGCCTTCGTCGAGCAGCAGGATCTCGGGGTCGATGCTGGTGACCACGCCCATCGCCAGCCGGACACGCATGCCGGTGGAATAGGTGCGCAGCGGCATCGACAGGTAGTCACCCAACTCGGTGAACTCGGCGATCTCGTCGACCTTGGACAGCATCTGCTTTCGGGTCTGCCCCAGGAACAGGCCCCGAATGATGATGTTCTCGTAGCCGGAGATCTCGGGGTCCATGCCGACGCCGAGATCGAAGACCGGTGCGACGCGTCCGGTGACCTTCGCCCAGCCCCGGGTGGGTTCGTAGATGCCCGAAAGTAGGCGCAGCAGAGTCGATTTGCCCGCCCCGTTGTGGCCCACCAGACCCACCCGGTCACCCAACTCGAGGGACATGGTGATGTCGCGCAATGCTTCGACGACGACCACGTTGGAGCTGTTGCGGCCGATCGTGCCGCCCGCCTTGCCCAAGAAGGCCTTCTTCAACGAACGAGACTTGGCGTCGAAGATGGGAAATTCCACCCACGCGTTGTGCGTCTCGATGTGCGGACCCGACACCATGGACTACTTGAGGTCGCTTACAGGTACTGACCGTGCCCGGGCGTACCCGGCTTGCCGACGCCCGGGGGAAGCGCGCCCTGGCGCATCTTTTCCAGCTGCGCGCGGGCGGCCATCTGCTGGGCGAACAGCGCGGTCTGGATGCCGTGGAAGAGTCCTTCCAGCCAGCCGACCAACTGTGCTTGGGCGATGCGCAATTCGGCGTCGGACGGCGCGGTGTCCTCGTTGAAGGGCAGGGTGAGGCGGTCGAGTTCCTCACGCAGTTCCGGCGCCAAGCCCTCTTCCAGTTCCCGGATGCTGGTCGCGTGGATCTCGCGCAACCGGTTCCGGCTGGCGTCGTCCAGCGGTGCGGCGCGCACTTCCTCGAGCAGTTGCTTGATCATGGTCCCGATCCGCATCACCTTTGCCGGCTGTTCGACCAGGTCGGTCAGGGCGGGTTCGTCGGCGTCGTCCTCGGCGACCGCCATGAACCGCGGATCGAGGCCGCCGATGATTTCGACGTCGCTGTCGTCGGGGCCATCGTTGCGGGTACTCAATGCTTCACCATCCTTTGTGGACTATGGGTGTGGCGTCGTGCCGTTTCCGCGCCATTCATAAATTCGGGCACCGCCATTGTCGTAGATCAGCGCCCACGACTTGGACTTATCCAGTGACACTAGTCCGTCGGGTACGGCGAACCCCCGGACAGTCGGCGAGCTGGTGTAGATGTACCGGATATTGAGCGCCTTGACCGCTTCGAGGACCCGCGGATCGGAATCGCCCCGTCGCGCCGAGGTCCAGAAGATGTATCGGTTGGGGCCCGGCCCCATCTGTTGGGGGTAGTCGTAGTGCGTCCATAGCGGGTGCAGGTCGGCGACGGCGTACATCCACGCGGTGCCGTCGGTGTTAGCGTTGCCGATCAGGGTCTCGCGGGCGCCGGGCAGCGTGGCCAGATAGGCCATGGCCATCAGATCGCGTTGGTCGATCATCACCGAGTCGTATTTGTCGCCGAACAACCACAGGTGCCGATACAGGTAGTGGTGCGCGCTGAGCACGGTGGTCGCCACCAGCAGGACCGCGGTGACCGACACCCAGACCGGGGTGGGCAGTGGTTTGAACCGGCCGGTGAGCCGTCTGGCGCCGGCCACGACGCCCACCACGATCGCGAACAACGCGATGCCGGCCATCGGCTCCAGCAGCAGGGTGGTGGCGGCCGCGATCCGGCGCGGATCCTTGTAGAAGAACTCGCCGAACATTCCGGCCACCGCGCCGACGGGGCCGCCTATCGGATTTCCGGCGTCCACGTTCACCACGATCAGCAGCAGCCACAGGGCCAGCGGCCACCACACCCGCTTGACCAGCAGTATGACGCCGCCGATGGCGGCCAGCGCGATCAGCGCGTATTGGACCGGGAAGTCGTTGAGGTGGCGGGAGTGCTGGAAGACGGCGTCGAACAGACCCCGCTTCTTGCTGAGGTAGGTGAGGAACGAGTGTCCGGCGATGATGTCTTCCTGTTCCTGGACGCTGATGAACTGCGGCAACAGGATCAGTCCGGACACCACCGCGACGCAGGCCAGGGCCGCCGCATCGGCCAGCCTGCCGCGCACCGGAATCCATAGCGCCTCGATGAGCCACCAGGCCAGCAGCATCAACAGCACGATGACCCCGCCGGTGATGTGCACCGACATGACACCCACCAGCGCCAGCACGGCGGCCGGGATGCGGTCGCGGTGCCGCAGCGTGGAGGTGATCAAGACGAACGCGGGCACCGCGGCCCCGTAGGCCGACAGGTTGGGCATCGCGGCGACGGCGAACTCGACATAGGGAACCGCGGTGAACGACGCCGATAGCGCGGCGGCGGTCGCCGCGGCTCCCGCGGTGCGCCATTCGCCCCAGGTCGGGCGCAGCAGACGCCAGGTGAGCATCGCCGCGGCGGTCGGAAACAGCCACACCGATGCGGCGACGGAGCTCAACGTGTAACCGGTGGTGGGCGCCGCCCCGGTCAGCTGGCAGAACACCGCGGTCAGGGCGTGGAAGACCGACGGGTAGTACAGCGTGTGATGTGTCTCGACGTTGCGCAGCTCGCCCATGTGGGTGGACGACGCCTGGCCGGTGTCCAGGATGAACCGCACCTCGTTGGCGTGCCAGACCGCGTCCCAGGTGCTCGGCACGGATTGCCAGTGGGTCAGGCCGCGATGGGCCGCCCACATGATCAGCAGCGCGCCCAACAGCACCCCGATGGCCACCGTGATGGCGGGCCCGCGGCCGAGCTTGCGGGCCCCTTCATCCGAGGCATCGCGGTAGCGGGCGAGTAGCAGCTGGAAACCGGTCATCACCAGGCACACCGCGGCCAGCGCGGCCAGCGCGGTCCAGCCGTTCCACGGTATTCCGATGGCGCCGAACGGAATAATGGCGAGCGCGACCACGCCGTAGGTCAGCGCCGGGCCCACCGCAACAGCGACCGGCCACGACAGCTGACTGATGCGTGCGATGATCGCCCCGGGCGCTATCAGCAAAAACAATGCAATGAGCGTTCCGAACCAGAGCCCCACTCGACTAGTATGGCTGGCCGGGTGCCCTGGCTTGGGAGGCCACCGCCTGGCCGGAACGGCTCGGACCCTTTCAAGGCGCCCGCTACCGTCACGGTTTCGCAAAAACGCGGAAGCTCTAAGGTGGCCCACATGGCATACGACGTCGCCCGGGTGCGCGGACTGCATCCGTCGCTGGGTGACGGGTGGGTACACTTCGACGCTCCCGTCGGGATGTTGGTTCCCGATTCGGTCGCGACCACGGTGTCGACGGCTTTCCGCAGGTCCGGGCCCACCACCGTGGGGGCGCACCCGTCGGCGCAACGCAGTGCCGCCATCCTGGAGGCGGCCCGGGCGGCGGTGGCCGATCTGTTCAACGTCGAACCCGCGGGCGTCGTACTGGGCGCCGACCGTGCGATCCTGCTGTCCGCGCTGGCCGAAGCCTCGTCGTCACGGGCCGGCCTGGGCTACGAGGTCATCGTCAGCCGCCTCGACGACGAAGCCAACATCGCCCCGTGGTTGCGGGCCGCGCACCGGTACGGAGCCAAGGTCAAGTGGGCCGAGATCGACATCGAGACGGGCGAGCTCCCGACGTGGCAGTGGGAGGGCCTGATCGGGAAGTCGACCAGGCTGGTTGCCGTCGCCTCGGCGTCCGCGACGCTGGGCACGGTCACCGATCTGCGGGCGATGACCAAGCTGGTGCACGACGTGGGCGGCCTGGTGGTGGTCGACCATTGCGCCGCGGCGCCCTACCGGCTGCTCGACATGAAGGAAACCGACGCCGACGTCGTCGCGGTGAACGCGGCCGCGTGGGGCGGCCCGCCGATCGGGGCGATTGTGTTCCGCGATCCGGTGCTGTTGAACTCGTTCAGCTCCATCTCGGCCGACCCCAAAGCCACGGGCGCGGCGCGCCTGGAGATCGGTGCGCACCAGTTCGGTCTGCTGGCCGGGGTGGTCGCCAGCATCGAGTACCTGGCGTCGCTCGACGAATCCGCCCGCGGCGGCCGGCGCGAACGCCTGGCGGTATCGACGCAATCCGCCACGTCGTATCTGAACCGGGTCTATGACTACCTGATGGTGTCGCTGCGCTCCTTGCCGTTGGTGATGCTGATCGGTCGTCCGGAGGTGCGGATCCCGGTGGTCAGTTTCGCCCTGAACGGTGTGCCCGCCGAACGAGTGGTGCAGCGGTTGGCGGACAACGGGATTCTGGCCGTCACCAACGAAAGCTCGCGCGCGCTCGACGTGCTGGGCGTCAACGATATCGGTGGCGCGGTCACCGTCGGGCTGGCGCACTACTCGACGACGGCCGAGGTCGACCAGTTGGTGCGTGCGCTGGCTTCCCTGGGCTGAGGCCCGCTAAGCCTCCAGCGTCAGCACGATCTTCCCCGTCACCGTGCCCGCCACCAGCCGTTGATGCGCGTCGCCGGCCTGCTGGACGGGCAGGCGGGCACCGATGACCGGGCGCACCCGGCCGTCGCCGATCATCGGCCACACCGAGGCCGTCACCGCCTGCACGATCTCGCTTTTGCTGTTCGGCCCGGCGGTCGGACGCCCCCGCAGCGTGGTGCCGATGACCCGCGCCCGCTTGGCGAGCAGTTTGCCGATGTTGAGCTCGCCCTTGATGCCGCCCTGCATGCCGATGATGACGAGCTGTCCGTCGGTGGCCAGGGCGTCGATGTTGCGGTCCAGGTAGGCCGCGCCCATGATGTCGAGGATCACATCGGCCCCAGGGGCGCCTCCATCGCTTTCGTCGCGCAGCCGCGCGACGAAGTCTTCGTCGTGGTAGTTGATGGTGATGTCGGCGCCCAGGTCGCGGCAGAATTCGAGCTTCTCCGCCGAGCCGGCGGTGACGGCCACCCGGGCCCCGAGCGCCCGCGCGATTTGGATCGCGTGGCTGCCGACGCCGCTGGCCCCGCCGTGCGCGAGCAGGAGTTGGCCCTCGCGCAAGCCCGCCGTCAACACGAGGTTCGACCACACCGTGCAGGCCACTTCCGGTAGCCCGGCGGCGTCGACGAGGTCCACACCGGAGGGAATCGGCAGCACCTGGCCCGCGGGAACGGCGACGTACTCGGCGTATCCGCCCCCGGCCAGCAGCGCGCAAACCTCTTGCCCGACAGACCATTCCGTGACGTCATCGCCGACCTCGGTGATGACGCCGGACGCCTCCATGCCGATGGTCTCGCTGGCGCCCGGCGGGGGCGGATACTTGCCGGCGGCCTGCAGCACGTCGGCGCGGTTCACGCCGGCGGCGGCCACCTTGATCACGACCTCGCCGGGTCCGGCGGAGACGTCGGCAACTTCTTGCCAGGAGAGTTGATCGGGGGATTCGGCGACGATGGCGCGCATGGCGGCCACGCTACCGAGTGCGGCTACCCTAATCAGCGGTGGCGTGGCAGAGCGGCCTAATGCACTCGCCTTGAAAGCGAGAGACGGCTAAAACCGTCCGGGGGTTCAAATCCCTCCGCCACCGCTGTCGGTCCATGCCTTATCGACTGCCCCGCGCGGCGAAGCACAGACATCCTTAGCGTCGATCGCCCTCGCTGTCGTCGAAGAAGTGCCAGTCGCCGTCCTGCTCGACTTCCATGCGCCAGCCGAGCTCGCTGTTGTCGGCCTTGTTGTCGACGAACCATGCGTGGGCGTCGTCGGCGCTCTCGATGTCTTTGGTCGCGACGACGTCGCCCTTCGGATTGAGCACTCGATAGGTAGCCATGACGGCAGGGTTCCCGCTGCCCCGGTCGCTAACCGGTGGGGATTTCGGCGGCGATCGTGTCCATCAGGGCCGTGTACCGGCGAACTTCGGGATCCCGCCCGGGTTTGCCGCTGCTCACCACGCCGGCCGCCAGCCCGCGCGCCGGGTCGGCCCAGATCGCGATGTTGGCCAGGCCGAGATTGCCGAAGGCGTGCGGCGCGTTACGCCCGAACGGCCCCCACCGGTTGGTACCGAGGATGTAGCCGGTGCCCCACCGGGCCGGCTGCAGCCCGACCGCGAAATCCGGTCTCAGCCTTCGGCATTCGGCCACCGCACCGTACATCGTCTCGGGGCTGATAACCCGCACACCGTCGAGTTCGCCTCCGCGACGCCAGATCTCGGCGAACCGCGACAACTCCTGCGCGTTCGACACGGTGTTGGACGACGGGATGATGGTGGTCAAAAACATCGGCGAATTCGTATACGGGATCATCTCGTGCACGGTTCCGCCGATCGCCTTGCGGAAGATCTGGGCTACGACCGGCGGTAGCGGCCGCCCGGTGGCGTGGCTCGGCGCCACCAGCGGCACGTCCTTCTGGGCGACGCCGAAGTTCGTCCAGCGGAAGCCCAGCGGGTCGAGGACCTCGGTGGCCAGGATTTCGCGAATCTCTTTGCCGGTGGCCGCGTAGACGATCTCGCGTACCAGCGGACCCCAGGTCAGCGCGTGGTACATGTGGAACAGCCCGGGGCGGTAGATCGGCCGCAATTCGCCGAGCTTCTGCTGCGCGTACTCGTGGTCGTCGGCGCGCTTGACGTCCGGCCGCGGGCCGGTCGGGAACGGCAGCCCGGCGCTGTGCGTCATCACGTGCCGGATGGTGATCCGGTGCTTGCCGTGACTGGTGAAGGTGGGCAGGTAGTCGCAGACCCGGTCGTCGAGCGAGAAGACGCCGCGCTCGACGAGCATGTGCACCACGGTCGCCGCCATCCCCTTGGCCGCCGAGTAGACGCAGAACGGGGTGTCGGGCGTGACGGGGATCTGCTCGGCACCGGGCGGGTCAGTCGGGGCGTTGCCCCAGCCGTGGCCGATCGCGCGGTTGAGGACGACGCGGCCGTCCCGGCGCACGCACACCTGGATGGCCGGATGGAAGCCGGCCCGATACCAATGCCGCGCGGCCTGCCAGATCCGGTCTATGGCGGCGCTGTCGATTTCGGAGTGGTCTTCCGCGCCGATCGCCGTCACCGCGTCCAGGTCGGCGGGTACGCGGATCTTGCCGTCTGGGGTGGTCACCCCAGCGAGGGTACGTGTCTTACTCGCCTTTGAATTGGGGCGGACGCTTGGCGAATGTGGCGGAGATGCCCTCGGTCAGGTCCTTGGACGGCAGGAAGGCCGCGTTCCAGGCGGCCACGTAGCGCAGGCTCTCCGAGACGGCCGCGATGCGCTGCTGGTCGAGCACGTCCTTGATGCCGTGCACGGTCAGCGGGGGATTGGCGGCGATTTCCGCGGCGGTGACGTGGGCGGCGGCCAGCGTGGCCTCGGCGTCGGCGTACACGTCGTTGACCAATCCGATCTGCTCGGCGCGCGCCGCGTCGACGTCCTTGCCGGTCAGCGCCAGCTCGCGCAGGTGTCCGTCGTTCAGGATCAGCGGCAAACGGGCCAGGCTGCCGACGTCGGCGACGATGGCGAGTTTGACCTCGCGCACCGAGAACTTGGCGTCGGCGCTGGCGTAGCGGATGTCGACCGCCGAGATCAGGTCGACGCCGCCGCCGATGCACCAGCCGTGCACCGCGGCGATCGTGGGGGTCCGGCAGTCGGCGACCGCGCTGATCGCGCCCTGCATGCGCAGGACCGTTCGGTGAAATTCCGCCCGCGGCCGCGCCGAGGCGCCCTCACCCAGCACCCCTGACAGCGTCCCGCCCATCGCGGCCAGGTCCAGGCCGTAGCTGAAGTTGCGGCCCGAACCGGTCAGCACGATGGCCCGCACCTCGGGGTCGGCGTCCAACGCGTCGAACAGCTCAGGCAGCTCGGACCAGAAGGCCGGGCCCATCGCATTGCCCTTGCCCGGCCCGATCAGCGTCACCTGGGCGACCAGGTCCTTCTTCTCCACGGTGACGGATTCGTATGCTTGCGCCATATCGAGACCGTAGCGTGGCGAATATGCCTCCTGACTTGCGACCCGGCCCGCATTCCGTGCCGACCGATGAGCTGCACAGCGCCGAGGACACCCTGGCGGTGTTGCAGCGGGTGCTGCATACCGTCGCCGACGACGACCTGTCGCGGCAAACACCCTGCGCGGAATTCGAGGTGTCGCAGCTGACCGGACACCTGCTGAACTCGATCACGGCCCTCGGGGGCATGGTGGGCGCGGAATTTCCCGAGCGCGACGAAAGCGATTCGGTGGAACGGCAGGTGATCGCCGCGGCCCGGCCGGCGTTGGACGCCTGGCATCGCCACGGCCTGGACGGCAGCGTTCCGTTCGGCAAGGGCCAGATGCCCGCCACGAGCGCGTGCGGCGTCCTGTCGATCGAATTCCTGGTGCACGCCTGGGATTACGCGACCGCGATCGGGCACCGGGTCGACGCCCCGGAGCCGCTGTCCGAATACGTGCTGGGGCTGGCCCGCCAGATCATCAGGCCGGAGTTACGGGGCAGCGCCGGATTCGACGACCCGGTCGACGTGCCCGCGAACGCCGGCGCGCTCGAGCAGTTGGTCGCGTTCACCGGCCGCGATCCGGCGGGCTAGTTCGAGGCTGGGCGTCGAGTGTGAAACCACGGCGTCGGGTGTGCAGCCTGGGTTTTGGGTGTGAAGCCACGGTGGGTTCGCACGGGGCGGTTTCAAGGTTTGGTTGCAACAGTGGTTTCTGTCGGGAATGACAGTAGCCGGTTGAGGACTTGGGCGGGGCTGTCCCAGCCGAAGCGTTTGCGCGGGCGTTCGTTGAGTTCGGCGGCGACTTCGGCGAGGTAGTCCGCGGAGTGCACGGACAGGTCGGTGCCTTTCGGGAAGTATTGGCGCAGAAGACCGTTGGTGTTCTCGTTGCTGCCGCGCTGCCACGGCGAATGGGGATCGCAGAAGTAGATGTCGATGCCGGCGTCGATACTGATGCGGGCATGGCGCAACATCTCGTGGCCCTGATCCCAGGTCAAGGACCGGCGCAGCGCCTGGGGCAGGGACTTGATGGTGGCGATCATCGCATCAGCCACCGTCTCGGGATCGCGGCGAGCGGGCAGGTGCAGGAGTTGGACGAATCCGGTGGAACGTTCAACCAGAGTGCCGATCTGCGAGTGCAGGTTTTTTCCCAGGATCAGATCGCCCTCCCAGTGCCCGGGCACCGCACGGTCAGCGGCCTCAGCGGGCCGCGCGCTGATGTTGACCATGCCCGGGATCCGGCCGCAGCCGGTGCGGGCACCGACCCGCGCACGCGGCTTGCGCAACGCCCGTCCGGTCCGCAGACACTTGGTCAACTCGCGGCGTAGTTCCCCGCGTCCTTGCACGTAGAGCGCTTTATAGATGGTTTCGTGGGACACCTGCATCTCCGGGCGATCGGGATAAGTCCTGGCCAACACCCCAGCAATCTGCTCAGGGCTGTACTTCTTGACCAACCACGCTTGCACCTCGGTGCGCAACGCCGGGCAACGCCCCAGCTTGCCGGTCTTGGGACGCCGCGCCCGCTGCTCACTGCGCAACTGAGCAATCCGCGCCGAATACCCCGATTTCGCGTCCCAGCCGGCCCGGCGGGCCCCGAAGCGATACCGGGCACGATAACGACCCACATACCCCCGCATCACACCGTTGTGGGCGATCTCGCGCATGACCGTCGAGGGGGCCCGACCTAACCGACGCGCCATCGAGCGGATCGGCTCACCTTGCGCGGTCCCGATCATGATCTGTTCACGCTCATCAATCGACAGCCGCGGCCGTTTCTGACCCCGGGCACTAACCATTAGTGGATTCACACCACCAAACCTGCGAAACCACCTGCTACCGCACGTCGCCGACACGCCGACCGCAACCCCGGCATCCTCCGAAGACACCCCCGCTGCGATCAATTCCCAATACCGGCATCGCACCGACAACAACTGAGGCTGGCTCGTCATCAACACCCCTAACTACGAAGTGTTGCAATCACCCCTTGAACCCACGCGGCGTGTCGTCGCCCTGGACGCACAGTCAAAGCCGTCAGTTCACGCTCGACGGCTCGACGGCTCGACGGCTCGACGGCTCGGGGGTTAGACCCGTTCCAGGTAGAAGTAGTAGTACTTGCCGTTATCCCGGACGCCCTTGCCGTTCATGATGCCCATCACGGCGTCGTCGTCGATCTTCTTGAAGTGATCGTGCACCGGCTGGCCGTCGTAGACCATGGTGGCGGTGACCTCGCCGCGGAAGTCCTCGAGCCACAGACTGGCCTCGCCCTTGCCCATCTCGACGTTCGAGAACTTGTTGCCGTCGGCGTCCAGGCAGACCAGCGGCTGCACGTCGCTGACGGATGTGAAGGTCTTGCCGAACCACCCGGCCCTTTCCAGTTGGCCGTTCATCTTGTGGCCGGTCTGGAATTCGCCGCCCTTCCACTCGCCGAGCATTTCGTCGATCGCCGCGGGTTTGAGTTCCGCCCAGAATTCGTCGAGCTCGGGATCCGCGATGTCGCCGCTGCGCTCTTTGAATTCGGTGAACTTCTTGCGCGCGAGTTCCACGGACGACTCCTCAGGGTTCGGTGCGGGCAATCCAGTCGCAGGCAAAACGCAGCAGGGCGTCATTTTCCTCCGGCGCACCAATGGTGACACGGATGCCTTCGGACGCGAACGGCCGCACCACCAGGCGCGCGTCGGCGGCCTGCTCGGTGAAGTCCGTCGTGCGTGACCCAAGCGGCAGCCAGACGAAGTTCGCCTGCGAGGGCGGCAGCTCGAATCCGGCGCCGCGCAGGGTGTCGCACACGCGGGTCCGCTCGACGACCAGCGCGTCGGTGCGGGCCATCAGCTCGCCGGAGGCCTCCAGCGACGCGGTGGCGGCCGCCTGCGCGACGTTCGTCACCGCGAACGGCATGACGACCTTGTCCAGCGCGGTGATGAGGTCCGGGTGGGCGATCGCATAACCGACGCGCAAGCCCGCCAATCCGTAGGCCTTCGAAAAGGTCCGCAGCACAACGACATTGCTGTGACTGAGAGCGAGCTCCAAGCTGTTGGGCAGCATGCCGTCGCGGATGTATTCGACGTAGGCCTCGTCGATGGCGACCAGGATGTGCGACGGTACGGCGTCCACGAAACGGGCCAGGGCGTCCGGGTCGACGACCGTGGACGTCGGGTTGTTGGGGTTGCAGACGAAAATCAGCCGCGTGCGGTCGGTGATCGCCGCGAGCATCGCGTCGAGGTCGTGCGTGTGGTCGGTCAACGGCACTTTGACGGTGGTCGCGCCGGAGACCTGGATGATGGGCAGGTAGCACTCGAAGCTGCGCCAGCCGATCATCACCTCGTCGCCGGCCGCGGCGGTGATCTGAACCAGCTGCTGGCACAACGTGACCGAGCCGCTACCGACGGCGATGTGCTCGGGCGCGACATCGGCGCCCAGGTGCATGGCCAGCGCCGCCTTGAGGTCCACGCTGGCGTTGTCCGGGTAGCGGTTGACGATGGCAATGGCGCGCTCGATCGCCGCGTGCACGCTGGACAGCGGGCCGTAAACGGTCTCGTTGCTGGCCAGTTTGATGGAGCCCGGCACGTTCTTGCCGGGCACATACACTGGCAGTCCGGCCAGTTCGGGGCGCAGGCGGGCGGTCACTTCGACAGTTTATGTCTCAACTGTGTACAGTATGGCCGGTTCCGCGAGACCGGAAAGGGGTCGGTACCCTCAGAAAGTCCAAAGGGAGGCGTGCCAGAGCGGCCGAATGGGGCTCACTGCTAATGAGTTGTCCCCCTCA
>NZ_JAICZA010000304.1 GCF_025933915.1 Mycobacterium sp.
ATGTGACATTCGGGTAGCGAGTCGCAACCCGCATGTCACATACGAACAGGTTGGCCACAACGCGAATCTGTCCACGGATCGAGTCGAACCCACGACGACCGCGGCACGGCGCAGCCACAGTCGGGGTATGACGCAAAGCCTCGCCGACCTTGCCGCAGCCCAAGATGGACTCCTCACGCGGACCCAAGCCCTGGCCGAACTCACGATCGGTGAGCTACGCCAGCGATTGGCACGCAGTTGGACGATGACGCTGCCCGGTGTCTACGCAACCTTCCGCGGTGGGCTGACCCCTCGCCAACGCTGCCGCGCGGCGCTTCTGTACGCCGGTGAGCACGCCCAGCTCGCCGACGTGACCGCGCTCGCGAAGTACGGGGTTCGCTACCTGCCGCCAGACACAAGTGTTCATGTCTTGATTCCGGCCGAACGCCACCGGGCAAGCCGGGGATTCGTCGTCGTTCGGCGGACCCACCGAGCACCCGAACCACGCAGGATCGATGGACTGTCGTATTGCCCGCCCGAGCGTGCTTTGGTCGAAGCGGCCGCCAGGCTCGGCCAACGACAGACTGCCCACGCATTTCTCGCGGACGCTGTCGGCCAGGGGATTGCGCGGCTCGACGTACTCGCCGAGGAAGTCGTACACGTCACCGGGCGCGGCGCGGGAATCGCACGCCGGGCGGTAACAGAGATCGCGGGCGGCGCGCGATCCGCACCGGAGATCGACTTTGCCCACTTATGCCGCACCCGTCGGGAGCTTCCGGAACCGTTGCTGAACAGAGTCCTGGTATTGCCGGACGGGCGCAGGGTCATTCCGGACGCACTGTTCCCCGGCTCGCCGCTCGTCCACGAGGTCAACGGCCGGGAGTTCCACAGCGGCGAAGACCTCTTCGAGAGTATGCAAGAGCGCCACGACGCCATGACCGCAGCAGGCATGACCGTGCTTCACAACTCACCGCGACGCATTCGACGCGAGGCAGACACCGTCGTCGCCGAGGTCGTTGCCTGCTACCAGCGGCTTTCGGGGCAAGGCCTGCCGCCAGGTGTGCGACTTCTGGACACCGATGCCGCATAGCCGGTCGTGTGCGACATTGCGGTCGTGGCCACGACACGCATGTGACATACGGGCAGCAGCGCACCGCCCGTATGTCACATAGGTGCGGCGATCCACAGCCTCTATGTCACATGCGTGCGCGGTGACACAACACCTATGTCACATGCGACATTGCTTCCCTGCTAGCCGGGGTCGAGGAGGTCTCTGACCCGGGCGCGGGCCTCTGACGGGCCGTCCGCGGACAGCGCCGCCATCGCGTACCGGACGCAATCGTCGTAGCTGTGCCGGGAGAGTGTGGCGCGTACGTCGGTGAGCGCGCGCGCCGTCATGGTCAACGCTCCGGCGCCGAGCCCGACCAGCACCAGCGCCAGCATCGGGTCGCTCGGCGCCTCACCGCACACGGTCACGGGCCGGCCCGCCACCGCGCCCGCGCGCAGCACCGTCGCGACCAGGTCGAGGAACGCCGGCTGCCACGGATCCAGCAGGTCGGCCAGCTCGCCGTCGGCGCGGTCGGTCGCGAAGGTGTACTGCGCCAGGTCGTTGCTGCCGACCGACACGAAGTCGACCACCCGCAACATGTCCGCCGCGCGCAACGCCGCTGCCGGCACTTCGACCATCACGCCGGCGACCCCGATGCCGTGCTCGCGACACTGGGCCGCGAACCACGCCGCCTCGGCCGTCGTCGCCACCATCGGCGCCATCACGCGCACCCGGGCGTCGGACCCGCGTGAGGCCATCGCGATCGCGATCAGCTGGTCGGTGAGCAGCTCGACGTGCCGGCGGGCGACGCGCAGCCCCCGTACCCCCAGCGCCGGGTTGGGCTGGTCGCCGAGCTGCAGATACGGCGCCGGCTTGTCGGCGCCGATGTCGAGCGTGCGCACCGTCACCTCGCGAGCGCCGAACGCGTCGAAGACCTCGCGGTACGCCGCTGCCTGCTCCGCGACCGACGGCGGCTCCTCGCGATCAAGGAAGGCGAACTCGGTCCGGAACACCCCCACACCTTCGGCGCCGGCGGCGAGCGCCTCCTCGACGTCGCTCGACCCGCCGACTGCGGCAAAGAGCTGGACCGGGCGGCCGTCGCGGGTGCGCCCGGGGCCCCTGGCGATCTCGCCCTGCGGCTCGGGCAGCTTCACGGCCGCGCCGATCGTGTCCGAGTCCGGGTCGGCCGTGACCTCGCCCACGGCGCCGTCGACCATGACCTGCTGGCCGCTGCGAAGCGACGCGACAC
>NZ_JAICZA010000146.1 GCF_025933915.1 Mycobacterium sp.
AGCATCACCCCGGCCCGTGCGGGCATCACCGGGGCGGTGCTGGCGGTGGTGCGCCCGGATGTGGCGCTCATCTGTGTCCCGGCCGGCTTGGGCATCGGCACCAGCGGGCTCGGCGTCGCCGGCGACTGGGTGGCCGCCGCGTTCTTCGTGGCCATCGCGGCGTCGAGCGTCGCGATCCCGATCCTGGCCTACGCGGCCGCCGGTAGCCGCCTCGACGACACGCTGGCACGCCTCAAGGACTGGATGGACCGCAACAACGCCGCGCTGCTCGCCGCCGTCTTGGTGGTGATCGGTGCGATGGTGCTCTACCACGGGATTCACGCCCTGTAGCCGCCGTCGGCCAGACCGGCGTCCTCTTCGAGCCGGTTCGTCGCCCCAAAGACCAACTCGCGGAACAGCTCCCGCCCATAGCCGGCGAGCATGCCCAGATAACCCCGGTCCGCCCATTGCCGAGCGTGCCGCTCTTCGTGGTGCAACACCCGGTCCAGGTCCAGGCGGCTGCGGCGGGGCGTGCCGTGTCCGTCGAGGCACCACGTGTGTCCGGAGGAGACGATCCGGCGCAGCTGCTCTTCCGGGTCGGTGAGCCGGCCCAGGTTCACCATGAAGA
Source organism: Mycobacterium sp. (assembly GCF_025933915.1). Lineage (GTDB taxonomy): Bacteria > Actinomycetota > Actinomycetes > Mycobacteriales > Mycobacteriaceae > Mycobacterium. Next base: position 608 of record NZ_JAICZA010000146.1, read on the forward strand.
TGTCGCCCCAGGTGGTGCCGCCCCGCGCGCTGAACCGCCGCTGGATCCAGTTGCCGCCCAGCCCCATCAGCATGCCGTTGGGTGTGGTGACCAGGCGCCCCCCGTTGCGGTGCACGAATGCGACGTCGCGGGTGTAGCTCCAGCCGTTTTCCTGCTGTCGCAGGCTGATTCGCGCCACCTCGGCGGTGCCGAACGGGGTGGGCGGAAAGTCGGTGGGCCGCGCGCCCGCCGCCCCGTAGTCGGTGCCCGCGTTCAGGATGTAGGTCATCAGCGCCGCCGCGCGGGCGTCGCCCCCGCGGGCGCCCGGCGGCAGCAGGAAGAAGGATTGGCCGGCCGGGTCCCTGATCTCGGCCATCGTCGCCAGGACCGCGAAACTGGCGGGGCTGATGCCGTGGCGCCGCGTGATCTCGGCGATCGCGTGCGGGGTCACGCCGCGGCGTGCGGCGTTCTCCCGCCATCTCGTGCAATAGCCCTGTGCGTCCATGTCTTTCCGGTCAATTGTTATCCATGGTTAGGGTGGAGCGAATGAACAGGCGGCCCTGGCGACGCGCGCGCGGCATCAAACAGATCACCCGAGGACTGGGCACGCTGGACCGCGAACTGTTCGAGGCGATCGCCGAGACGGACACTCCGCTGCTGGACGCGGTCATGCCGCCGCTGACCCGGGCGGCCGATCATTCCAAGCTGTGGATGGCCCTCGGTGCGGCGCTGCTTGCCACCGGCCGGCAAAGCGCGCAGCGCGGCGCGACCCGCGGGATGGTGACGCTGGCCGTGACCAGCCTGGTCACCAACCAGGTCGCCAAGCGCATCCGCCGGCGGCAGCGCCCGGGTTATGACGTGGTGCCATTGGTCAGGCAGGTGCGCCGCCGCCCGGCGTCGAACTCGCTGCCGTCGGGGCACTCCGCCAGCGCCGCCGCGTTCGCCGTCGGGGTGGGCCTGGAGAACCCGCCGGTGGGCTTCGGGCTGGCGCTGCTGGCCGGGCTGGTGGGCCTGTCGCGGGTGGCGACCGGCGCGCACTATCCCGGCGACGTCATCGCCGGGTTCGGGATCGGCTCCGGCTTGGCCGTGCTGGGTGGCCGTCTCGTCCCGCCGATCGTCGAAACCGCGCTTCCGCGAACCGAACCGCTTCGCGTCGCGGCGCCGCGGCGGCCCGACGGCGCCGGAGTCGTCCTGGTCATCAACCCCGAGTCGGGCAGCGGCACCGGCGCCCGCGTCGTCGACGAGGTACGCGCCGAGCTGCCGAACGTCGACATCCGCGAACTGGGCCCCGACGACGACCCGGTGGAGGTCTTGCGCGGCGCGGCGGCCCGCGCCGAGGTGCTCGCGGTGGGCGGCGGCGACGGCACCGTGGCGGCCGCCGCGGGGGTGGCCATCGACGCCGGGCTGCCGCTGGCGGTCTTTCCCGCCGGAACGTTCAACCACTTCGCCAAGGACATCGGCTGCGACACCGTGGCCAAGACGGTCGACGCGATCCGGTGCGGCAGCGTGGCATGCGTGGACCTGGTGTGCCTCAACGACTCTCAGATGGTGCTCAACACCGTGAGCATCGGCGCCTATCCGGCCTTCGTGCGGCGGCGCGAAAAGCTCGAGAAGCGCATCGGCAAGCCGCTGGCCGGTCTTTACGCGATGCTGCGCACGCTGCGCAAGGACGAGCCCGTGCGCATCCGCTACGACAACAAGACCCTGCTGACATCGCTGTTCTTCCTGGGCAATTCGCTGTACCTGCCCACCGGGTTCGCGCCGTCGCGGCGCACCCGCATGGACGACGGCCTGATCGACGTCCGGATCCTGGAAGCGGGCCGGCCGTGGGCCAGGATTCGGATCCTGACCGCGCTGGCGTTGGGTCGGCTGGAACGCAGCCCGCTCTACCACGAGTTGCAGGTGCCGGAATTCAGCTTGAGCGTCGTCGACGGCCCCACGGTCATCGCCTGCGACGGCGAGATCGGCGACGAATACGACGCGGTCAACTTCACCGCGAAATACCGGATTCTTCGCGTGTTTCGTCCGCTTCCCGGCGACTAGCGACCCCGTCGGTGAGGTCGCGCACCTGCGCGTAGCGCGCCGGCACCTCGGGCGAGGGGGCGGCGTCGTATTCGTCGGTCGGCGGCGGATCCCACGCCGGTGGTCGGGGTGAGCCGCCCAACGCCCACGCCGCCTGTCGCGCCGCGCCCGCCGCGACGTACTGCGCCGGGGCGGGTACCAGCACCGGCATGCCGAACACCGCCGGCGCGATCTCGCGCAGCGCCCGGGACCGGGCGCCGCCGCCGACCAGCAGGATGCGGCGCGCGGCGACGCCGTGTGCGGCCAGATGCGCGATGCCGTCGACCAACGAGCACAACAGTCCCTCCACCGCGGCCCTGGCCAGATTGGCCGGCGTCGCATTGGAGACCCGCAGACCGTGCAATGCTCCAGTCGCGTTGGGCCGGTTAGGGGTTCGCTCACCCTCGAGATATGGCACCAGGACCAGACCTTCGCTGCCCGGCGGCGCCGACAGCGCGAGCCGGGACAGCTCGTCGTGGTCGACGCGCAGCATCGCGGCGGCCGCGTCGAGCACCCGCGCGCCGTTGAGCGTGCACACCAGCGGCAGGTAGCGCCCGGTGCCGTCGGCGAATCCGGCGACGAAGCCCGCGTCGTCACGGACCGGATCCGCGGTGACGGCGGCCACCACCCCCGACGTCCCGATCGAGACGATCACGTCGCCCTCCGCGGCCCCCAGGCCCAGCGCCGCGGCGGCGTTGTCCCCGAGGCCCGCCCCGAACGTCGTTGCGCCACCCGTGGTCCCGTCCGCCGGGCCCAGCACGGTGGGCAGGTGCGGACGCCGACCGCGCAGGGCCAGTTCCAGCAGATCGACGCGGTACTCGCCGGTTGCGGCGTCGTAGTAGCCGGTGCCGCTGGCGTCGCTGCGATCGGTGGTCAGCGCCGCGATGTCGGCGTCGCCGCGGAGCCGCCACGTCAGCCAGTCGTGGGGCAGGCAGACCGCCGCGGTGCGGTCCGCGTGGCGGGGCTCGTGGTCGGCGAGCCAGCGCAACTTCGACACGGTGATCGCGGCCAGCGGGACGATACCCACGGCCTGGGCCCACGCCCGCGCCCCACCCAGCTCACGCACGAGTGCGAGCGCGGCGTCGGCCGAGCGCACGTCGTTCCACAGCAGCGCCGACCGCACCACCCGACCGGTTCCGTCCAGGCACACCATGCCGTGTTGTTGCGCCCCAACAGCGAGAGCGTCGACACCGTCGAGCCCGCCCGCGGCGGCGAGGGCCTCTCGTGCGGCGGCTTCCCATGCGGCCGGGTCGATTTCGGTACCGGACGGGTGGCCGGCCCGCCCCTCGCGGACCACCTCGCCGGTCGCGGCGTCACACACCAGCACCTTGCAGGACTGCGTCGAGGAGTCGATCCCGGCGACCAGGGTCATGAGTCGGCCCCGATCAGCGCCCGCAGCGTGGCGCGTGCGCCGCGCCGGTGCAGGCAGTCGAGGGCCCACAGGTAGGCCTCGCGGAAGCGCGGTGCGTCGAGGAGGTCACCGAACAGCGCACGGTTGGCCAGAAACGCCTCCGGGTCGTCCCGCTGCGAGCGGGCGATCGGAACCAGCGTGTCCGCCAGCCGGTCCACCACCTCGATCGGTTCGCCCTGTTCGTCGACGCCCTCGGCGTAACGGGCCCAGCTCGCGACGATCGCCGCGGACAGCCGCACCGGGCCACCCGAACGCAGATTGTCGTGCACGACGGGCAGCAGCCATTTCGGGATGCGGTCCGAGGAATCGGCGCACAGCCGGGCGAGTGTGTCGCGTACGTAGGCGTTGGCGAAGCGGGGGAGGAGTTCGCTGCGGAAGTCGGCCAGAACCGCGATGCGCGCCAGCGTCGGCGTCGCCTCCGAATCAAGGTAGCGGGCAAGGAATTCGGCGATCAGCGGATCCTGGGCGGCTTCGTGCACCAGGCGGTATCCGGCCAGGTACCCGAAATAGCACAGGCCCTGATGGCCGGCATTGAGCAGCCGCAGCTTCATCGCCTCGTAGGGCGCGACGTCGTCGACGAGCTGGACGCCGGCCCGGTCCAGCGGTGGCCGCCCGTCGGCGAAGTCGTCCTCGATCGCCCACATGGCGAACGGCTCGGCCACGACGGGCCGCGCGTCGCGCACGCCGAATTCGGAGTCCAGCCGCGCCGCCACGTCCGGTGTGGTCACCGGCGTGATCCGGTCCACCATCGAGTTGGGGAATCTCGTCTTCTCGCGCATCCACTGCGCGAGTCCGGGATTGATCCGCTGCGCGTATGACGTGAAGGTGCGCCGCGCCACGTCGCCGTTCGCGACGATGTTGTCGCAGGACACGATCGTCGGGGCGGGCAGGTCGCGCGCTCGTCGCCGGTCACACGCCTCGGCCACCAATCCGAACACGGCGCTCAGGGGCGGCTGGTAGCCGCCTTCGGTGATGGTGAGCGAGATGATCCGGGTGGCCGGATCGGCGAGTAGTTCGATGACCGAGTCGGGATCCTCAGGCGCATAACGGAAGTCGACGATGGAGCCGATGACTCGCGGCTGCCGGGTGCCGTCGGGATGTTCGAGGATCAGCGTGTACAGGTGATCCTGGCCGCGCAGCGCGTCGCGCATCTCCTGGTCGCCCGGCAGCACGCCGACACCGCAGATGCCCCAGTCCTGCGCGAGCCCGGCGTTGAGCAGGCGGTCGATGTACATGGCCTGGTGGGCGCGGTGAAAGCCGCCGACACCGAAATGCGCTATGCCGATGCCGATTTGGCTGCGGTCATAGGTCGGGACGGGGATGTTGAGACCGGTCAGGTTCCGTGCGTTCAGCTTCACTCGAGTGTCACCTTAGCGCGAAGCCCGCCGCGACTGGCTCACCGCTAGGCGTTGGGACACAAATCGCGCAGGGCGAAGATCACCACGTCGGCGGCCTGCCGGCCGTTGATCCCGCCGGAGCCCTGGTCGGCATCGGAGCGTTGGATGGCCAGCAGCTCCAGCTGCTGGGGAGAGGCGCCCCAGGAAAGCTGCTGACATAGGTCCGCGCCCATCTGCAACAGCGCATCGTCGCCGCCGTCGACGGCGTGAATCCCGGCGTTGTGCAGGTCGTTGAGAAAGGCGGCCTGGTCGGCCCGCGCCGGCCCGGCCCAGATGATCCCGGCGAGCATCCCGGAAAGCAGCAGGCGACCCACCGTCAGCGCCGCGCCCATGAACCGGCCATAGAGCCTGCGTGCGGCCATCCAACGTCTCCTCATGTCTCGGCATTTCTCTGCCCGATGCCGATGATGCACTTTTACACAAAAGTGCATCACGCGCTGCGCAGAAAATCCGGAGGATGAATAGTCGGCGAAGACTCGCCGCGCCGACGGCGTTGGAATTCAGATCAGCGTGACTAGCTCGGGCACAGATCACGCACGGCGAAGACGACGATGTCGCCGGCCTGCTGGGGGCTCAGCCCACCGGCCCCCTGCCGTTCGTCGGAACGCTGCAGCGCCAAACCCTGGAGCTGCGCGGGTGGGGCGCCCCAAGATATTTGCTGGCAGATGTTCAGGCCGGCCTCCAAGAGCGCCGCGTCGCCGCCGGTCACGGCGTGGATCCCGTCCTTGTGCATGTCACTGAGAAAGCTGGCCGCGTCGGCCTGCGCCGGGCTGGCCCACACGAGGCCGGCGAGGAGCGGGCCACCGAACAGCGCTGAGGCGGCCAAACCGCCAGCTAGACGACGTGATGACATAATCTCGTCCCCTCTGCCTGTCAACGGTTGCGTTCGGGGTGTTCACCTCCATGTAACCTCCTGGACAGACTTTGTGCACCAAAATTTCCCTGTGAAAAAACTGCGGAAAAATCAAGTCCGCGGGATTTCACGTCGGCTTCGAGCCGCGGCGTCACGCCGGACCCGACGAGGCTGCCGACCGGGGGACCGGCGTCACGATCGGCGGCGGCCTGGTCCCTCACCCTGCGACCGGCCGCCGCATCGGCCGTTGACCGGCACAAACCGCTGAGCAGGCCCCGGGTGTGGGCGCATTGGCGCAGGTCAGCCAGCTTCTCCCGACGGCGGCTCGATTCGTGACCCCGTTGTGACGTCACCATTTGGAAACGGCGCGGTGCGGCGTGGCTCGTGTCGCGTATTGGCTGCTGACAATTGGCCCGGTCGGGAAAAGACGACCTCGGTACGGCTGGGCGGACCTGCCGCACCAATTGATTTGCGGAAATAGCTGAGCGTGAATAAAGGAGAGTTGACGCTGATGGCGATCGTCGATCGGTTCAACATGAAAGTGGTTGCCAGCGCTGCGTTGTGCGGAGCAGCTATAGCGTTGAGCCCCGACGCGGCGGCCGCCCCGCTGATCACGGGCGGCCACGCGTGCATCCAGGGCCAGGCGGGCGACGCGGCCCCGGCCGCCGGAGGCCCCGCAGCCGCCGGAGGCCCCGCAGCCGCGGGCGCACCGGCGGACATGTGCGCGGCGCCGCTCACAGACATGTCCGGCGTGCCGATGGCCGTGCCCGGGCCGCTGCCGCTCGGCGCTCCGGTGCCCATCGTGCCGCCGCTGCCCCTTGCGCCACCCGTGCCCGTAGTACCGCCGGTGCCGGTGGTGCCGGCCGGCGCTCCGCTGATCGCGCTTGGCGGCCCGGCGGCGGCCGGCGCCCCCTTGGAGGCGGCCGCTCCGATCATTGACATGTCCGGGGTGAAGGACGCGCCGACCGGTCCGGCGCCCACCGGCGGGCCGACACCCGGTCAGCCGGTTCGACCCGGACCCTCGAGCTGACGTCAAACGCTCGTTTCGGCTAGGCGGGCCCGCTGGCTAATCACCAGCGGGCCCGTTCCGTTGCGGGAGCTGGTCGATAGTAGTCGGGTGCGAAGCCGGGGCGGTGAAAGGCATTTATCCTCAACACAATCGAAGCCCCGCACCCGTCCTGCATGTGGGTGCGGAGCTTCGTGAAGATCGTCGCCGCTGCTAGTCCAGCACGATCACCGGATCGCCGACGTTGACGTGGTTGTAGTACCACTCGGCGTCATCGGGGCTCAGGCTGATGCAGCCGTGGCTGACATTCTCGAGCCCCAGTGATTGGACGGCCCACGGGGCCGAATGCACGAACAGGCCACGGTTGGTGATGCGGACGGCGTAATTGACCGTGAGTAGATAGCCGTTGGGATCGTCGACGGGGATGCCGACGCTGCTCGAATCCATGGTCACCGCAGGCTCTTTGGCGAGCACGGTGTACGCGCCGACCGGTGTCGCGTATTCCGGCCTGCCCAGCGAGGCCGGCATCACCCCTTGCTCCCCGAAGTGCGGCCGGTGATGCGGCGCCGGGAGTTGAGTCGGCGGTCCCGCCTCGACGCCGTCGATGCTCACGGTGAACGTGTGCTGCGAGATGCTGGCCACGCCGATGACGGCGGGGCCCGTTTTGATCTCCGAGGTCGCCTGGCCCACCGTCAGCGCAATCGTGCTGTGCGCCGGCCAGTATCGGTCCGGAACCCACTGCACGACCTTGTTGTCGAGCCATTCGAACTTGCCGGTCATCGCGGGTGTCGACTTGACGTCAACCGCGCGCTCGGCTGCGTGCCGGTCGGCTGAGTTGGTTACGGGCGTACGGAACGTCACCACCACGGGGTGCGCCACACCCACCACCTCGCCGCTCGTCGGCGAAACCGACGCGACGGCAGGTCTATGCGACTGGGTGGCCGCCGCCAGGCTGATACCAGCCGGCGTCACGACTACACTCGCAGCGAGCCCGACCACCGTAAGAACACACCGAACACCCGTCCGCATGGCCCCAATTCCCTTTAACTGACATAGTTGCAATAGGGATGATAAATGGCCGCTGACCTGCGGAAGCGCAACGGCACGTTGATATTCGGTCAAGCCTTGGTCACGTTTTGGCTACGGGGGCTTGGTTCGGGCGATGTGGTTCGTGACCAGGCGCTCGGCAGCGGGAGGAAAACACCAGCCCGGCGGGGCGCCCGCAGCGAATCGGGATCCCGTTGTGACCCGCGTGACGCTCACGATCGCGTCTAGCGCCACCCGCGTATTCGGCTTGGGAAATTCAGCGCGGGCGCGAACGACGCGATCGCGTCGTCGGCTGCCGGTAAGCACCACGTTAGCCCGGAACAGATATTTGGTCAACCGGGTGAGGATGCCGACCACCGCTGACGTTGAACCCTGGGAGGCGGCACGGGTGGTGGTCGCCGGGCGCTCATCGAGATTCGGCGGTCATCGGCAATCTGGTTGAGCTGATCGCATGTGTATCCGGTCGATTCGCCACCCGCATGATTGACGGTGTCGCCCACCCTCGCTATGGTCTGAACAAATATTAGGTTTAGTTCTGCTAGCCGAAACATCGCACGCAACGGGGGTTGCATGTCCTGCGAGAGCACCGCTGAACCGATCACGTTCGGCTACCTCGTGGATTTCACGTTGCCATCGGACTCGCCACCTGGGTGGGGGCCGGCCATCTCGTCTCATCTCGTCGACCACATTGGCAGGAGTAAGCAGTGACCACTGAAAAAACACAAGTCAAGAACAGCCCGGATCCGGTGCGCCCCGAGAAGCGAACGTGGCTGGGCGCAGGGTTGGCCATCGCAGCCGTTGCGGGGGTTGCGGTGCTCTTCGGGGTCAACGCGCGCAAGGGAATTGGGTCGGCCCGCGTCGCCAACCCGGGAGTCGAGGGCACGCCGCGCCCGGTCGAGCCGCTGTTCGGTTGGACCAATTGGTTGACCATCCTGGAGGTCTTCACGGTCGTCACGATGGCTGCGATCGTCACCTTGTGGGTGGTGCACTGGCGACGTAACCCGCACAACCCGGCGTTGCTGATGGCGATCGTCACCACTTTGATCGTGTGGCAGGACCCGATCATGAACTGGTCGCCGTTCGCCGTCTACAACCCGGAACTGTGGCACCTGCCCGAGGACTGGCCACTGGTGTCGTTGTCACCGACCGTCGAGCCGTTCGTCGTGCTCGGCTACGTCATGTTCTACCTCGGGCCCTACTTCCCGGCCATCTGGATTCTGCGGAAACTGCAGGCGCGCACGACAGCTGACTCGTTCGCCTGGCGACACCCGCTGGTCAGCCTGGCCGCCATCATCTTCCCCATCGGGGTGATCGTCGATGCGGCGCTGGAGATCACGCTGGTTCGCACGGGCATGTACATCTATTCCCAGGTGCCATCGTTTGCGTCGGCCTTCGTGGGGGAGACGTACCAGTTCCCGCTCATCTGGGAAGTGGTGGCGGTGAACTTCGTGATGGTTCCGGCCGGTGTGCTGCTGTACCGCGACGACACCGGGAAGGCGGTCGCGGAGAAGCTCGCGCAGCGGGCCCGCATCTTGGTGAGCCGTCCGCGGGTGGGCACATTCCTCGTGATGCTGGTGATCCTGAACGTCGCCTACTTCTGCTACGGCGGCCTGTTCGCGATCGTCAAATCGGCCCATCTGTCCACCTCGGTGGCATGCCCGTGGCCGTATCCGGAGGCGAAGATCTATGACCCCCAGGGGTTCTACGAGAAGAACGGCCAGGAAGGCCCGTACTCGGTCGGGATCATGTCGACGTGGATGAGTGGTCAGCCCGACGGCCGGCCCGATGTGCAGCGCGGAGAACTGAGCGACCGCTGCGGACCTGCGAACCCGAAAGGCTGAGCCGCGTACGTAGCGCCACGAGGCCGGTCGGGGGTTGCCGCCCGACCGGCTGTGGCCAGGAAACCGCGTCCTACCTGCTGAAAAGATGGAGCCGATGACGGGAATCGAACCCGCGTATTCAGCTTGGGAAGCTGATGTTCTGCCATTGAACTACATCGGCGCAGTCGCCTCAGCAGGCTAGCATCCGTCGGCGGACCTGATCGTCCGCGCGGGCGGCCTCACCTTCACCGACGCTTCGATCAAGAACGCACCCACGAAATCTAAGACGCCTATCTAACTATTCTCATAACGCCGACATTTATTATTTCGTTATCGCAACGTAATGTGCTCCGAGTGGGCCGACACGAATTAGCCAGGAAGCGACGTAGACCGTCAGTGGCCCTGGCTGCAGTGCTCGCCCCCGCGGCCGTGTTCTTCGCGGTCTCCGGAGACGTTCATCCATTTGCCGCCCAGCCGGCACCCAAACCCGTTATCAGCGACGTCGCACCCTGTTGCGTGCAAATCGTGACAGCCGCGTCGAAGCGGCCCGCTAAAGGACTCGATGACGGCCAGCCCACCGCCGCATCGCGCTACCACAGACAATCGCGTTTCTTGCCCGTCGGCATCGCGCCGGAGCAGGGCCTACAGGTCCGGACGATCTTGGTCGAGCGCAGCATCAGCGCCGACTTCCCCCAGATCCACGAGATTGGCGGGGTGCGACCGGATCCGCTGCCCTGGCATCCCCGGGGTATGGCGCTCGACGTGATGATTCCCAACCCCGACAGCGCCGAGGGCATAGCGCTGGGAAACTCGATCGTCGCCTACGTCATGCAGAACGCCGCCCGGTTCGGAATACAGGACGCGATCTGGCGGGGCGTCTACTACACGCCCGGTGGATCGCAGGCCAGCCGGCTGGGCCACTACGACCATGTCCATGTGACGACCATCGGGGGCGGATATCCGACGGGCGGGGAGGTCTATCTCCGCTGAACCCGTTCAGCAGCAGATAGGCTCGTCTCAGTGTCAGGGTGAGGTGCCGCGTGTTGCGGTGGTTGGATCCTGATCACCTGGTGTCTGGCTCATAGGCTCGGTGCCGCCCGTGGGGTTGGCGTTCATGCGTTTTGTCGGCATCAGGTGTGAAGGGCCGGCCGGCGTGA
>NZ_JAICZA010000067.1 GCF_025933915.1 Mycobacterium sp.
AGTCGGCGCCGAACGTGACGCCAGCGTCACACTCGACAGCTCGAGGCGTCAACGCCCCCACGCCATCTGCCCGATAGGGTTGGATCTCGGGACACCCGCTGGGTCACCAGGCAGCACAGCGATCTAGGAGGTTGGGCGATGACTTCCTCTGACCCGGTCAACACCGATCACACCGGTTACGTTGACTTGGAGTCGCTGGCCGCGGACGCCAGCGCGGCCCGCGCGATCCAGGGCATGCAGGAAGCCGCCGCCACGCAGGATCGTCCGCAGCCCCCGATCGACCTCACCGCGGCCGCCTTCTTCGACGTCGACAACACGCTGGTGCAGGGCTCCTCGGCGGTGCATTTCGGTCGCGGGCTGGCCACCCGCAACTACTTCACCTATCGCGACGTGCTCGGATTCATCTACGCCCAGGCCAAGTTCCAGGTCCTCGGGAAGGAAAACAGCGACGACGTCGCCGCCGGCCGGCGCAAGGCTCTCGCCTTCATCGAGGGCCGATCGGTCGAGCAACTCGTCGCCCTCGGGGAGGAGATCTACGACGAGATCATCGCCGACAAGATCTGGCCCGGCACCCGCGAGCTGACCCAAATGCATCTGGACGCCGGCCAGCAGGTGTGGCTGATCACCGCCACGCCCTACGAACTCGCCGCGACCATTGCACGACGGCTCGGCCTGACCGGCGCGCTGGGCACGGTCGCGGAATCGGTTGACGGCGTCTTCACCGGCAGGCTGGTCGGCGACATCCTGCACGGCACCGGCAAGGCGCACGCGGTGCGGTCACTGGCAATTCGCGAGGGGCTCAACCTGAAACGCTGCACCGCCTACTCCGACAGCTACAACGATGTGCCCATGCTGTCGCTGGTGGGCACCGCGGTCGCCATCAATCCCGACGCCCGCCTGCGCGCGCTGGCCCGGGAACGCGGATGGGAGATTCGCGATTTCCGGACCGCCCGCAAAGCGGCCCGGATCGGGGTGCCGTCGGCGTTGGCGCTGGGCGCGGCCGGTGGTGCGCTGGCCGCGGTGGCCTCTCGACGGCAATCACGCTGATAAGCTGCGCCGCGCAGACACCTTCGAGCGGAGAGTACAGCGGCATGACAGTCCCCAAAGAAGCCGAAGGACTCATCGGCAGCCATTACCGCGCACCGGACTACTTCGAGGTCGGTCGCGAAAAGATCCGTGAGTTCGCCCTGGCGATCAAAGACGACCACCCGGCTCATTTCGACGAGAATGAATCCGCAGCGGCCGGGTACCCCTCGATGGTGGCGCCGCTGACGTTCCTCGCGATCGCAGGGCGCCGCGTGCAGCTGGAGATCTTCACCAAGTTCAGCATCCCCATCAACATCGCCAGGGTCATCCACCGCGACCAGAAGTTCAAGTTCCACCGCCCGATCCTGGCTCACGATAGGCTGTACTTCGACACCTACCTAGACTCGGTAATTGAGTCCCACGGCACCGTACTCGCGGAGATCCGGAGCGAAGTGACCGACGCCGATGGACAACCGATCGTCACCAGTGTCGTAACGATGTTGGGCGAATCCACAAACGAAGCCGAAGTTGCAGCAACCGCCGCGGCAGTTGCAACCATATCTGGAGGAAAGTTAGGGGCGTAGTCGATGTCTGCACAGGGGGAAACGGGAAGCACGCAGCTCAAGCCGCCGGTCGAGGCCGTGCGATCCCACTACGACAAGTCGAACGAGTTCTTCAAGCTGTGGCTTGACCCCTCGATGACGTACAGCTGCGGCTACTTCGACGAGAACCCAGACCCGCAGCATCTGACCAAGACGCTCGAAGAGGCCCAGTACGCGAAGCGCAAGCTCGCCCTGGACAAGCTCAACCTCGAGCCCGGCATGACACTGCTCGACATCGGCAGCGGCTGGGGCTCGACGATGCGGCACGCGGTGGCCGAGTACGACGTCAACGTGATCGGCTTGACGCTGAGCGAGAACCAGTACGCCCACTGCGTGGCCGAGTTCGACAAGATGGACAGCCCCCGCCGCAAAGAGGTGCGGATCCAGGGCTGGGAGGAATACGACGGCGGGCCGATCGACCGGATCGTGTCGCTGGGTGCATTCGAGCACTTTGCCGACGGCGCGGGTGACGCCGGGTACGAGCGTTATGCCACCTTCTTCAAGAAGTACTACGACCTGCTGCCCGACGACGGGCGCATGCTGCTGCACTCGATCGTGGTGCCCACCGCCGAGGAGGGCAAGGAACTCGGATTGCAGGTGAACATGACCCTGCTGCGCTTCATCAGTTTCATCCTGAAGGAGATCTACCCGGGCGGAAAGTTGCCCCAGATCGACCTGGTCGACAAATACGCGACCGACGCGGGTTTCAAGATCGAGCGCCACCACAAGATCGGTAAGAACTACGTGCCGACGCTGACCGCCTGGGGAGATGCGCTCGAGGCTCACAAGGATGAGGCGATCGCCCTCAAGGGGCAGGAGACCTACGACATCTACTTGAAGTACCTGCGGGGCTGCTCGGATCTGTTCCGCGATGGCTACACGAACGTCTGCCAGTTCACGATGGTCAAGTAGCCGTTTACGCGCCCCACAAGTCGACGTTGGGCGCTACGCGCGCCCGGCGCCCACGGTCAGCCGAAGAAGATGTTGCGACGCCCGGCGAGCAACCGGTACAGCGTCTGCTGGATGGTCTCTCGCACCTGATCGGTCAGCTCGAAGGTGACCATCGGGTCGTCGGCGTCGGAGGCCGCGTAGTCGTCGGTGTAAATCGGCTCACCAAATGCGATGTGCCACTTGGACGGCAGCGGCACCAGGCCCATCGGCCCCGCCAACGGAAACAGCGGCGTGATCGGGAAGTACGGCAGCCCGAACAGGCGTGCCAGCAGCTTGACGTCGGTCAGCATCGGGTAGATCTCTTCGGAACCGATGATCGAGCAGGGGATGATCGGCGCCTTGGTCCGCAGCGCGGCCGTGACGAATCCGCCGCGGCCGAACCGCTGCAGCCGGTAGCGGTCTTCGAAGCGCTTGCCCAGCCCCTTGTAGCCCTCGGGGAACACGGCGGTGAGCTCGCCGGCGGCGAGCAGCCGGTGCGCGTCCGTCGTGCAGGCCATGGTGTGGCCGGCCTTGCGGGCCGCTTCGCCCACCACGGGCAGGTCGAACACCATGTCGGCGGCGAGCAGCCGTAGCTCACGATGCGCGGGGTGCTCGTCGTGCACGGCCACCGACAGCATCAACCCGTCGAACGGCAGTACCCCGGCGTGATTGGCGACCACCAGAGCGGCGCCGTCGCCGGGCAGGTTCTCGATCCCGCTCACCTCGACCCGGAACCAGGACCGGAAGAACACCCGCAGCAACGGCCGGACGATCGCGCTGTTGAAGTGCGGATCGAAGCCGAACTCGTCGACGCTGTAGTCGCCGGTCAACCGCTGGCGGAGGAATCCGGCAACCGACGCGACGCGCTGCGCCAGCTCATTCAGCGGAGCCTCGGCGGACGGCGCCCCCGTCGCACGCCGGTGCTCGTCGATTTCGCGAACCACCGCGGCGAGCTGCTCGGCCGATGCGCGGCCGCGAGGATCGGCCAGTACCGAGGGGTGCTGGCGAGCTGACTCCGCCCGTTGATCGGCTCTCCGGCGCGCTGCTACCCGACCCCGATTAGTGTGCAGTGGAATGACATTCGCTCTGGTTTCACCCGCCACGATACCTACCTGACCCCACCCCACGGAATTGGATTTCGGCTACCCCAGCGCTGCGCTAGGGATATGGCGCGACCCTCCCAGGAGCGTACCCGATGCGGGTCGATTATGGGAGTCAGGCTTCGGCCGCGAACGTAGTCGTCGAAGGCCTCCGCCGTCGTCCATTTCGGCTGGTAGTCAAGTTCTGAGCGCATCCGGCTGATGTCCATGACGCGGCCGTAACTCAAATAATCAAACTGATCGCGACTGATCTCGTTGTAGCGGTTGGCGCGGCGCAACGAATCCAGGGCCCAGACGCCGAAACCCGGTACGGGCAAAGGGATCCGGCCGGCCCGACGGATCGCCTGCGACAGCATCATGATGCCGTCGGCGCCGATGTTGAACGTTCCCGCCTTGCCGGCCATCGCCGCGCGCTCCAGCGCGCCCAGGGCATCCTGCTCGTGCAGCAACTGCAGCCGGGCGTCGCGGCCGAACATCGTCGGCACCAAAGGCCCGGCGAGATAACGAGACAGCGTGGTGTCCATCGCCGGGCCGATCATGTTGGCCAGCCGCAAGATCGTCACGGCGATGTCGGGCCGGCGGCGCCCCAAGCCGCGCGCATAGGCTTCGATGTCGAGGCTGTCCTTGGCGAAACCGTCGCGGAAGGGTCGACGGCTGGTGCTGTCCTCGGTGAACATCACCGGATCGTGGGCGCTCGAGCCGTACACCTCCGACGTCGACTTGAGCACCACGCGGCGCACCGACGGCGCCTTTTGACAGGCCGCGAACAGCTGCATCGCGCCCATCACATTGATCTCTTTCAACGCCGCGGTGCCGCCGGAGCGCGGCGCGTACGAGGCGGCCGCCGCATGCACCACCGTGTCGACGTCGCCGTTTCGAATCACCTTGGCAATGAAGGGATTACGGATATCGGCGCGGACGAACTCGGCGCGTCCCATCCGGCGCAGCATGTCCTTGCTGGGGGCGATCGCGTCCACCGCGATGACCCCTTTGATCATCGGGTTCTGCGCGAGCCGAGCCGTCAGGTAGCCGCCCAGAAATCGGCAGGCACCGGTGACCAGCACGATTTTCGGGTAATGCGCCGCGTTGCCGGCGGTGTCGTCGGGCCCGGTGTTCTCCCCATTCGACGCATCCACCCGAACAGCCTAGCGGTCAGCGAGACGACCACACTATGGCGTTCGCGACCAGTTACAGCCTTTTTACGCTGGCCTTATGACGGCCTTATGAAGGCCGCAGCGGGGGTTACTTGCCGAGTTTTCTGCGCTGCACCCGGGTGCGACGCAGCAGCTTGCGGTGCTTCTTCTTCGACATACGCTTGCGCCGCTTCTTGATTACTGAACCCATGAACTCCGCTATCTGACCGAGATCTGCTTCAAAGATTGGACCCCGGACACTTTACCCAGCCGGACGCACCCAACGCCAAACCGGCGTCGCCTGATCGCCGCGCAACCGCGCAGCCAGGTGCCGCCCGCGAGCGGCCACCGGTTCAGGTCAGCCGGCGTCGAAGTACGACGTCTCCAGCATGTCGTGGACGGCCTTGGCGTGCACCCGGAAGGACCGTCCCACCCGCACCGCGGGTAGTTCGCCGTTGTGCACCAACCGGTAGACCGTCATTTTGGAGACCCGCATCAACGCCGCCACCTCGGCGACGGTGAGAAATTGCGTCCTGCCCTGCTGGGTATCGACGGAACTGGTGTCCCGCGCCTTACCTGCAGAATCTCGCGCTGATGGTCCGTTTGTAGACGTCATCGCAACCCAATCGTGTCAGGCACGCGCATGCCAGCGGCTTCCCCTCCGCTGGCACCCACACGTGCTTACAAGAGGAGAATAGCGGGACTGATGGGGTTACTGGTACTGGTGGGGGACAATCAGTTTAAAATTCTTGGATTACTCTGATGTAATTCTTAGCTGCTCAGAGCGCATTTTGGCGGCCTGAACCGCCGCGTCGACAGCGGCTCGCAGGCCGCCCCGTTCCAGCTCGCGCAGGGCGGCGGCGGTGGTGCCGCCGGGCGAGGTCACCGTCGCCCGCAGCTGCGTGGCGGTGGCGTCCACCCGCATCCCGGGCGCCTCGGCCTCGCCCATTCGGCGATCGGCCTCCATCCGTTCCAGCAGCATCGCCGCCGCGCCGGCCATCGTCTGCGCGGTCAGGTCGGCGGCCACCTCGCGGCTCAGACCCGCTGCCACGCCGGCGTCGACGAGGGCCTCGACCATCAGGAAGAAATACGCCGGGCCGGAGCCCGACAGCGCGGTGACGGCGTCCATGTGGCCCTCGGGAACGCTCAGCACCCCGCCGACGGAGTCGAACAGGGCCGAGACGCCCTCGAGCTGGGGCGGCGTGACGAACCTGCCCTTGGCCAGCGCCGTGACCCCCGCGCCGACGAGCGCCGCGGCGTTCGGCATGGCCCGCACCACCGGCGTTCCGGCCGGAAGTTTGGACTCGAAGTAGGTGATGGTGACGCCGGCCGCGACCGTGACGAACACCTGCTCGGCGGTATCGCTCTCGGCCGCGGCGGCCACCCGCGCGACCTCCGACATCACCGCCTCGACGTCGGCGGGCTTGACGGCGACCACGACGAACGACGCGTTTTCCACCGCCTCGGTCACCGAGGTGATCAGCACCGAATAGGTGTCGGCCAGATACTTGGCGCGCTCGGGAACCCGCTCGACCACCACCAGGTCTTTGACCTGCCGGCCCGCGCGCAGCAGACCCGACAGCAGTGCCTCCCCGATGCTGCCGCCGCCGATGATCGCGATTCTTGCCATGCCGGACAGCATCGCAGACACCGCCCGCTAGCGAGCGGCAGGGACCAATGCCAGCTGGCGGGCCTGCACCACCAGGCGCCCCAGGCTGTCGACGACGGTGTGGTCCTCGTCGAACCAGTCGTGTCCGATCTCGGTGCAGGTCGCGATGATGCGCAGCCAGCCGTCGGCGGGCAACCCCCGCAGGAAGGCGGTGAGCTGGATTGTGGGCGCCCAGCCGGTGCGATCCACGGCGAAGGTCACCGGCGCCGACAGATCGCCGCACATGAGCGCAAACAGCGCGTCCGGGGCCACGCCGCGGGGACGCGCCCACATCTGGATCACCGGAGGGTGCCCGTCGGAAGGTGCCTGCATCGTCGAGAGCACCGGCCGCACGTCGCAGCCCTCGCCGAGGTGCACCAGGCCGGCCAGCGGGTGCCCGGGGCCGATCGGCTCGAGGCCGTCGGGCGGTTCGGGTGCCATGAGATCCAGCACCGGGTTGGCCGACAGCAGCGGCTTGGCCGCACCGTCGGGAGGAAAGTGCTCCGGCTGGCCCAGGTTGACCACGGCGTGCACCGCGGTGCGGTCGCCCTGGGTGAGCTCGACGTCGACGACGCTGATCCGGCGGCCGCGCTTGCGGATCGACGTGACCAGCCGCATCGGCCCCGGATCCGGCGCCCACAGGAAGCTCGCCGACACCGCGACGGGCTGCTGGACCGGTTCGGTCCCCGACGACCCTCCGCCGCAGGCGGCGCGGGCGGCGTTGGCGCACAGCGCCAGCATCGCACCGCCGTGCACCTTGGGACCGATGGTCCAGCGCTTGTCGAGCTCTCCTTCGTAGACGCCTGAGCCGGTGTCCCGCAAGGACATTGCGGCGGTGAATAACGCGTTCATGGACTTTCGCGGGCCTCCGGAGTGATCAGCGCAGCAGATGCGTGCGGGCGAACTGCAGCGATTCGGCGAGCATGGCTTCGCGCTCATTGGCGGAACGCGCGCTGGACGTCGACACCTCCAGGATGACGTGCCCGGCGAACTGGCTGCCGGCCAGCATCTGGCACAGCTCGACGGTGGGCTGCGTGCCGCGCCCCGGCACCAGATGCTCGTCGGCGGGCAGCCCGTTGCCGTCGCACAGGTGCAGATGGATCAGCCCCGCTCCCATCCGCTGCGCCATGTCCAGCGAGTCGGTGCCCGCGGTCGCGGTGTGGGACAGGTCCAGCGTGTAGTGGGCGTGGTCGCCGTCGAGGGGGTCGTAGGAGGGCGCGAACGCCGAGATCGCCGGACCGGGGCCGCCGCCACGGCGGCGCATCCGTTCCAGCGACTGCCCAGCCCCGAAAAGCCGGTCCGCCCGGAACGGGAACATGTTCTCCACCGCGATCATCACGTCGCTCGACGCTTCCAGCGCCGCCACTTGCTCACTGAACCCCTCCGCGTAGCGCCGCTGCCAGCGGAACGGCGGGTGCACGACGACGGTCTGCGCCCCGAGCTGTTCGGCGACGCGCACGCTGCGGTCCAGCTTGGGGATCGGATTGGGACCCCACACCCGCTGCGAGATCAGCAGGCACGGTGCGTGCACGGACAACACCGGGACGCGATAGCGCCGGGACAGCTTCTTGACGGCCGCGACGTCCTGGCTCACCGACTCGGCCCACACCATCAGCTCGACGCCGTCGTAGCCCAGCCTGGCCGCGTATTCGAACGCGGCCTCCGCCCGTAACGGGTACACCGACGCCGTGGAAAGGCCGACTTTGAGGGCTGGACGCACTGTATGTGGGTGCCGCTAGCCCGACTGCAACGACAGCGCCAGGGGCCCCAGGGTGATCAGCGCACCCACCGCGACCGCGATCAACGTGCTGGCGATGTCCTCGGTTTTGCGAACCACCCGCACCCCGACCACCAGCCCAAGGATGACGAGCACCGACAGCACCAAGGCCACGATGCTGTTCCAGCGCCACAGTTGGTCGAAGGCCACGAATAACCCGCCGCCGAACGCGACGGCCAGGATCGACTGCAGCACAACGACACCGCCGTGCCACAGCGCCTCGAGCCTGCCCGGCGCCGGGTGAGCGTCGAAGCCCTGGACGTGCCCGTCGTCGCTGTCGAGGTGCTCGTGGTCGCCGAGCATTCCGGCGGTCAGCGCCCCCGCGCCCGCGGCACCGTCGTCATCCTCCGGCGAATCCGACGACTGCAGGTAGGACCGCACGTAGGCGGAGTCCTCCAGCGCGGGTTCGGCTTCGCGCACCTCGGAGTCCATCACGTCCACGGGGGTGTCGGCGTAATGGTCCATCGGGTCGGGACTCATGTCCTCGGCGCCGGAGGGCTCCCCGGGCTTGGCGGTCCCGTTGGCCAACGGCCGCGGGTAGGCGCTGCGCTCGGGGCCCGACACCCGCTTGGGCTGCGGCGGCGACTTGGGCCAGCGCTGCTCGGGCTCCGACCAGTAGGCGGGCCTGGCCTCGTCGTCGGTTACCCGCTCGGACGCGGCGGCATCATCTTCAGCGGCGGGCGGGGCGGGTTCGGCGACCTCGATCGTGTCGGTGGCGCCGTGTTCGGGTTCGTCGTCGTCACGGATCACCGGGATCTCGCCGGTCAGCTCGGCGACGGTCACCGCGTCGCTGTCGCCGCGGCGGCGACGGCGCCGGCGGGTGACCGCCGGGGCGCCGATGGTTCCGTTTCTGGCCAGCAATTCGGCAACCGAGATCGGCCGAGTGCCGGGGCTCTCGGTCTCGGAGTGCGGTCCGGTCATGGTTTGTCGCCTCTCGATCGGTTCTGATTCCGATCAACTACCTGACCTCCAGCATTACGCACGGACGGCCCCATGAGGGCGGTTCCGTCGGCTTCGCTGTCGAGTTTGCGCAAGATGAGACCTTCCCGTAATGCCCACGGGCAAATATCCACCGATTCAATCGACAGCGCTCGCATGCTTGCCTCCGCCACCAGCGCACCCGCGACAATCTGCGGTGCGCGCTCGGCGCTCACTCCTTCCAGTTCCGCCCGGTCAGCGGTCGTCATCCTAGAGATGAAAGATATGAGTTGCCTGAGGCCGTTGGCCGTAAGCGTCCTCTTGACCCGCGGCCCGGCGCCCGACGGGGCCGCGCCGGTGAGCCGCGCCAGCGAGCGAAAAGTCTTCGACGACGCGACCGTCAGGTCGGGACTGCCGGGTTCGAGGATCTTC
The DNA here is from genome assembly GCF_025933915.1 of Mycobacterium sp. GTDB lineage: Bacteria > Actinomycetota > Actinomycetes > Mycobacteriales > Mycobacteriaceae > Mycobacterium. Next base: position 9,567 of record NZ_JAICZA010000067.1, read on the forward strand.
GCGCCGGCCTCCGAGAGTTCGGCGTCCAGCCAATCCCGCAGCATCGCCACCCGGCGCCGCCCGGGCGGATCCTCGGGCAGCCATTCGCGGGTCAGCCGGCCGGCGCCCAGCGGCAGCGACATCGCGACCTCGGGCTCCTCGTCCTGGCCGCTGGACATCTCCAGCGAGCCGCCACCGATGTCGAGGTTGATGATCCGGCCGGCGCTCCACCCGTACCAGCGGCGCACCGCCAGGAAGGTCAACCGCGACTCGTCGACCCCGGTCAGCACCCGCAACTCGACGCCGGTCTCTTTGCGCACCCGGCTCAGCACGTCGTCGGAGTTCCCGGCCTCCCGGACCGCCGAGGTGGCGAAGGCCATCAGCTCCTCGCAGCCCGAACTGTCGGCGATCTTGGCGAATTCGTCGATCGTGGAGATCAGCTTCTCGGCACCACGTTTGGTGATCTTGCCGGCGCTGTCGGTGGCCTCGGCCAACCGCAGCGTGGCCTTCGTCGAACTCATCGGCGTCGGATGGCCGCCCCGGTGGGCATCGACCACCAGCAGATGCACCGTGTTGCTACCCACGTCGAGAACGCCCAATCGCACGTAGACAACCTAACGGGGCGCCGATGGCTGGGTTCTGCGCGACCCGGTCAAGCCGGCGTGATCACGGTCATACGGGCCGCGAGTGTCAGCGGCTCAGCAGGGCCGAAGTGTGGTCTAACGTGGACTCCGTGGCGAATTCGCACCCAGAACCGGGACGGCCCGGACAAGAGGTCGAACTGGATTTCGCCCGCGAATGGGTGGAGTTCTACGACCCCGACAACCCCGAGCACCTGATCGCCGCCGACCTGACCTGGCTGCTCTCACGGTGGACCTGTGTGTTCGGCACTCCGGCCTGCCAGGGCACGGTGGCGGGCCGCCCGGACGACGGGTGTTGCTCGCACGGTGCGTTCTTGTCCGACGACGACGACCGCGCCCGCCTGGACGACGCGGTGAAAAAGCTCACCGACGCCGACTGGCAGTTTCGCGAAAAAGGCTTGGGCCGCAAGGGATATCTGGAGCTCGACGAACATGAAGGCCAACCGCAATACCGGACCCGCAGGCACAAGGATGCGTGCATTTTCCTGAACCGGCCCGGTTTCGCGGGCGGCGTCGGCTGCGCGCTGCACAGCAAGGCCCTCAACCTCGGCGTGCCGCCGCTGACCATGAAACCAGATGTCTGCTGGCAGTTGCCGATCCGGCGCAGCCAGGAGTGGGTGACCCGGCCCGACGGCACCGAGATCCTCAAGACCTGGGTCACCGAATACGACCGCCGCGGCTGGGGTTCCGGTGGCGCCGACCTGCACTGGTACTGCACCGGCGATCCGGCCGCTCATGTCGGTGCCAAGCAGGTGTGGGAAAGCCTGGCCGACGAACTCACCGAGCTGCTGGGCAGCAAGGCCTACGCGGAGCTGGCCGCAATGTGCAAGCGCCGCAACAAGTTAGGACTTATCGCGGTCCACCCGGCGACCCGCATCGCCGAGTAGGCCGTTAGGTCGCTTGAGTCTTGTTGTACGACAAGATCATTCGCTGTGCGCTGGCGTTCAGGTAGTCCTCGACCGCGGCGGCGGCCGCGGCCTCCTCGCCGGCCAGCACAGCGTCGGTGATCGCAGTCAGACCGGCCACCACGGACGCGGCGTCGTCATAAGCGGCGGTCAGCTCGTGCTCGCGGCCGCCGAAGGCGTGCTCGACCCAGCGGTACAGCAACCCCAGTGCGCGGTTGCGGCTGTGGTGGATGAGGACCCGGAAGTAGGCGAGGTCGGCGGCCTGGCGCGTTTGGGCGCTGTCGGCGTCGCGGACGGCGGCCAACGCGGCACGCAGCGGCTCGGTACTCTCGGGCCCGCCGCGTTGCGCCGCGAGCCGGCCGATCAGCGGGCCGAGGGCGGCCCGGATCTCGAACAGCTCCACCAGGAACTCGGGCCCCAGCTTGCGGACCAGCGCCTCGACCACCGCCGGGTGGGTGAGCGCCTGCGGGTCCGCGACCACGTTGCCGCTGCCGTGCCGGGCTTCGATCAGACCCATCTGCTGCAGCCGGGCCAGACCCTGCCGTAGCGATGTGCGGTTGACACCGAGCTGTTCGGCGAGTTCGCGCTCGGGTGGCAAGGCCGAGCCCGGCGGAAATGCGCCGTCGAGGATGGCGTCGGCGATCGACGCGGCGATCTGTTCATCGACACGTTGGCGATCGGGCGGACGCAGCGGACTTGACTGGTTCATTGGCTCAACCAATATAGTGGACGCACCCACGAAAGGTGAACCATGGACGGCGACACGCGCGCGGCGGCGATGCCGCGCTGGCGCGGCAAGCCCGGACGGCTGGAAGTCTGGTACGCCACTCTGTCGAATGCGGCGACGCACGCCGGGCTGTGGCTGCACTGCGAGACGGTGGCCCCGCTCACCGGCGCCGACGGTGCCTACGCGCACGGCTGGGCCACCTGGTTCGCCCCCGACGGTCCGCCCCGCACCGAGCGGTTCGGGCCCGTGCCCACCGACCCGGCGACCGGGCCATGGTGGTTCGACGCCGACGGCGTACGGGTGGGCGACAAACAGTTCAGCGGAGGCGCCGGGTCACTGGCCTGGGATCTGTCCTGGACGGACACCGGCGCACCGCTCTGGACGTTTCCCCGCACGGCCTGGAACCGCGAGCTGTTGCCGGGTGCCCAAGTCGTCATCGCCCCCACCGCCGACTTCACCGGTTCGCTGACCATCGCCGGCACCGCATTCCCGATCGATGGCTGGCGCGGCGCCGTCGCCCACATCTACGGGCACGGCAACGCCGAACGCTGGGGATGGGTCCATGCCGACCTTGGCAACGGCGACGTCCTCGAGGCCGTCGCCGCGGTTTCGCATAAGCCCGGGCTGCGCAGGCTGGCACCGATGGCGTTCGTTCGGTTTCGGATCGACGGAAAGGATTGGCCCACAAGCCCGTTGCCGTCGCTGCGGATGCGCACGACGCTCGACGTGGCGCACTGGCAGCTGGAAGGACGCATCGGCGGTCGCCGGGTGCTGATCCGGATCGACCAGCCGACCGAGAAGTGCGTGAGCCTGCAATACACCGATCCCGACGGCGGCCGGGCGGTGTGCACCAACACCGAACAGGCCGACGTCCACATCGAGATCGACGACCGGCAATGGTCGGTGCTGGGCACCGGGCATGCCGAAGTGGGCCTGCGCGGCCGCGCGGCACCCGATGTCAACGAAAGGATTCCGACGTGAGCTTTCTGCTCGACCCACCACTGCTGTTCGCCTCCGGCGTGCTCATCGAGCGGCGGTTGCCCGCCGACCGTCGCGATGTCGCCGAGGCCGCCACCCTGGGCGTCTTCTTCGGCGGATCATTCGGGCTGTACAACAACGTCCCCGGGCTAGGAGTGCTGTGGCGGCCCTTCCGCGCCCGCAATGGCCGCGACTTCATGTGGAACAGCGGGGTTTTCCGTCTGAATACCGCGAAAGCGGACTGGCCTCTGCACGCCGCGGCGGGCGCCATCTTCGCCACCTATCCGTTCTTCATCAAGTTGGGCCGTCGGCTCGCGCGGCTGATATGAGTCTGGTCGCCGAGCGGGCCAGGGCGTCGTTGACGTCCTTCGGGACCGCGCTGCTCCCCGAGGAGTACGGCGGCCCGCCCGCGCCCGAGCTGGCGGATCGCGTCGAGCGCTACCTGCGCCGGCTGCCGACCGCATCGCGGGTGGCCATGCGCGCCGGGTTGCTCACGCTGGCCGCGGCGAGCTACGTCACCACCGGCCGGTCACTGTCGCGGCTCGGACCCGACCGGCGCGAGCAGGTGCTGCGGCGGGTCGCCGCGCTGAGCCCGGACGTCGGTGCGGCCGTCGAGGCCATGAAGGCGATCGTGCTGCTCGCCAATGGCGCGGAAACCTATGCGCCGGAACTGCTTTCGCATGCCATGAAGCAGGAGACGGCCCGCCCCGACGCGGTGTTGAATCTCGCCTCCTCGGCGGATCACCGCTCCGTCGTCACCGCCGACGCGGTGATCGTGGGGTCCGGCGCCGGCGGCGCGATGGTGGCCCGCAGCCTGGCGCGGGCCGGACTGGACGTCGTCGTGCTCGAAGAGGGGCGCCGGTGGACGGTCGAGGAATTCCGCACCACCCATCCGATCGATCGCTATGCCGGGTTGTACCGCGGCGCCGGGGCCACCGTCGCCCTGGGACGCCCCTCGGTGGTGTTGCCCATCGGCCGGGCGGTCGGTGGCACCACGGTGGTGAACTCCGGCACCTGCTACCGCCCGCCGCCGGCCGTGCAGCGGCGCTGGCACGACGAATTCGGGCTGGCGCTGGCCGATCCCGACCGGCTGTCCGAACGCCTCGACGACGTCGAACACACCCTGCGGGTCGCCCCGGTGCCGCTGGAGGTGATGGGCCACAACGGACGGCTGCTGCTGGACGCCGCCGCGGCGCTGGGTTGGGCCGCGGCGCCCATTCCGCGCAACGCGCCGGGCTGCGAAGGCTGTTGCCAGTGCGCAATCGGCTGCCCCCGCAATGCCAAGTTCGGCGTGCACCTCAACGCGCTGCCCCAGGCGTGCGCGGCGGGCGCACGGATCATCTCGCACGCTCGCGTCGAACGGGTGCTGCACCGCGGCGGGCGCGCGCGCGGGGTGCGCGCCCGCCGCCCCGACGGCACGGCGCTGGACGTCCTTGCCGACACGGTCATCGTGGCGGCCGGTGCCACCGAGACGCCGGGGCTGTTGCGGCGCAGCGGCTTTGGCGCTCATCCGCGGCTCGGGCGCAACCTGGCACTGCATCCGGCCACGATGCTCGCCGGGTGCTTCGAGGACGATGTCGTCGCCTGGCACGGGGTGCTGCAGAGCGCCGCGGTGCACGAGCTTCACGAATCACATGGCGTGCTCATCGAAGCGACTTCCACCCCGCCGGGGATGGGCTCGATGGTGTTTCCGGGCTACGGTGCCGAGCTGCTCGGCTGGCTGGGCCGGGCGGAGCGGGTGGCGACGTTCGGCGCCATGGTGGCCGATCGCGGTGTCGGGTCGGTTTCCACGGTGCGCGGCGAGACGCTGGTGCGTTACCACATCGCCCCCGCCGACGTCGCCAAGCTCGTCGTTGCTATCGAGGCCATGGGCCGGCTGTTGTTCGCCGCGGGGGCGACCGAGGTACTCACCGGGTTACCCGGCGCGAGCACGGTGACGTCGCTGCCCGCCCTGCAGGATGCGTTGCGGCGCAGCGACCCGAGAAGCTTGCACCTGGCCGCTTTCCACCCGACGGGCACGGCGGCCGCCGGCGCCGACGATCAGCTCTGCCCGGTCGATGAGACCGGGCGGCTACGCGGTGTGGACGGGGTGTGGATCGCCGATGCCTCGATCCTGCCGAGCTGCCCGGAGGTCAACCCGCAGGTGTCGATCATGGCGCTGGCGTTGGGCGTTGCCGACGAGGTTGTCGGCGCCCGATAGGCGCTAGCCTTCGAGCTTGTAGCCCAGCCCCCGCACGGTCACCAGGTGGACCGGGTTGGCCGGATCGGCTTCGATCTTGGACCGCAACCGCTTGACGTGGACGTCGAGCGTCTTGGTATCGCCGACGTAATCGGCGCCCCACACCCGGTCGATCAACTGCCCGCGGGTCAGCACCCGGCCGCTGTTGCGCATCAGGTACTCAAGCAGGTCGAATTCCTTGAGCGGCAAGGTAATCGCGTCGCCGTTGACCGAAACGACGTGGCGTTCGACGTCCATCCGTACCGGTCCGGACTCGAGCACACCGTCGCTGATCTCGGAGTCGTCGTCACCGCCGCGGCGCAGCACCGCGCGGATCCGGGCGATCAGCTCGCGCGCCGAATACGGCTTGGTCACATAGTCGTCGGCGCCGAGCTCTAAGCCGACGACCTTGTCGATCTCGCTGTCCCGCGCGGTCACCATGATCACCGGCACGCTGGAACGCGCACGCAGCTGCTTGCACACATCGGTCCCCGACATGCCCGGCAGCATCAGATCGAGCAACACGATGTCGGCGCCGGCACGATCGAACTCGGCCAGCGCGGCCTGTCCATCGGTCACGACCGTGGCCTCGAAGCCCTCCTTGCGCAGCAGGAACGCCAGCGGATCGGCCAGCGACTCCTCGTCCTCCACGATCAGCACACTCGTCATGCGCGCCACTCCTTCTCATCGCGACGCTCTGCAGCGTCGTTAGCGCGGGTCATCGACTTAGTTCTTCCTCTCGTTGGGAGCGGTTGGGTCGTACCTCGCGGACCTGTGGTTGCTCGGATTCGCCCTCGTCTCGATCGGACGGCATGGCCGCCGGAATGGAAAGGGTGAATGTCGATCCGGTTCCCGGCTTGCTCCACACGCCGATCGTTCCGTTGTGGTTAGCCGCGACGTGCTTGACGATGGCCAGGCCCAGGCCGCTGCCACCGGTGGCGCGTGAGCGGGCCTTGTCGCCCCGGAAGAAACGCTCGAAAACCCGCTCCTGGTCTTCCAGGGCGATCCCGATCCCGCGATCCGTGACGGCGATCTCGACGTTCTCGCCCCGACGGCGACGGCTGATCGTCACCGGCGAAACCGGCGGCGAATAGGCGATCGCATTGGACACCAGGTTGGCTAGCGCGGTGATCAACAGCGTTTCGTCGCCCAGCACCCGCAAACCGCTGGGGGCGTCGGTACGGACCTCGATGTTGGCGTTGTCGGCTGCCACCTTGTGGCGCGAAATCGCTTCGCTCACAACCCTGTCGACGTCGACCTCAATGACGTCGGGCAGCGGTTCGGCGCCCTGCAGCCGGGACAGCTCGATCAGCTCGGCGACCATGTCCCCCAGGCGGTTGGCTTCGACGAGCACCTTCTCGGCGAACCGCCGCACGGTTTCGGAGTCGTCGGCCGAAGCCAGCAGGGCCTCGGCGAGCAGGGCCATGGCACCCACCGGGGTCTTGAGCTCGTGGCTGACGTTGGCGACGAAGTCGCGCCTGGTCGCTTCCATCCGCGCATAGTCGGACTGGTCGTGGGCGAAGACCACGGCGAACCGGCGGTCTTCTTCGCTGAGCAACCGGGCCTGCCCGTGCACCGATAGCCCGGACCGGCCGGCCGCCCGTTTCGCCGGCTGCAGGTCGAATTCGACGTCGACACCGGTCAGCGCCTGCTGCGCCGCCTCCCACGCCTGGTCATCGAGCTGGCGGTCGCGCACCAGGCCCAGCTCCTTGGCCCGGTCATTGAGGTAGACGACGTCGCGATGGACGTCCACCACCGCCGCGCCCACCGGCATCAGCGCCACGATGCATTCCAGCATCTGCCCGATGGTGATCCCGGTCCATTCGGTGCTCACCCGCTGGCGGCGCTGCACCGCGCGCGGGGACAGCCGGGCCCCGACCGCCACACCTGCGGCCAGTGCCAGCAACGACACCACCCCGGCCAGCAACAGGGCCGAGAACACAGTCACATAGCAAATCCTACAAATCTTCCTGAACGCTGCCCTAGCAGAACGCGGCCAAAATCGGACAAGTCACACCCTGCGTCACAGGTGTTCCGCTCCCGTTCACGTGATGTTTGGCTAACGGGAGGCTTTCGCGGACCAATTCGCGCTTGCGCGCAAACATCACCCGCGCCCCTGGCCGGCAACCGCGGCGGCACCTGCGGCGGCCGCCTCGGGGTCCAGATAGGTACCGCCGGGCACCGCCGGCCGCAGGTCGGCGGCCAGGTCGTAGCGCAGCGGGACGCCGGTCGGAATGTTCAATCCCACGATGTCGTCGTCGGACATCTGGTCGAGGTGCTTGACCAGGGCCCGCAGCGAGTTGCCGTGCGCGACGATCAGCACCGTCTTGCCGGCGCGCAGGTCTGGAACGATGACGTCGGTGAAATACGGCAGGAAGCGAACGACCACGTCGGCGAGGCACTCGGTCAGCGGCCCGCCGCCGATGTCGGCGTACCGCGGATCGGCGTCCTGGCTGTAGGTGCTGCCCTTCTCGATCGGCGGGGGCGGCGTGTCGTAGCTGCGTCGCCAGGCCATGAACTGCTCGTCGCCGTAGCGCGCCTTGGTCTCGGCCTTATCCAGGCCCTGCAGCGCCCCGTAGTGACGTTCGTTGAGCCGCCAGGTGCGCCGCACCGGAATCCAGAGCCGGTCCGCGGCGTCCAGCGCCAGGTGCGCGGTGGAGATGGCCCGGCGCAGCAGCGACGTGTACAGCACGTCGGGCAACAAATCGTGTTCGGCCAGCAGCTCGCCGCTGCGCACCGCCTCGGTGCGGCCCTTGTCGGTCAGCCCGACATCCACCCAGCCGGTAAACAGGTTCAGCGAGTTCCATTCGCTTTCGCCGTGGCGAAGCAGCACCAGCGTGGCAGAGTCACCCATGCCGGTCAGTCTCTCACGCACTCATTGAGTCACGCCGAGCGTAACCGCACTGCGAGATTCGCCTCGGATTTTCGCAGTGCGGTTACGATCGTGGGCTATTCAGCGGTCGTCGTCGTCTCCGTCGTCGTCGATCAGATGCGCGAAGGCCTGCAGGTTCTTCAGCGACTCGCCGCGCGACACCCGCCACTCCCACTCTTTTTGAATCGACGAGCGAAAACCCAACTCCAGCAACGTATTAAAGTCCGAGTCCACCGCTTCGAGCACCTGCCCGAGCACCCGGTCGATCTCGTCAGCGTCGACCGACGGCAGCGACATGCGGCCCACCAGGTAGATGTCGCCGACGTTGTCCAGCGTGTAGGCAACGCCGTAGAGGCGACGATTGCGCCTGAGCAGGAACCGGTAGACACCCTGGTGGTTCTCGTCCGGCTTGCGGCACACGAACGCCTCGACGCGCACCGAATGCTCACCGATGCTCAAGATGGTGTTGGTCTTGAGCTTGCGCTCACCCGGCAGTTCCACCACCAAGCCGGACAGACCGCCATGTGCGCCATCGTGTTTCGAGTAGTTCAGCCCGCTGGCCTGCAGGGTATCCTCGATCACCCGCGTCACCGCTGAAGTCAAGCGCCGCTCCTCAGCATCGCTTCGCTCTGCATCGTCACCGGCGGAAGTCAAGCGCCCACCTCACGACGCTCGGCCGTGTACTCGCGGATCGCACGGCGATAGCTGGCCAGCAGCGCATCGGTGGTGTGATCCCAGGAGAAGGTGGCCGCGTGGGCGGCGGCCGCGCGGCCCATCTCCTCGGCCCGCGGCGCGGGCCGGCGCAGCAAACCGTGCAGGGCGGCCGCCCACCGATCGACGTCGTGCCCGGCCACCAGCGTCCCGGTGGCGCCGTCACGCACGGCCACCGGCAGCCCGCCGACCGCGGCCGCCGCCACCGGGGTGCCGCAGGCCTGCGCCTCGAGGGCGACCAGGCCGAACGACTCCGAATAGCTCGGCACCGCAACCACATTCGCAGCCTGGAACAACGTGGCCAGATTCGGTCGGGACTGCGGGGGCAGAAAGGTCACGCGCCCGGTGATGCCGAGCTCGTCGGCCAGCAGAGCCAATCCGTCCGGAGAAGCCAGGCCGCTGCCCGAGGGCCCACCCGCCACGACGATGCGCACCCCCGGCAATTTCGCGGCGGCACGCAACACGATGTCGGGCGCCTTCAGCGGCTGGATCCGGCCGACGAACGCCACGATGTCTTCGTCGAGCGGCAGGCCCAGCGCCGCGCGGGCGGCCCGGCGGTCGCCGGGGCGGAAGACGTCGAGGTCCACTCCGGGATGGACGACGTCGATCCTCGCGGGGTCGGCGTGGTGAATCGAGATCAGTTGCTCGGCCTCATCGTCGGTGTTGACGATCAACCGGTCCGCCTCGTCGACAACCTGCTGCTCCCCCACCGTGCGCAGCGGGGGCTCGGGCGAGTCTCCCTCGGCCAGGGCCGCATTCTTGACCGCGGCGAGGGTGTGCGCGGTGTGCACGAGCGGCACCGCCCAGCGGTCGCGCGCCAGCCAGCCAACCTGCCCGGACAGCCAATAGTGCGAGTGCACGATGTCGTAGTAGCCCGGCTCGTGCGATGCCTCGGCGCGCAGCACCCCGGCCGCGAAGGCGCACAGCTGGGTGGGCAGGTCGTATTTGTCCAGCCCTTCGAACGGCCCCGCCACCACGTTGCGGACCAGCACACCGGGCGCCACTCGCGCGACCGGCGGGTCGGCGGACGCGGTCGCCCGCGTGAAGATCTCCACCTCGATGCCGCGCCGCGCCAGGTGCAGCGCGGTCTGCAGCACGTACACATTCATGCCGCCCGCGTCGCCGGTACCGGGCTGGGCCAGTGGGGAGGTGTGCACCGCCAACACTGCGACCCGGCGCGGTTCATTCAGCCGGAAAACGTCATCGTGCCGCACTCTGTCATCTTTACAGGACGGTTCGCCGCCCAGCGCAGGCGTGCCGGACACGAGTCGAGTCAGGCTGACGACTCGTCCGGGGCGACATCGAGCACCCGGGTGTCCAGCGCCCCGGCCCGGCGCATCGCGCCCAGCGGGTCGGCATACAGCGCGGCCAGCGACACGGTCCCCGCGCCGGCCTCCTGGACCCGGTTGCCGAAGGCGGTGAGGCGGATGTCGCGCGGCCCCAGCACCGAGCGTGCGGCGAACGCCGCCTGGACCTGCTCCATCGCCTCGGGGTATTCGGTGAAAGCCTGGCCGCCGACCACCAGTTCGTCGGGGTTGAGCATGTCGCGCAGCAACGCCACCGCCTCACCGAGCACCCGGCCCCGCTCGGCGAGCAGACCCTTGGCCTCCTGGTTGCCTGCTCGGGCCACCCGCAACAGGTCGGCGATCCCGGTGGCGGGCCCGTTGGCGCGGTTTGCGGGGGCAAACGGCAGGATGCGCTGCTGGCGGGCGACGCCCACCACGGCTTCGTCGCTGACGGTGGATTCCAGCTGTCCGGTGCCGCCGAGCAGCTCGGAGTGGGCGGGCAGGCTCGCGATCGTGCCCGGGCCGCTGGACGGGCAGTGCACCCGCCCGCCGATCACCAGCGCGTAGCCCACGGTCTCGCGGGCGTAGACGTACAAACTGGTCGGCGAGCTGGGCAGGAATCGCCGCATGCCCAGGAGCAGCTCGGCTCCGGCCATGGCGTCCACGTGCGAGGCCACCGACACCGGCAGGCCCAGTGCGTCGGCCAGCACCTGTCCGACCGGCGCCTGCCGCCAGCCCAGTCGCGGGTGGTCCACCTGGCCGGTGGCGCCGTCGACGGAGCCACCGATGGCAACCCCGACCCACAGCGACCGCCGCCGATGCCAGCGCCGCAGGTAGCGGCGGGCGCTGTCGGCCAGCGACACGAGCGCGGGCCCGGCCGGGTTGCGCGGCGTCGGGGTCTCGACGGTGTCGAGGGTGCGGCCGAACAGGTCGGTGGCCACGATGCTGGTGGTGCGCGCACCGATGTGGATGCCCAGCGTCACGAACGGCTCGTGGTTGACCTCCACCGGCACGCGCGGGCGGCCGATCGCGCCGGAGACGGCCAAGTCGGCGCGCTCCCGCAGCAGGCCGGCTTCCAGCAGGGCGATGACCTGACGGTTGACCGTCGCGATGCTCAGCGAGGTGACGCCGGCAATGACGTCACGACCGACGGGTCCGCGCAGCCGGACGGCCCGAAAGACGGCGGCCGCCGCGGAGTCGGGGATTTGCAACGCCGGCGGCACGATCTGTCGGCGCACCGAGCGGTGACCGTTTTGACCGGGCGAATAGCCGACGACGCGACCGGGCGGAAGATGGGTAGGGGTGAGGATATTGGTGCGCACGGGCGTCCTTTGTCCGATTTTTGCTGGCCGGCTTGGCCACACCTGGCATGGGGTCAGGGGCGGCAAAGTGCGCAGCAACAACACGCACCCGCCGCGCACAGACACGCGGCGGTGGTGATGTTGGACAGGGCGCTGTGAAGCACACGGAAAATTTAGCACGTTCACTAAGGTTGTTTCGATGGTTAAAACTGGCAGGAATGAACGCGTCGCGGTAATCACGGGGGCCAGCTCGGGAATCGGCGCGGCAACCGCCCGGACCCTGGCCGCACAGGGGTTTCATGTCGTCGCGGTGGCGCGCCGGGCGGACCGGATTCACGCCCTGGCCGAGGAGATCGGCGGGACCGCGATTGTGGCCGATGTCACAGACGATGCCGCCGTCGATGCGCTGGCGGGCGAGTTGAGCCGCGTCGACGTGTTGGTCAACAACGCCGGCGGCGCCCGCGGACTGGAGCCCATCGCCGATGCCGACCTCGAGCACTGGCGGTGGATGTGGGAGACCAACGTGATCGGCACGCTGCGGGTCACCCGCGCGTTGCTGCCCAAGCTGGTCGATTCCGGCGACGGGCTGATCATCACCGTCACTTCCGTTGCGGCACTTGAGGTTTACGACGGTGGCGCCGGCTATACGGCGGCCAAACACGGCCAGGGGGCGCTGCACCGCACGCTGCGCGGCGAGCTATTGGGCAAGCCGGTGCGGCTGACCGAGATCGCCCCGGGGGCCGTCGAAACGGAATTCTCGCTGGTGCGCTTCGACGGCGACCAACAACGCGCGGACGCCGTCTACACCGGCATCACCCCGTTGGTACCGGAAGATGTGGCCGAAGTGATCGGGTTCGTCGCGTCGCGCCCGGCCCACGTCGACTTGGACCTGATCGTGATGAAGCCGCGCGACCAGGCGTCGGCCAGCCGATTTAACCGCCGGGGGTAGCCGGACCCGTGGTGGCGCGCGTCGTCGTGGTCGGGGTGCCCGACAGGGTCGGCGCGTTGGACGGCGTGACCGGCGCGGTGACCGGGATCTGCGTCGACGGCGGGTGCGCGGTGGGCGGCGGCAAGGCCGACATGGCCACCCAGGTGTCCCAGTCCACGGCCCAGTCCCAGATGTCGCCGTCGGAGTAGGACAACTGGATCGAACTCCCGGTCACTTCGACCGGGTCGCCGTAGATCGCCGTCTGGTAGTACTGCTCGGCGTCGCTCGTCGACAGGTTGATACAGCCGTTGGTGACGTTGGTGTTGCCCTGCGCGCCGGCGCTCGCCGGGTTGGCGTGGATGAACTCGCCGTTGTTGGAGATCCGCACCGCCCAGCGTTCGTGGATGTGGTTGTAGCCGGCCGCCGGGTTGGACATGTAGAAGTCGGCGTACTTCTCGCTGACCACGTGGATGCCGTTGCGGGTGACGTTGCGCGCCTTGTCGGCTTCGCCGTAGCTGCACGGGAAGTCCATGATGACGCCCTCGTCGCGGATCACCCGGATGCGGTGCGACGAGACTTCGGCCTGCACCACCTGCCGGCGACCGATCTGGATGTTCAGCGAGATGTCCTCGGCGCCGTACGCGCTGTCGCCGAACGGCAGGCCGTACAGCTTCGCATCGACGCTGACCGTGGTGCCCGCGGGGTAGTACTCGCGGGTGCGCCAGTGCGCGCGGGCGCCGGCCGCCTCGTCGGGCAGCCAGGCCCAACTGCCCTCGACGGGCGGATTCGTGGTGACGGTGAGCGCTTTTTCGACGGCGGCCTTGTCGGCGATCGGGGCGTCGAACTGCAGGATGATCGGCGCCGCGACCCCGACGGTCTGGCCGTCGGCCAGCTGGAACGCCCCGCCGATCTTCTTGCTGGGCGACACCGTGGTGAACTTGCCCGCGACGGGGACCGCCTTGCCGTCGTGCCCGACGGCCGAGCCGCTCCACGTGTAGGTCGTGTCGTAGCCCAGCGGTTCGGAGGTCGTGTAGACGGTCCGGTCCTGGTTGAACGTGCCCGCGACGGCCTTGCCCGACGAATTGGACAGCGTGACGTGCTGCAGCCAGCCGTCGCTCACCTCGACGCTGACCGGGGTGATCGGCACCACGTGCTGGGTGGCATCGGCGGGCTGGTACTTGAGCTGCAGCGCCGGCTGCTCTTTTTTCTCGGCTTGTTTTGCGGATGTGCCACCGCATGCGGCCAATGCATTGGGGGCGAACACGCCGAGCCCGAGGGTCGCCAGAGCCACGCGCCGGTTGAACGGCCTCGGGGCAGGGGGCGGGCTCACAAAAATCAAAGATACCGGGGAAAATCGGCCGGCCCGGCCGCGACAAACGGGGGTCCGGCACGGGTCGGCAATTTTTCCAGCTACAGCCTGCATCCCAGCAGGACGGGCTCGGGGGTCAGTGTGACACCAAACACAGCCCGAACGCCGTCGCGGATGAGGCGGGCTAGTGCGATCACGTCTTCGGCGCTGGCGCCGCCGCGGTTGGTCAGCGCCAACGCGTGCTTGGTGGACAGCCGGCAGGGCTCTTCGCGCCCGCCCGGGCCCGGCTCCGGGTAGCCCTTGCCGAAGCCCGCCCGCTCCACCAGCCAGCCGGCGGCCAGCTTGACGCCGTCGGGAGCCGGGTAGTTCGGGACGGGCCCGTCGACGGTCGCGGCCAACCGCTCGTAGACGTCCGGGGCGACGACCGGGTTGGTGAAGAACGAACCGACGCTCCAGGTGTCGTGATCGGCCGGATCGAGCACCATGCCCTTGCGGGCCCGCAGGCCCAGCACCGCGTCACGAACCACCTGCGGGTCGGCGCGCTCGCCGCTGGCCACGTTCAACGCGGCCGCCAGCTCCCCGTAGCGCAGCGGCGCGCTGCGCCCCGATGCATCCAGCGCGAACTCCACTTCCACTACGACAGAAGGGATTTCGAACCCACTGGCACCGCTACGTTTGAACACGCTGGTGCGGTAGCCGAAGCCCAGCTCGCTGCCCGGCACCCAGCGCACCTCGCCGCTGCCTCGATCCAGCACCCGGACCCGAGTGATGGTGTCGGAGACTTCCGCGCCGTAGGCCCCGACGTTCTGCACCGGGGTGGCCCCGGCCGAGCCGGGAATGCCGGACAGGCATTCCAGCCCGCCGAGCCCATGCTCGATGGCCCTGACCACGACGTCGTCCCACACCGCACCCGCCTGGGCGCGGACCACGTTGCCGTCGACGGCGATGCCGTCGTTGGCCAGCCGCACGGCCGTCAGGTCCGCGCACGTATCGGAGATCACCAGGTTGGAGCCGCCGGCGAACACCAGCACCGGGTCACGGTGTCCGCCACGGGTTTCGGCGTCCAGGTGCCGCAGCGTGGCGACCACCTGGTCGCTATTCGTGCAGGTGACGAGGCGCCGTGCGATCGGTCCGATCCGCAAGGTCGTCAGCGGCGCCAGTGGCACCGATTCGGCCACCGACGCACCGGCGAACACCGAATCGGCACCGCTGGATTTCATGGCCCGTAACGGTAGCCTGACCTGCTATGCCGCGTTCATTCGACTTGTCGGCCGACTACGACGG
>NZ_JAICZA010000179.1 GCF_025933915.1 Mycobacterium sp.
CCGATCATCACCGACTCGGTCAGATCGATCCCGTGTTCGGCCGCCGCGCGTAACAACATGCCGGTGCCGGGTTTGCGGCAGTCGCAACTGTTCGCCGCGTGCGGGCAATGGTAGGCGGCGTCGATCCGTGCACCCGCGTCCGCGAGCAGTTCTTGCAGACGCTGCTGGACCGCGGCGAAATGCGCCGGGTCAGAGTCGGGTTCGGAGAGCCACCGCTGGTTGGTCACCAGCACGGTCCGCAGGCCCGCGGCATTCAGGGCGGCCAGTGCCTTGGCCGCGCCCGGCAACAGAACCACATCGGCGGGTGATCGGATGTACTCGCCCTCGGCGGCCTTGACGTTGACGGTGCCGTCCCGGTCCAGGAACACGGTGCGCACAGTGCGCAGATCGGGTGCGGCCATCGTCGGGCAGAGGTCAGGAGGGCCTGGGAAACAGTGCCGCTTCGACCATTTCGCAAATCGAGTGGCCGAGGTGCAGGCATGCCTCCTGAATGCGCGCGGTGTCCTCGCTGGGCACCCGGATGCACAGGTCGGCCACGCCGGCCACCTTGCCGCCGTGTGCACCGGTGAGCGTGACGGTCGTCATCCCCGCCTGGCCGGCGACCTCCAGCGCGCGAACGACGTTGGGAGAGTTGCCCGATGTGGTCAGTCCGATCACCACGTCCCCGGGGCGCCCGGCGGCGAGGACCTGGCGGGCGAACACCTCGTCGTAGGAGTAGTCGTTTCCGATCGCCGTCATCGCCGCCGTGGCGTCGGGAAGGCTGATCGCGGCCAGGCCCGGACGGTCAAAAGCGAAGCGGCCCATGAGTTCGGCCGCCAGATGTCCGGCGTCTTGCGCCGATCCGCCGTTGCCGAGGAAGATCGCCTTTCCCCCGGCGCGCAGCGCACCGATGATGACGCGCGCCACCTCGACGGTCTGCGCGGCGCAGGCACCCTGCTGCATCTGCTGCTTGACCGCGATGGTTTCGGCCAAGCGCTGCTGGACCAGCTCCACGCTCGGCGGGACCAAGTCCGAACCGGTCATGCCAGCCATGTCGTCAATCCCTTGCTCTCGAAGGCGAATTCGGTGATGGCGGCCCCGGCGCCCTCGAGGGCCTCGATGAGGCGGTGCTTCTTGGCGAAGTCGCAGAACAGCAGGATGTATCCCCCACCACCGGCTCCGGTGAGCTTGCCGCCCAGTGCCCCGTTCTTCAGGGCCAGCTCGTAGAGATCGTCGATGCGCTCGTTGGTGATGTAGGGCGACATGCGCTTCTTCTGGGTCCACGCTTCGCCCAGCAGCGCACCGAAGTCGTTCAGCTTGCCGGTCAGCAGCGCGGCCTTCATCGCGACCGCCAAGTCCTTCTGGGCCCGCAGCCCCGCGAGGGTGTCATCCGAACCCGTTGTGGCGCGGCGGGTTTGGTCCTCGATCACCCGTGCGGAGTCCCGGGTGATGCCCGTGTAGCACAGCAGCAGGCTGAGCTCGAGCTCGAAGGCGGTCTCGTCGCGGATCCGCAGCGGATTGACGATCACCCGGTCGGTGAACTCGATGAAGTTGAACCCACCGAACGTCGCGGCGTACATGTCCTGCATGCCGCCCGCGATGCCCAAATCCTCACGTTCGATGGCACACGCCAGTTGGGCGGTCTCGTATTCACCCATGGGCAGCCGGTAGTGCTCGGCGAGCAGGCCGGTGAGCGCGACCATCATCGTCGACGACGAGCCCAGCCCCGAGCCGGGCGGGGCGCTGGAACGCAGCACCAGGTCGTAGCCGTCCGTGCCGTCACGGCCGAATCTGCGCACCGCGGCCTTGATCAGATCGAGGCTGCCGTCGTAGAGAATCTCGCTGTCGAGCGTCATCTCGTGCGTGGTCTTGAAGTCCACCGACTCGATGCTCACCCGGCGATCGGTGCGCGGGGCAAGCGATCCCTGGGCGTAGCGATCGATGGTCGCCGACAGGACGCAGCCGCCTTCTGTCGCCGGGAATGGTGGCACGTCGGTGCCACCGCCGGCGAACGAGATCCGCAGCGGCGCTCGTGCGCGAATTCGTGGACGTGTCATGGGGATTGTCTTTCGAGCGATTCGCTCAGCTGCGAGACCGCGCTTGCCACGTGCCACCCCATCGTTGTGCGTCCGGAAGCGTCGCCAGCCTAACAAGCTGACCAGCACGATCGTCGGGTTTTCAGGACTTCTTTCGGATGGGCTCCAGCACGAAATCGACCACGATCGCGGCCATGTCGTCGATCGCGCTGCGCGCGATGACCTCGTAGCCGTGGGTGCTCAGCGTGGGCAGGCACAGCAGGCCGGCGCGCGCGGTCAGCCCGTTGGCCTTCGAGTGCGACGCGTCGGATTCGAACGCGCCCAGCGCGGCCGGCTGTGGCGACAGCCCCCGGTCGGTGGCGATTTTCAGCAGCCGGTCGGCGACCTTTTTGTCGTAAACGCACAACGCGTCGCTGTAGCCGATGATCGGTCCGCCGGCGACGCTGGTGTTGTATTCGCGTTCGGTGGGGCCGACTTCCAGGGCGAGCGTGAGGTCGCCGGGCAGGGTGGCGCTGGCGTAGGTGCCCCCCACCCCGCCGATCTCTTCGTTGGTGGTGAACACGAGGTAGACGTCGTCGGTGGGTCGTCGGCCGCCCTCGCGCAGCACGCGGGCGGCGTTCAGCAGCGCGGTCACCGCGGCCCGGTCGTCGAGGAAGTAGGCGCCGACGTAGCCGCCGATCTCAACCAGATCTCGCTTGCTGCGCTCGACGCACACCCGGGTGCCGGCGTGTACCCCGGCGTCGGCCAGTTCGTCGGTGCTGCGGCCGGTGAAGACATACACGTGATGCCAGTCCAGCGAGCGGTCACCCTGATCGGGCTTGGTCTCCCAGATTCGCGGGCTTTCCTGGGTGGTGTGCTCGGAGCCGAGAGTCAGTATGGCAGTGAGGGTTTCGTTGTCACCGAGCACGGCGACCGGTCCCAGCCCGAAGTTGCCCGGGTACATCGTGCCCAGCTGCGTCAAATGCAGTGTGCCATCGGGTTCCACGCGCTTGACGATCATGGACAGCTCGTCCATGTGCGCCATGACCCGTGTCGCGGCGCCCGGTATGGCCTCCGTGCGGTGGCGGTGGTCGGGCGACCCGACATCACCGGCCGAGGGGTCTGCGGCGATGTATCCGATCAGGTTTCCGGCGTCGTCGGTCCACATGTCGTCGACGACGGGTTGCAGTTCGCGGGCGATGACGGCGCGGACCTCGTCTTCCTGCCCACACGGCCCATAGGTCCACAGGAGTTCTTGCAGCAACTCGTCGGTGGAGTCGCGGTCGCGCTGCGCCATGAGATCCTCTCCGTCATTGGGTTCAGAGGATCAGTACCCGCGATGGCCTGCGACTATCGCAACGGGCGCGAAACCGCCCTCAGGCGAGTGCGACGCCGAGTTCTTGGGCGAACACCTTGATCATGTGCTGGACGGCGATTTCGTTGCGTCCGATGATCATGTGGTCGTGCTGGCCGTGCCGGACGGCCTCGCCGCACTGGGGCAGCATGGCGAAGTCCTCGTCACGGACGGCCGCATGGACCCCTTCGAAGACGGCGTCGTAGGCCGCTCTCATCTCGTCGTTGGTGGCGGGGACGCGGCCCATCCAACTGTGGCGCACCGTGCAGCGGGTCGGCTCACCGGCGGGCAGCATGTCGATGATCTCCACCCCCACCGGGCTGTTGGCCAGGATGAGGTTGGGATACACCCAGTAGATCACGCCCATGTTCGCCACGGGGTCGAGCGAGGCCGTCGGATCGGTGTCCGCGTTGGTGATCCAGGTGAACGGGAACCCGATGCGGTGATGCCTGCCGAACTCGTCGTAGACCATCGTGTTGGCCAGGGTGTTCTGTCCGATCAGGCTTTCGCCGTGCACGTACGGGAAATGGTAACCCTCGGCGAACGCCTCCAGGGCGCCCTTCCATGACACGTCGGAGGTGAATTCGCGCTCGGTGTGATAGCCGTAGGACGGGTAGTCCCAGAGCGCGAGTTCGGCGCCGAACTCGCCCAGGTGTTCGTCGAGGTCGATGGTCGCGTCGGCGGTCAGCACCGCCCAGATGAAGCCGTGCCGCTCCTCGGAGGGCAGCTCGACCAGGCCGTAGTCCTTGGTGTCCATCGAGTCGAAGCCGGCTTTGCCCGGGACCGTGAACAGTTCGCCGGTGTTCTTGTACGTCCAGGCGTGATACGGGCAGACGAAGCGCGGGGCGTTGCCCGAGCCGCAGGCCGGCATCGCGCCCCGGTGCCGGCAATAGTTGAGCAAGACGTGGCTGGCACCCGAACGGTCGCGGGTCACCAGCAGCGAGTCACCCAGCACCGAGCGCACGACGTAGTCGTTCTTGTTCGCCACCTGCGCCGACGGGACGATGGCCAGCGGCACCCGGCGCAGAATCTGCGACTCCTCGATCTCGGTGATCTTGGGGTCGCGGTAGTAGTGCAGCGGCACCCGCAGTTCACGCTCGGCCAGGTCGGTCGTTTTGTCCAGGGCGTGACGCAGGCCGCGCCGCGTCAACGTCTCGTCGGTGCCGCTCACCGGCCTGTCGATCGTCGTCACCCTCGTCTCCTTCGCCCTCGACGCTTCGGACCATACAATCACTATTGTTTGTATTGTCAAGCTCGGGAACCCGCGTGTGCGACGATCACGCCATGCGCCGGCACGGCTGGTCGGGGGATATCCCGGCCGACGACGATGAGGCGGTCGCGCGGATCCTGACCGTGACGCGACGCGCCATCGACGCGCGCGGGACGGTCAGCGTCTCGGAGGTCGCGGCGACGCTCGGGGTGACCCGCCAGACGATTTACCGCTACTTCCCCACCCACGAGACGCTCTTGGCCGCCACGGCGCTGTCGTCCGTCGACGGGTTTCTGGATCGGCTTGCGGCGCACCTGGGTTCGATCACCGAGCCCACCGAGGCGGTGGTGGAGGGGATCGCGTACACGTTCGAGCAACTCGCCCACGACAAGTACCTCAGCCTGGTGTTCCAGCCCGGCAAGGCCAGCGCGTTCACCGCGGGGGTGACCTCGGATATGGCCATTTCGTTCGGCCGGTCGATCCTGCAGCGCTTCGACGTCGATTGGGCCGCAGCGGGTTTCGCCGAGGGCCGGCTCGACGAGCTGGTCGAGATCATGCTGCGCACCCTGCAGTCACTGATCGTGGATCCCGGCCGCCCGCCGCGCACCGGGTTGGAGCTGCGAAGGTTCCTCGAAGACTGGATCGCGCCGTCGGTGCGGGCGCACGCCGCGGCCGAGCGCTAGCTACCGGATCCCGGTTCAGCTCACGGCGTCGGGGTCTGCCAACGAGACAAGGATGTGCGAGGGCGTTGGGCCGCCCTGGTGCAGTTGGTAACGCCCGCCGGCCATCGCTCGGCGGGCCGGCTTGCTGGGAACCAGATGCGGAAAGTCATAGGTGGTGATCGTCAGGCGCAGTCGGTGGCCCGCGGCGATCAGCGCGGCCGTCGGAAAAATTTCGACGTCGTAGCGGGTGATTTCCCCCGGCACGACGGGCTGCGCGGCCGATCGCGTGCTGAGGTGCTGCGGCCGCAGGACGGTGCCGTCGGGGAGGTACCAGGTGCGGTCGGGATCGAGCTTCCGGTGCGAGCCGAGGAGCGCGCCCTGGGTCAGCGGGCGGCTGGCCCCGTCGGGTGCGACGGCATCGAGGTGGGCGACCCACACAGTCTCGGTGGTGGTGGCCGTCGCGTGGATGGTCAGTGCGATCGGCCCGGCCACCAGCTTCGCCTCGCCGAACGGCTCGGTGGTGTAGGTCAGCGCACCGCGCTGCACGCGGCGGTTGTCCTGGTCATAGCGGATGCTGCGGCCGCGTTGGGCGAACATGAAGCTGTTCAAGCCCAGCGACCACTGCTCCAGGCTGCGACCGGACAGGGGTCCGCGCGCCACATAGGTGAGCGGCGCCACGGTGGTGTCCGGCGAGGCGTCCGAGCTCAGGCGCCCCGAGTCGGACAGGTACAGGCGAGTGGGCGTCGCCTCGGCGAGCGGATAGTTGTCGGCGCGATACCACTGCGAGCTTCCGATCGCTTGGAAGGTCAGCGGCTTCCCGGAAATCGCCGCGTGTACATCGTCTTTGAGCCAGTGGTCGAACCAGCGCAACTGCAGCGCGTTGAGGTGAAGTCCGCCGTGGTTCGACACGTGATACCACGGACCCACCATCAACCGGATCCGATCGGACACCGGCTGGCGGGGTTCCATCGGTGACTCGTCCGGCCGACCGGCGGCCGCATTCTGCAGCGCAGCGTAGTTCAGCGGCGCCCCGCGCTGGAACGCGTCGTGCCATCCGCCGACGAGGAAGGTCGCAACGCCGTTGTCGGCGACCTTGGAGAGGACCAGCGCCGGACTCATCGCGTCCCAGAATGGGCCGTCATAGGCGGTTTCGCCGCCGGCGACAACCTCGGCGATCAGCGGCCGGAAGTACCGTCTTTGGTCGCGTCCGCGCTGTCGCACCGCGGCGAGGCCGCCGGAGCGAGGCCGCGCGTGACCGCCGCGGGCGAGCCATTCCAGCGTGGGGTTGACCACGTTGAGCAGCGTGTAGACGGACCCGTATCCGCGTACCGCATGCAGGTGCGGCACGCCGCCCATCGTGGCCGCGTCGCGGTAGAAATCGCGGGCAGCCATCACCGGGAAGATCGCCTTCAGCGGGGAATCCGGGCCGACCGCGGCCGCGGTGAACAGTTGGTTGATCGCCAGATAGGACAGTCCCAGCATGCCGACGCGGCCGTTGGCGTTGGACAGCGTCGACGCCCACCGCACCAACTCGACCCCGTCCTGCGTCTGCCGATCGCCGCACATCTCGAAGGAACCGCCCGAGGATCCGGTCCCGCGAACGTCGACCATCACCTCGATGTAGCCGCGCTTGACGAGGTAGGGCGCCGCGCCGCCGCCGATCTGGGCGGCCGGCGGGGGGGCTTTCTTGCCGTAGGGCGTGATCGACAGCAGGGCGGGAAACGGTCCCTCGGCGGGCTGCCCCGTCTCGGGCACCGTCGGGTAGTGGATGTCGGCCCGCAGCTCGACACCGTCGCTCATCGGCACCGCGACGTTGTGTCGCACGCCCACGCCGTAGGTCGCCGGGGGCGGCGTCCACTCCGGCGCGAACGGCGACGGACTGGTCTTGCGGGCGCGTCGCGTGGTGCCGCGCCGGGATCGCAGAGTCGCCCTTGATCTCACCATTGGTAAAGCTCCCCCTGAGCCCGCGGCGCCATCGCCACGAATCACTCAGAGAATTTAGAGCACCACGCCCGGCGGGGCTAAGGGGTGTCGAGGGCCCCAGCTGGTTTCGTCAGACTGCCTCGTCCTCGACGTCTGCCCCGCAATTAGTAATGCTCGGATGCAGATGTCGCAATAGCTCCTGACCGGAGAACTGTATGCGATCGGCCTCCTCCACGAAACTTGACTGCGCGGCCGAGGGTTCATAGACCGGTCGACTGTCCTTCGCTGCCCTCACCTCGCGCACCGCCTTGCGCTTCTTCAGACGCATCAGTTCGGGATGCATCTTCTTCCGCTGCGAGGGAGGGACCAGCGCACCACGGTTGAAGACCCGCATACCGAGCTTGTCGGCAACCTCCCGGACCTGACAAGTCTTCAACCGGTAGCGCCAAGCGATTTGCGAAATCGTGTACCACCCCCGTGGCATCCGCCAGACCCAGCCCGCGACAGTAACCACCGTCAACACAATCGCCAGGGTCGCTTCAGGGCGGAACAGCTTTCCGGAGAACATGATCGCCACGATCCCGGCTACGAGCATGACGACCAGAGCTGACACGAAGAAAATCTGAGTCGGGCTCACGCCGCCCCCTTGCGTTCCACCGCGAGCATGTCCAACGGTCTCAGAACCGACTGGCGGTCAAACCGCGACACGCCGTAGCGTGATCGACTCGAAACCGCCTCTGGCTCGTCCGGGATGGTCGTTGCAGCGATTGCTCGGCCGCCGAAGGTGTCGGCGACGCTGGATGTGTACGGAGACTCGTGCTACGAGGACCTTGACGCGGGCGCCGGCTGTCTCGATGCCGCAAGGGACGGCTTCGGAAGAGTGGCGCTCGGCTACCGCCTGACCAGATCAAACTCTGTGGAGCTAAGGGGAATCGAACCCCTGACCTACTCGATGCGAACGAGTCGCGCTACCAACTGCGCCATAGCCCCTGATCGCTAGCAGGCTACCAGCCGCGGCACCCACCGCCGAACGGCCAG
>NZ_JAICZA010000305.1 GCF_025933915.1 Mycobacterium sp.
GGTGGGTGACCGCCACTCCCTTGGGAACGCCGGTGGTTCCCGAGGTGTAAATGATGTAGGCGATGTCGCCGGGCGCCGGGTGCGGCAACCCGGTGGCGGGCTGGGTGTGCAGGGCCGCGCCGTCGATGTCGACGATGCGATCGGGATTGTTCAGGCGGGGCCGGAGTGCGGCGGTGCTGATCGTCGCGATCGGGGCGGCATCGGTCAGCATGAAGTCGATGCGGGCGGCCGGTAGTGCCGGGTCGATCGGCACATACGCCGCCCCGGTCTTGAGGACCGCCAGGATCGCCACGATCGCCTCGGCCGACCGTGGGATCACCACCCCCACCCGACGGCCCGGTCCCGCGCCGCGTCCAACCAGCAAGTGCGCCAACCGATTCGTGGATTCGTCCAGTTCGCGGTAGGTCCACGACTGCTCGCCGCGGGTGATCGCGACCGCCTCGGGCACCCGGGCCACCTGCGCGGCGAACAACGCCGGAATCGACGCCCGTCCGGTGGCCGGCTGGTCCAACACGGCGCGATTGCCGATCGCGTCCAGTCGGGCGTGCTCCGACTGGTCGAGGACGTCGATCGCGGAAATCGGTCGCGCGGGGTCGGCGGTCATGGCGGCCAACACCTGTTGCAACCGCGTGACGAGCGTCTCGATGCCGGCCGCGTCGAAGACGTCGGTGCGGAACTCCACCGTTCCGCAAATGCCGGCGGGCTCGCCGTCGGTGTTCCAGTGTTCGGCCAGCGACCAGACTAGATCCATGCGGGCGACGCGGGCTTCCAGCGGCTGCGGCGTCACCTGGACGTCGCCGAGGCTGATGTCGACGGGATCGTTGTTCTGCCAGGCCAGCATGACCTGGACCAGCGGGTGATGGGCCATGCTGCGGGTGGGGTTGAGCCGTTCCACCAGCACCTCGAAGGGAACGTCTTGGTGTTCGTAGGCCGCCAGGCTGCGCTGACGTACCCGGTCCACCAGCTCGGCGATGCTGGGGTCGCCGCTCAGGTCGACCCGTAACACGAGGGTGTTGACGAAAAACCCGACCACCTCGTCCAGCGCCGGGTCGCGCCGGCCCGCGATCGGGAACCCCACGGCCACATCGGGACTCGCGCTCAAGGTGGATAACAGCACCGCCAGCGCCGCCTGGACGACCATGAAACTCGTTGCGTTGTGGGCCCGCGCCAGCTGGGCGACCCGTTGCTGCAGCGCGGCCGGCCACCGCACGTCCACACTGGACCCGCGATAATCGGCCACCAACGGGTATGGCCGATCCGTGGGCAGCTCAACGCGTTCCGGCAGTCCGGCCAGCGCCCGCTCCCAATAGTCCAGTTGCGCCGCGATCGGGCTGTCCGGATCCTCGAGGTCACCGAATTGGGCGCGTTGCCACAGCGTGTAATCGATGTACTGCACCGGCAGCGGCGACCAATCCGGGGCCTGCCCGGAACAGCGGCTGGCGTAGGCCACCCCCAGATCGCGCACCAGCGGAGTCAGCGACCAACCATCCGCGGCGATATGATGGAGCACCGCCACCAACACGTGCTCGTCTTCGTCGGTGCGGAAAAGCCATGCCCGCAAGGGTATTTCGGTGGCCAGGTCGAAGGTGTAGCCCGCCGCCTCCTGGGTGGCCTCCGCCAACCAGGACGCCGGCCACCGGGTCGCGTCGACTATCTGCCAGTTGACGTCGGCCCGCTCGGCCGGCACCACCACCTGCTGGGGCGCACCCTCGGGCGCGAGGAAAAGCGTCCGCAGGCTTTCGTGGCGGGCCACCACGTCGCCCAGGGCGGAGCCCATCGCGTCGGTATCCAGGCGCCCGCGCAGCCGCAGGGCGACCGCCATGTTGTACACCGGTGACGGGCCCTGCAATTGGTCGATGAACCACAGGCGGGATTGCGCGAACGACAACGGCACCGGCACGGGCCGCGCGCCGGCCACCAACCGTCCGGCACGGCCGGCATCGGCCTCGACCCGGGGCGCCAGCTGGGCGACGGTGGGCGCCTCGAACACGGATCGGACCGTCAGCCCGGCGTCCAGGTCGGCGTTGATGGCGGTGATCAGCCGCATCGCGGACAGCGAGTCGCCGCCGAGGTGGAAGAAGGAGTCGTCGGCGCCGACCCGGTCGACACCGAGCACCCGGGCGTAGATACCCGCCAGGGTCTCCTCCAGGGCGCTCGCCGGTGCCCGGTACCGGTCGACATCCTGGTATTCCGGTGCCGGCAGGGCGCGGGTGTCGAGCTTGCCGTTGACCGTCAACGGCAGAGCGTCGAGCACCACCAC
>NZ_JAICZA010000295.1 GCF_025933915.1 Mycobacterium sp.
ACCATCTTCACGCGCGACGACGACGGCCTGCTCGACGCCGTCGAATCCGGCCAGGGCGGACTGGATTTCGCCGAGTTCGATGCGGTAACCGCGGACCTTGACCTGCTCGTCGGCGCGGCCGAGGCACTGCAGTTGCCCAGTAGAGTCCCAGCGGACCAGGTCGCCGGTCCGGTACATGCGGGTTCCGGCCCCGCCGAAGGGGCAGGCGACGAACCGCGACGCGGTCAGACCGGGCCGGCCGACATACCCCGCGGCCACGCCGGATCCGGCGACGTACAGCTCCCCGACGACACCGGGCGGCACCGGCCGCAACGAGTCGTCGAGCACGAACAACGCGGCCCCCGGGACCGGGGAGCCGATCGGAACTGTCCCCGTCCCGGCCGCTAGGGGCGCGCTGATGGTCACACACATCGTGGTCTCGGTCGGGCCGTAGGCGTTGACCATCACCCGCCCGGGTGCCCACTGGTCGACGACCTCGGCCGGGCAGGCCTCGCCGGCCATCACCAGTGACACGGAGTCCAACCCCTCCGGCGAAAGCATCGCCACCGCCGACGGGGTCTGCGTCAACACGCTGACTTCCGTGGCGACCAGGATGTCGTGCAGGTCTTGCGGGGAAGCCGCCACAGACTCGGGGACGACCACCAGCCGGCCGCCGCGCAGCAGCGCACCGAAGATCTCCCACACCGAGACGTCGAATGCCAGCGAGTGACATTGCGACCAGACCCCGGCGGCCGGCAGGCCGGCGTCCAGCGATCCGAGCAGTTGGGTGACGTTGCGGTGGGTGATGGCAACGCCTTTGGGGACACCGGTGGTGCCCGAGGTGTAGATCAGGTAGGCGACACCGTCGGGGCCGGGCATCGGTAAGGCCGTCTCGGGCAAGGTGTCGATGCGGGAATCGTCGACGTCGATGACCGTCACGCCGCGACCGTCGAACCGCCCGGCCAGATCGGCGGTGGTGACCGCGGCGACCGGCTTGGCGTCTCCGAGCATGAATTCGATGCGCGCGTCGGGCGAGGACGGGTCGATCGGCAGGTAGGCCGCTCCCGTTTTGAGCACGGCCAGGATCGACGCGACGGCCTCGGCCGACCGCGAAAACAGCAGCGCCACAGTCCGTCCCGGTCCCGCGCCCGCGGACGCGAGGTAACGCGCCAACCGGTTGGCGGCCTCGTCCAGTTCCCGGTAGGTCACCGACAGGCCGTCGCACACCAGCGCCACGGACTCCGGCGCGCGGGCCACCTGGGTGGCGAACAATTCCGGCACGGACACCGGCGCGTTTGTCGGCCGGGTCAAAACCGCGTTGTTGCCAAGCTCTTTCAGGCGGGCGTGCTCGGCCTCGTCGAGCAGATCCAGCGACGACAACGGGTGCGTGGGGTCGGCGGACATCGCGGTCAGGACGCGTTGCAAGCGGCCGATCAGCACCTCGATGGTCCTCGCGTCGTACACATCGGTGCGGAATTCCACCCGCCCGCCGATGCCGGCGGCCTGTCCGTTCTCGGTCCACCGCTCGGCCAGGGAGAACACCAGGTCCATGCGGGCCGACTGGTCCTCGACCGGTACGGAGGACACCTCGAGGTCGCCCAACGCCAGGCCGGCGGCGGGGTCGTCATGGCCGGCGAAGTTCTGCCAGGCCAGCATCACCTGCACCAGCGGGTGATGCGTCAGGCTCCGGGTCGGGTTGACCCGCTCGACCAGCACCTCGAACGGCACGTCCTGATGCTCGAAGGCGGCCAGGCTCTGCGCCTGGACCCGCCCTAGCAGCTCGGTGAAGCTGGGGTCGCCGGCCAGGTCGACGCGCAGCACCAGGGTGTTGACGAAGAAGCCCACCAGTTGATCGAGCGCGGGGTCGCGCCGCCCCGCGATCGGGAAGCCCACCGCCACATCGGAACTCGCGCCGACCTTCGACAAGAGCACCGCCAGGGCGGCCTGCACCACCATGAAGCTGGTCGCGTTGTGCTCGCGGGCCACCCGGCGAACCTGCTGCTGCAGCTCGGCCGGCCAATCGACAACCACGCTGTCGCCGCGCTGATCGGCCACCGGCGGGTAGGGGCGATCGGTGGGCAGCTCGAGGCGTTCGGGCATGCCGGCCAGGGCGTGCTCCCAGTACGCCAGTTGAGCGCCGATGCGGCTGTCGCCGTCGTCGAGGTCGCCGAACTGGGCGCGCTGCCAGAGTGTGTAGTCGATGTACTGCACCGGCAATTCGGGCCAGCCGGGGGCCCGCCCGGCGCACCGGTTGGTGTAGGCCAGGCTCAGATCGGCGCCCAACGGCGTCAGCGACATGCCGTCCGCGGCGATGTGGTGTACGACGATCACCAGCAGGTGCTCATCTTCGGCGACGGTGAAAAGCCGTGCCTTCATGGGTATTTCGGCCGCCAAGTCAAAGGCGTGGCGTGTCGCCGCCTTGACGGCGTCATCCAGCTGGCTCGCCGGCCATGCGGTGGCGTCGACGACGTCCCAGCCGAAGTCGGCGCGGTGGACGGGCACGACGACCTGCTGAGGGGTGCCCTGGTGCGCCGGGAACAGGGTGCGCAAACTCTCGTGG
>NZ_JAICZA010000151.1 GCF_025933915.1 Mycobacterium sp.
GGGTTGGGCGCGGCGTTGATCACGATGCCGCTGTGGAGCACGCTGTTGGCCCGGCGCGTCCTTGGCCTGCCGCTGAATGTCACGCCGTGCGCGGTGATTCCGCTGGGCTGGCCGATGGGCAAATACGGTCCCACCACGCGTCGGCCGGTCGGAGAACTCGTTTCGCTCGACCGGTACGGCAACCGGGCGTTTCTGGAGGGGCAATCATGAACACGGTGAAACCGTTCCGCATCGAGGTTTCCGACGAGGTTCTCGACGATCTGCGGGCGCGGCTGGCCCGAACCCGTTGGCCCGAGGCCGAATGCGTGGACGACTGGACTCAGGGCATGCCGTTGGCGTACACGCGCGAACTGGCCGACTATTGGGCCAACGACTACGACTGGCGGTCACGGGAGGCCGCGCTCAATCGATTCGACCAGTTCATCACCGAGATCGACGGGCTCGACATCCATTTCATCCATCAACGCTCGCCGCACGCCGACGCCTTCCCGCTGGTGATCACCCACGGCTGGCCCGGCTCGATCGTGGAGTTCCACAAGGTGATCGAGCCGTTGACCAACCCCCCGTCGGGACGCGCCGAGGACGCCTTCCACGTCGTCTGCCCGTCGCTGCCGGGCTATGGGTTCTCCGGGAAACCCACCGGGACGGGGTGGGGCGTGGAAAAGATCGCCGAGGCATGGGAAACGCTGATGCTGCGCCTCGGCTACGACCGTTACGGCGCCCAGGGCGGCGACTGGGGGGCCGCGGTCACCACGCAGATCGGCCGCAATCGAGGCCATTGCGCGGCGATCCACCTGAACATGCCGGTCGGCAGACCTACCAAGGACGCGGCGACGAATCCCACCGAGGAGGAGCGGCAAGCGTTGGCCGGGTTGGCCAATCACCGCAAGTGGGGCACCGGGTATTCCAAGCAGCAGTCCACCCGGCCGCAGACACTGGGCTACGGGCTGGCCGATTCCCCGGTGGGCCAGCTGGCGTGGATCGTCGAAAAGTTCTGGGACTGGGCGGATTGCGACGGGCATCCCGAGAACGCGGTCAGCCGCGACGAGTTGCTCGACAACGTGATGGTCTACTGGGCCACCAACACCGCCGCGTCGTCGGCCCGCCTGTACTGGGAGAGCTTCGCGGTGTGGGGCGGGGGTGATCGCGTCGAAT
The DNA here is from genome assembly GCF_025933915.1 of Mycobacterium sp. Lineage (GTDB taxonomy): Bacteria > Actinomycetota > Actinomycetes > Mycobacteriales > Mycobacteriaceae > Mycobacterium. The sequence goes on from NZ_JAICZA010000151.1 coordinate 1,156, forward strand.
TGCCCACGGGCGTGGCGGCTTTCCCCGGCGAACTGCTGAAGGCACCCCGCAGCTGGTGCGAGCCGGTCTACAACATCACCCACTGGACGGACATGCCGCGCGGTGGGCACTTCGCGGCGTTCGAAGAACCGGAGCTGTTCGTCGAGGATCTCCGCGCGTTCTTTGCGACGGTGCGCTGAGCTACGGCGAGTGTGAATTTCACAACGCGACACGCCGAGGACGCGTCATGAAATTCACACTGACAGGGGCTACGTCGCGGGCGGGGCGAAGAACTCCAGCGCGATGCCGTCGGGATCCCGGAAGCTCAGCCCCGAGCCGTAGGGCGCATCCACGATGCCGCCGTGGTCGATGCCCAGTTCGCCCAGGCGGCTGACCCAGTTCTCCAGGTCGGCGCGGCTGGCACAGCCGAAGCCGACGTGGTCCAGCCCCACCCGCAGTTCGTCGAATTCCTCGTCGGGGGCCCGACGATCGTGCTGATGAATCCCGAAGACGGTGCCGCCGTCGAGCATCCACACCTGGTGCCGGAAGCCGGCGTCGGTGTGCTCGTCGAGAATCGGGTCGCCGCCGAGAAGGTTGCGATACCACCGGCCGCTGACTTCGATGTCACGCACCGTGACCGCGACGTGGTTGAGTGCTGGAAAGGCCATGGCCTTGACTCTAGCCCCTTGACGACGCGGCGGCCCCGACCTGCACGAGATCGCATGTGCCACAAGGAGAATAGAAATCCGAGCAGGCCCCATGACGGATCCCTCGGCCGGCCGGCCGACCGCGGCGAGCACAGCGGTCACCAGAAGCGGCGCTGCTGACCGGGCGACCAGTCCGGCGTCCGGTATGAGACGCTGCCGAGGTGTTCGCGACGGAGACCCGGCTAACCGGCGTGCTGATCGGCTACCTGGCCGACCGCGCACTGGGCGACCCGCGGCGGGGTCATCCGGTTGCGGCGTTCGGTCAAGCCGCCGCCGCGCTGGAGGGGTTGACCTACCGCGAGAGCAGGGTGGCCGGCGCGGTTCACGTGGGCGTGCTGATCGGGTCGTTGGGCTTGGTAGGCGTGGCCGTGCAGCGGATCGCCGGGCGCGACCGACTGTGGTCGGTCGCGGCGACCGGGGCGGCCACCTGGGTCTCGCTGGGCGGAACCTCGTTGGCGCGCACCGGACTGGCCATGTCGGAGCTGCTGGAGCGCGGCGACGTCGAGGCCGCGCGCGGGCTGCTGCCGTCACTGTGCGGACGCGACCCCGCGTCGCTGGACGGCGCGGGGCTGGCCCGGGCGGCGCTGGAATCGGTCGCCGAGAACACCTCGGACGCCCAAGTGGCGCCGCTGCTGTACGCGGCGGCCGGCGGGGTGCCCGCGGTGCTGGCGTATCGCGGCATCAACACCCTGGACTCGATGGTCGGCTACCGCTCGCCGCGCTACCTCCGATTCGGCTGGGCCGCAGCGAAATTAGATGACGTCGCCAACTATCTCGCCGCGCGGGTGACCGCGTCGCTGGCGGTGGCATTGGCGCCCGTGGTCGGCGGCTCACCGTCCGGCGCGGTGCGGGCCTGGCGCCGCGATGCCGCCCGTCATCCCAGCCCCAATGCCGGCGTGGTCGAGGCGGCGTTCGCCGGGGCGCTGGGCGTGCGCCTCGGCGGGCCCACCCAATACCGCCACGAGCTGCAGATCCGGCCCACGCTCGGCGACGGCCGGGAGCCGACGGTGACGGACCTGCGGCGCGCGGTCACGCTGTCGTCGCTGGTGCAAGCCGGTGCAGCGGTGGTGGCGGCGGTGTTGGCGGGTTACCGGCGGCGACCGTAGCGGTCGGCGAGTTTGGCCTCCACGGTCTGCGGCGCTTGTGGTGCGGGCACGGTCTCGGCGGCGGGTGAGGGTTGCTGTTGCTTTTCCTGGCGGCGGGCGCGGATCTCGGAGTACGCGAAGTAACCCAGCCCGATCGGGGCGAGAATGCCGAACGCGATCCACTGGATGCCGTAGGACAGGAATGGCCCGGCGTCCAGCTGCGGCACGGCTACCACCCCGAGCCCCCCGGGCTGGCCGTCGACCAACTGCAGATAGGACCCGGCCAGCGGGACCTTGGTCAGCACCGCGACCTGTTCGGTGTCGATCGAATACACCTGCTGCACACCGTCTCCCACGAACGGATCCTTGCCCGCGGCGGCGGGCTCCGAATTGCGCAACCGTGCCGTAATGGTCACCGTCTCCGCGGGCGGGCGGGGGATCGGCGGAACTCGGGATCCCTCCAAGGGCCGCACGTAGCCGCGGTTGACCAACACGGTGGGTCCGCCGTCGACGACGAACGGCGTCAGCACCTCGAACGCCGGCTTCGCGTCGACCACCCGCAACCGGGCCAGCACCGCCACGTCGGGCAGGTAATGCCCGGTCGCGGTGACCTGGCGCCACTGATCCGCGGGGGCCGCCGAGTTCTGCTGCGGCAGCAGGGTTTTCACCGGGACGGGCGCGGTGTTCAGCGAGTGTTCGATCTGATGGTTCTCGTGCGAGGTCCTGCTGTGCTTTCCCAGCTGCCAGGGCGCGAGCACCGTGAAGCACAGGTACGCGAACGCGATCGCGACCAGTGCCAACGCGATCCAACCCGGACGCAGCACAAACGCCAAGCCCCGCGCCAATTTGCGCATCACGGGGATCCGTTCTGCGCGAGTCGTTCATCGACCCAGTCATGCAGGCCCGGCAGCGCGGCGTCGATGACGGTGTAAACGCGTTCGAAGTCTCCCGCGTCGCCGTAGTAGGGGTCGTCGACATCGGGGGTATGCGCGCCGCTGCGCGGATCGAAAGACCGCAGCATCCGGACCCGGTCCTCCTCGGCGCCCAGGTGCCGAAGCATCCGGGCGTGGTTGCGGTCCAGGGCCACCACCAGATCGGCCGCCAGATGCTCGGCGTCGACCTGGGCGGCGCGGTGGTCGGTCGGGTAGCCATGAGCACGCAGCACGCCGGCGGCCCGCTCGTCGGCGCACTCGCCGACGTGCCAGTTGCCGGTGCCGGCGCTGCTCACCCGCACCGCGTCCGCCAGACCCCGGCGGCGCAGTTGATCGGCGAACATTTTCTCGGCCATCACCGACCGACAGATGTTGCCCGTGCACACGAACGTGACGTGCAGCGGCTCGCGCTCAGACACCCAACGCCCTCCGCAGCTCGTCGATGGTCGCGGCGTGGGTGACGCCGTCGGCCCCGGTGGCGGTACGCCCGGCAAGGTCGGGGAAGTCGGCCTTGCCGTAACCCCAGCCGACCACCACGGTGTCGATGCCGTGCGCGGCCGCGCCGTGCACGTCGTGGCTGCGGTCACCGACCATCAGCACCCGCTCGGGCAGCGGCTTCAGCTGCGAAAGCGCATGCGCCAGCACCTCGACCTTGCCTTTGCGGGAACCGTCGGGGCTCGCCCCGGCGATGACCTCGAAATGCTGGTCGAGCCCGAAATGGGCGAGGATGCGCCGCGCGGTCGGCTCCAGCTTGGAGGTGGCGACCGCCAGCCGGACACCGGCGGCGCGCAGATCGACCAGAAGCGCCTCGATCCCGTCGAAGAGCGCGTTCATCGCCCAGCCCCGGGCGCCGTATTCCGCGCGGAAGGCCGCGATCGCCTCCTCGGCCTCGTCGCCGAGCTCCATGGACCGGAACGTGTCGTCCATCGGCGGGCCCACGATCTGGGCGACGAGGTCGCCGGGGGGCACCGGGGCGCCGATGTGGTCGAGCGCATGCAGGAAGCTCGCCACGATGCCCTCAGCGGAGTCGGTCAGCGTGCCGTCGAGATCGAAGATCACCAGCTGAGCCCCAGAAGCAGTGCGGCCAGGGGCCTGGCGATCGGCTGACGTTGTGCCTGTCACCTCACCATTGTCCTCGATGCGCGCGGCCGGGTGTGACGGTGTTGCCGGTGTTCGTCCGGGCGGCCCGCGCGGCGCACTAGTGTTTCACGGATGGCGAGTCTGAACCTGAGCCCGCCTGCGGCGCGCTATCACGGTGATCAGGCCGTCGCGCCCGGGATGCTGGATTTCGCCGTCAACGTCCGTCACGGCCAACCGCCGGAGTGGCTGCTGCAACGGCTGGCCGCGCGCCTGCCCGACCTGGCGCGCTACCCGAGCATCGACGACGTCCACGCGGCGCAGGACGCGGCCGCGCAGCGGCACGGCCGGGCCCGCGGCGAGGTGCTGCCGCTGGCCGGGGCGGCCGAGGGGTTCGCCCTGTTGAGCAACCTGCGTCCGGCGCTGGCGGCGATCATCGCGCCGGCGTTCACCGAGCCGGCCGCGGCGCTGACCGCCGCCGGAGTGCCGGTGCACCACGTGGTGCTGCAGCCGCCCTTCGGCCTCGAGGGGGCGGTCGTCCCCGAGGAGGCCGACCTTGTCGTGGTGGGCAATCCCACCAATCCCACCTCGGTGCTGCATGGCCGCGAGCGACTGCTGGCGTTGCGCCGGCCCGGCCGGATCCTGGTGGTCGACGAGGCGTTCGCCGACTCGATTCCCGGTGAGCCGGAATCGTTGGCCGGTGACGCGCTGCCCGACGTGCTGGTGCTGCGCAGCTTGACCAAGACCTGGGCGCTAGCCGGATTGCGGGTGGGCTACGCGTTGGGTTCGCCCGAGGTGTTGGCGCGGCTGACCGCTCAGCGGGCGCACTGGGCCGTCGGGACGCTGCAGCTGACGGCCATCGCGGCGTGTTGCGGTCAGCAGGCGGTTGCCGACGCGCAGGCCGGGGCGGCCCGACTGGGGCGGCTGCGCGCCGAGATGGTGACCGGTCTGGCGTCGGCGGGCGCAGACGTGGTCGACGGCCGGGCCCCGTTCGTGCTCTTTCGCACACCCGAGGCCGCCCAATTGCGAAAACGACTGCATGACAGGGGAATTGCCATCCGTCGCTGTGATACGTTCGTCGGCCTGGACGAGCAGTACCTGCGGGCCGCCGTGCGCCGGGAGTGGCCGCTGCTGGCGCAAGCCATCTCGGACCTTGGGAGGCAGCGGTGAGCGTCAAGGTGGCCGATGTCATCGCGGTGCTCGATGAGGCCTATCCGCCGCGGCTTGCCGAATCGTGGGATTCGGTGGGCCTGGTGTGTGGGGACCCCGACGACGTGCTGAAGTCGGTCACCGTCGCGGTCGACGCGACGCCCGCGGTCGTCGACGAGGTTCCCGACACCAGCCTCCTGCTGGCCCATCACCCACTGTTGTTGCGCGGGGTGGACACCGTGGCGGCCAGCACCCCCAAGGGCGCGCTGGTGCACCGGCTGATCCGGACCGGGCGTTCGCTGTTCACCGCGCACACCAACGCCGACTCGGCCCGCCCGGGGGTCTCCGACGCGCTGGCCGCGGCGCTCGGGCTCGGCGTCGAGGCCGTGCTCGAGCCGGCAACGGGCGCCTCCGACCTCGACAAGTGGGTCATCTACGTGCCCAGGGAGAACACGGAAGCGGTGCAGGCGGCGGTGTTTGAGGCCGGGGCCGGCCACATCGGCGACTACTCGCAGTGCAGCTGGAGCGTGCAGGGCATCGGGCAGTTTCTTCCGCACGAAGGCGCCTCGCCCGCGGTGGGCAGCGTCGGGAACGTCGAGCGGGTGGCCGAAGACCGGTTCGAGGTGGTGGCGCCCGCACGGAACCGGGCCGCGGTGCTGGCCGCGATGCGCGCCGCCCATCCCTACGAAGAGCCCGCGTTCGACATCTTCGCGATGGTCCCGCTGCCCAGCGACGCCGGGTTGGGTCGGATCGGAACGCTTCCCCGCCCGGAACCGTTGCGCCACTTCGTTTCCCGCGTCAACGCCGCGTTGCCGCGGACATCCTGGGGAGTGCGTGTGGCCGGTGACCCCGACATGCCGGTGTCGCGGGTCGCCGTCTGCGGCGGCGCCGGGGATTCGTTGCTGTCCGCCGCGGCCAGCGCCGGAGTGCAGGCCTACGTCACGGCCGACCTGCGGCACCACCCGGCCGACGAGCATCGCCGGGCCTCCGATGTGGCCCTGATCGATGTGGCACATTGGGCCAGTGAATTCCCATGGTGTGAACAGGCCGCCGAGTTGCTGCGGTCGCGTTTCGGGGCGGAGCTTCCGGTGCGGGTGAGCTCGATTCGCACCGACCCTTGGAATGTCGAGCAATTTGGCAACGAGCCCGGGGGAGAAGAATCATGAAAGCCGAAGTAGCACAGCAACGTTCGCTCCTTGAGTTGTCGAAACTGGACGCCGAGCTGTCCCGTATCACGCACCGGGCCGCGCATCTGCCGGAGCAGGAGGCCTGCCGGCGGATACAGGAGGAATACGACGCCGCCGGCGACCGGCAGGGCGCGGTGCGCATCGTGCTGGAAGACATCGACGCTCACGTGAAGCGCCTTGAATCGGAGATCGATGCGGTGCGGCAGCGCGAAGACCGTGACCGCGCGCTGCTGCAGGCGGGAACGATCGACGCCAAGCAACTGGCGGACCTTCAGCACGAGCTGGAGACCCTGCAGCGTCGTCAAACCAGCCTGGAAGATTCCCTGCTGGAGGTGATGGAACGCCGTGAGGAGCTGCAGTCCCAGCTGGACGGTGAGCAGCGGGCCGTCGAGACGCTGGGGGTCGAGCTGGTCGGCGCGCGGCAGGCCCTCGACGCCGCGCTCACCGACATCAGCGAAGCCCGCGAGCTTCATTCGTCACGGCGCGACTCGCTGAGCGCGGCGCTGGATCCGGCCCTGGCCGCCCTGTACGAACGACAGCGTGCCGGGGGAGGGCCGGGCGCCGGGCCGCTGCTGGGAAAGCGGTGCGGGGCGTGCCGGCTCGAGATCGACCGCGGCGAGCTCGCCCGCATCTCGGCCGCCGCCGAAGACGATGTGGTGCGATGCCCTGAATGCGGCGCGATTCTGCTGCGGGTCAAGGGGTTCGATCAGTGAAAGTTGTCATCGAGGCCGACGGCGGATCACGCGGCAACCCCGGGCCGGCCGGGTACGGCGCCGTGGTGTGGACCGAGGACCGCGCGACCGTACTGGCCGAGAGCAAGCAAGCCATCGGCCGGGCAACCAACAACGTTGCCGAATACCGCGGCCTGATAGCCGGTTTGGACGATGCCCTGAAGGTGGGCGCCAGCGAGGCCGCGGTGTATCTGGATTCCAAGCTGTTGGTGGAACAGATGTCGGGGCGGTGGAAGGTCAAGCACCCCGACCTGATCGAGCTGAATGCCCAGGCCCGACGCCTGGCAGTGCGGTTCGACAAAATCAGCTACTCGTGGATTCCACGGGAGCGCAATTCGCACGCCGATCGGTTGGCCAACGAGGCGATGGACGCCGCGGCCGAGGCCAACGGTGCGGTGGAATCAGCCGCGCCGGCGGAAAAGCCCGCGTCGGTGGAAAGATCCGAGCCCTCCGGTGCCGGTGCGGCGAAAACCGTTGCGGCACCCTCGCCGACGGCGCCCGGCTGGACCGGCGCCCGGGGCACCCCGACCCGGCTGCTGCTGCTGCGGCACGGGCAGACGGAGCTGTCGGTGCAGCGCCGCTATTCGGGGCGCGGCAACCCGGCGCTCACCGAGGTGGGGCGGCGGCAGGCCGATGCGGCGGCGCGGTATCTGGCTCAGCGCGGCGGGATTTCGGCGGTCTTCGCCTCTCCGCTGCAACGGGCCTACGACACGGCGGCGGCGGCCGCCAAGGCCTTGGGCCTGGATGTGACCGTCGACGACGACCTGATCGAGACCGATTTCGGTTCCTGGGAGGGGTTGACGTTCGCCGAGGCGGCCGAGCGCGACGCCGAACTGCACGGTCGCTGGCTGCGCGATACCAGTAGCGTCCCGCCGGGCGGTGAGAGCTTCGACGCGGTGACCGATCGGGTATTGAGGGCCCGGGAACGGATCGTCGCCGCACACCAAGGCACGACGGTGCTGGTGGTGTCACACGTGACACCGATCAAGATGGTGCTGCGGGAGGCGCTGGACGCCGGACCGGCCATCCTGTACCGGTTGCACCTCGATCTGGCGTCGTTGAGCATCGCCGAATTCTATTCCGACGGAGCGTCTTCGGTGCGGCTGGTGAATCAGACGGCGTATCTAACCGGCTGAGAGTGGTGCGCCGCCATAGTCCCCAAAGGACCACAGGTTGCCTTCGGGATCGCGCACGGTGAATTCGCGGGCGCCGTAATCGGTTTCGGCCAACGGCCGCACCACATCGGCTTTGCGTTGCAGCACGCGCTCGTAGAGCGCGTCGGGATCGGCGGTGACGATATAACCGCCCGCGGTGCCGGGGTCGCGGCACCATTCCGCGCCGGGCTTGTGGCTGCCCAGCATGATCCCTCCGCATCCCTGCGGCCAGTTCAGTTGGGCGTGATCGACGGTCTCGTCCTGGCCGTAGCGCGCCGCGAGGACGAAGCCGAATGTGTCGACGTAGTAATCGATCAGCTTGGGCGCGTCATGGGCCTGCAATGTCAACCAGACGGTCGGATTCGAAGCGGTCATGGTCCCACTGTGCGCCGAACGAATGGCCGCCGTCTTGAATGTTTCGGAACTCTTCGGCCAACCACCGCCGCGGCGGCACACCGGCGAACCGGACGAATTCGCGGGTCATGTGTGCCTGGTCGCTGTAACCGGTGGCGGCCGCGACCCGTGCAAGATCGACGCGTCCGTACCGGCGCGCCGACTCGGCGATGCGCGCCGTCGCGTACTCGAACCTCATCAGCATCGCCACCGTCTTCGGCGAATGGCCGACCTCCCGGCGAAACAGCGTCGTCAGGTGCCGCGCCGTCACCCCGACGGAGTCCGCCAGGGCAGCAACCGGCATCAGGCCCCGGCTGCGCTCCAGCAGATGCCAGGAATACGCGACCTCGGGGCGCACCATTGCGCGCTCCCGGCGTCCTTGCGCGTCGACGAGATACCCGGCCACCAGCGCGAAAACGTCCGTCCACCCGGGCGCCTCGGTCACCCGATAGTGCAGTTCGACGACGTCGCGATCCAGCACGGCGGTCGCGTCGTATTCGGCGACGGGAAGCTCGGCGCTGGGCACGCCGAACAGCGCACGTGCGGCGAGCGGATGCACCGCCAGCTGCACCCCCGCCTGGCCGCGTCGCTGCCGCACATGACTCGCCTGCACGTGCAGGCCGCTCAGCAGCAGCGGGTTTGGGCGGGCAGCTTCCAGTGCGCTTGCGGTGTGGCCGGCTTCCACCCCGTCGTCGAGGCTGACGATGAACGTCAACGTCGAGGACGGCATGCCACGGTGCACGCCCTCGGGAGCCTCCAGGGTCCGGTAACCAATCATCGACGTCACGCCGGGCGCGCTACGCGGCGCGGCCACGGCGTATTCCGAGCCCCGGTCCATCACACCACGCTAGCGCCGGTGCCGCGCCCACGTAGCTTCAGCGTAAAAGTGTGATGGCGCCCTCCGGGCAGTTTCGCTCGGCCGTGACGGCCTGCGCCTCGAGTTCGCCGGAGACCTCGTCGACGAGTACCGCGGAGTGGCCGACCTCGTCGGCGTCGAAGACGTCGGGCGCCAACGTGTAGCAGCGTCCGTGCCCGGTGCACCGGTCGGCGTCGACAACTACTTTAGTCATGGCACCGGAAAGACCAGCGGCAGCGACTCCACCGACCGCAGCGCGGCGGTATAGGTGAGTTCGGCGCCGGGCTTGATTTCGTAATCCGGTATGCGCCGGTGAAATTCGCGCAAGGCCACCCGCAGTTCCATGCGGGCCAGATGCGAGCCGAGGCAGCGATGGGGGCCGCCACCGAACGCCCGGTGCCGGTTCGGGTTGCGGGTGAAGTCGACCAGCTCCGGGTCAGGGAATTCGGCCGGGTCGGTGTTGGCGGCGCCCAGGAGCGGGCTCACCCGTTCGCCCTTGCTGATGGGGCACCCGCCCACCTCGACGTCCGCGATGGCGACTCGAGCGACGCCGGGCACCGGTGTCTCCCAGCGCAACAACTCTTCGATGGCGCTGGGCAGGACCTCGGGCTGCTCGACCAGTTGATGACGGTGATCAGGGTGGCGCGCCAGGTACACGAAGAAACAATCGAGCGAGTCGGTGACCGTGTCCAATCCAGCGATGAGGAACAGGAAGCAAATGTCGAGCAGCTCCTCGCGCGATAAGGGCTGGCCGGCATCGTCTTTGAAGCTCGCCGCGATCATCGCGGACAGCACGTCGTCGCGTGGTGCGGCGATGTGGTCGTCGATGGCATGGTCGAAGTAATCGTA
>NZ_JAICZA010000011.1 GCF_025933915.1 Mycobacterium sp.
CGTCCGAGGACGCGATGTGGTCCTTGTCGAGGGTGGAGATGATCGTCTCGGACCACGCGAAGTGCTCGCGGATGCGGTCCTCGGACCAGCCGAGCGCCTTCAGCAGCACCGTGATGGGCTGGCGGCGCTTGCGGTCGATGCGCACGCCGACGGTGTCGCGCTTGTCGACGTCGAACTCCAGCCACGCGCCGCGGCTCGGAATCACCTTGACGCTGTGCAGCAGCTTCTCGGTCGACTTGTCGATGGTCTCGTCGAAGTACACACCGGGCGAGCGGACCAGCTGGCTGACCACCACGCGCTCGGTGCCGTTGATGATGAAGGTGCCCTTCTCGGTCATCATCGGGAAGTCACCCATGAACACCGTCTGGCTCTTGATCTCACCGGTGTTGTTGTTGATGAACTCGGCCGTGACGAACAGCGGGGCCGCGTACGTCATGTCCTTGTCTTTGCACTCGTCGACCGGCGCCTTGACCTCGTCGAAACGGGGGTCGGAGAACGACAGCGACATCGAGCCGGAGAAGTCCTCGATCGGCGAAAGCTCTAAGAGCACCTCTTCCAGGCCGCCCACCGGGGTGACCCCCACGGCCTTGCCCTCGCCGCGTGCGGCGGCCGCCGCACGCCACCGCGGCGCGCCGATCAACCACTCGAAGGCGTCGATCTGCACGTCAAGCAGACCCGGAACCTCGAGCGGTTCGCGGAGCTTGGCGAAGGAAACTCGGTTGGGCGCTCCGGGCACGGAGCCGTTTGACGAACTTCCGTTAGAGGAATTTTGTGGGCGATCCGTCTTGCTCTGGCGGAAATCAGCCAAGATGCATCCTTCCAGCACCTCGTGCGACTCACGAAGGCCGGGAATACCGGCCAGCTCGCCGCGAATTGTGTCGGTTCGGCCGGCGAACGATCTGTCCGGATCTCACGCGCGCAACTAAAGAACTAAGCCACGTAGGGGGCTCAGGCTTAGACCACGGTGTCAAGTGGCGGGTGAGGTGGGCAGGAGGTAGCCAGCGCAACGTCCAACAATAGCGCAGGACTGCGCATTCCTCAACTTCCCAGTACTGGCGGTCCAGGGACATCGACGCTGGCTGGCGATCTCGACTTCCCTTGAACAGTTCAGGTACATGCTGCCCAACAGACTGGCTCGTTTAGGGCCCGTCGTCAAGAGGGCGGGCCGCCGTGTTACGCGGAGTTCTCGCGCAACCCGCCGGGGCGGGCGCCCTAACCGCCGAACTCGTTCGCCCGGTACCGGTGGGTGCCCTCGAGGTCGTCGAGGATGGCGGCTTGGGCGCTCTTGGGCAGGGTGTGCAGAATCTCGCGCACCCGGGCCTGGCGGCGGGCGACGGCCTTGCGCTCGGGCATCCCCGGCGTCGCGACGATCTGCGGCGGCACACCCTCGATCTCCTCGACACCGCCGTCGCGGTGACCGGCATCGACCATGGCCTGCTCTTCGGCCATGGTCGCCTCGTCCTTTTCCTCCGACATGCCGATCGGCCCGATGCGGCGGCCGTTGAGGAACTGCCGCACCACCGGCTCGTCGCTGGTCAGCAGCACCTCACGCGGGCCGAACATGACCAACTTGCGGCGGAACAACATGCCCATGTTGTCCGGCACGGTGCGGGCGATGTTGATGTTGTGCGTCACGATCAGGACGGTGGCGTCGATCTGGGCGTTGATGTCCAGGATCAGCTGGCTCAGGTACGCGGTACGAACCGGGTCCAGACCCGAGTCCGGCTCGTCGCACAGGATGATCTGCGGGTCCATCACCAGGGCCCGGGCCAGGCTGGCGCGCTTGCGCATACCGCCGGAGATCTCGCCGGGGAACTTCTTCTCGTCGCCGCCCAGGCCGACCAGGGTCAGCTTCTCCATGACGATGTCACGGATCTCGCCTTCCTTCTTCTTGGTGTGCTCGCGCAGCGGGAACGCCGCGTTGTCGAACAGGTTCATCGAGCCGAACAGAGCGCCATCCTGGAACATCACGCCGAACAGCGTGCGGATCTCGTAGAGCTCCTTGGCCGAACACTGCAGGATGTCGGTGCCGTCGATGACGACCGAGCCGCGCTCGGGGCGCAACAACCCGATCAGTGACTTCAGGAACACCGATTTGCCGGTACCCGACGGCCCCAGCAGAACGCTGACCTCCCCGGAGGGGATTTCCAACGTCACGTCTTCCCAGATTCTCGAGGAGCCGAAGGACTTCGTCAGTCCATTCACCTCGATAGCGACGCCCATGGGAAATCCTTCCGTCGACACTCGTGCCCGCCACCTGCCCTTTTGTGTGGCATGAGTCACTGTAGCGCACGCCTGCCACACGGCATCAGGGTTGCTGAACACCGCCGGAAAAAATTAGCCGCCCGCAGACTCGGCCGGAAGCCCCGACGGCGCAAGTTATTTGACGCACGTGTTAGCCGGCTGGCGCCCAGTTCCCGTGGAAGCCCATCGGCACCCGCTGCGGCAGGTGGACGGTGGCGACGTGCTCGAGTGTCTGTGCGTCCAGCAACAGCAATTGGCCTTCGTCGCGGCCGCGGTGATAGCCGAAGCCCATCAGGATGCCGTCGTCCTCGGCGCGTGCCGCCGGGTCGGGCACGAACGACATCTCCCCGAGTAAAAGGCCGGGATCGAGTTCGGCGGCGGTGCTGGAATCGGTGGCGTAGTCGTGCTTGTACAGGGCGCTGGACATCTCGGATGCGCCGTTCGACAGGTAACCGCCTTCGGTACCGATGGTGTAGCCGAACCGGTGCCGCCCACCCAGCAGGGTCTCGTTGATACGCGGGAATTCCTGGGGGCGATCGTCGCGGCGTTCGCTGGTCAACGCCCCCGTCGCCAGGTTGAGCGTCCAGCGGTCCAGCGTCGGCCGGCTGTCGCCGGGACCGCGTAGGTCACGGTCGAACATCCGCGAGTAGCGCACCACATCGAGCACCAAAACCTCTGCCCCGTCCCGCATTTCGGAGTAGGCGTTGAGCGGGTGGTAGACGTAGCAGGGCTCGATGTCGAACCAGCGCATGTCTCGACTGCCGCCGTCCCGTGGCATGACCCCGATGCGCGGCGGGTAGTCGTCATCCCACGTGTAGGGCATCCGATCGATCGGCCGCCGATTGCGATTGAGCATCGTCGCCATCGGGCTGGGCAACCGCACGCGCCCGATGAGCGACTGCATGACCAGCCGGGCCGGCAGGCTCAACCAGCGGGGCACGTTCACCGGCATTACCTGGACGGGGTCGAACGTGACCGGCAGGTCGTAGATCACCACGTATTTGTCAGTCAGCGAGAAGTCGTGCATCATCGGCGACCCGCCCACCTCGATGTCGACGGTGCGCCGGGCTCGGCCGCGGGTGTCGATCACCGAGTACTGCACGGTGCGCCCGCGGGTGAACGAGTAGGAGACCGCGTGCAATTCGCCGGTCCGCGGATCGGCGTGCGGATGGGCGGTGTATCCGCCGAACAGGGTCCCGTCGAAATCGCAGGGCCCTTCGGTGTCCAGCTCGTCGGTCAGCCGGTAATTGGCCCCGCCGCCCTCCACGAGCGCCAGCGTGTGTCCGGCGTGGCTCAGCACGTTGGTGTTGGGACCGACGGAGAGCATGCCGGCGCGCGGGTTCAGCCCGCTGGGTGCCGGCTCGCCGAGTTCGGCGCAGACGTGGGCGGTGCGCACCCACCGGTTGCGATACCAGCACGCCTGGCCATCGCGCAGCGCAACCCCGTGCACCATGCCGTCGCCGCTGAACCAGTGGTAGGTCGCGGGGTCGACCTCGGCAACCGGGTTCGGCCCGTTGCGCAGGTAGCGCCCGTCGAGGTGTTCGGGGATGCGCCCGGTGACCTCGAGGTCGGTGGCGGTGACCTCCGCGTTCACCGGGGCCAGGAAGCCTTCGAGGTAGGGGTTCGACGACTTGACGGTTTCTCTGGTCGTCATGGCTGAGCTCCTATAACATTGTTATTTCAGCGTTATTGGCACGCTACGCCCCGGGTGAGAAGATGGCAAGGATGACTTCGGAGGTACGGGGCGGCGTCCGCAACGTCCGGGACGACATGCTGTCCGCGGCGGTCGACCTGCTGCACGAGCACGGCCCCGACGCACTGCAAACCCGCAAGGTGGCCGGCGCGGCGGGCACCTCGACGATGGCCCTGTACACCCATTTCGGCGGGATGGGCGGGCTGATCGCGGAGGTGGCCGAGGCGGGACTGCGGCAGTTCGACGCCGCGCTGGCCGTGGCCGAAAGCGACGATCCGGTCGCCGACCTGTTCGTGATCGGTGCGGCCTACCGGCGCTACGCGATCAAGCGCCCGCACATGTATCGGCTGATGTTCGGCAGCACCAGCGCACACGGCATCAACGCGCCCGCCCACAACGTCCTGACGCTGACGGTCGCCGAGATCGAGCGGGGCTACCCCAGCTTTGCGCACGTCGTGCGCGCGGTGCACCGGTGCGTGCTGTCGGGGCGGATCGGCGCCGGTGCGGCCGACGACGACGCGGCGGTGGTGGCGATAGCGGCCCAGTTCTGGGCGTCGATCCACGGATTCGTCATGCTGGAGCTGGCCGGCTATTACGGCGATGACAACTCGGCCGTCGTCCCGGTGCTGGGTTCGATGACGTCGAACCTGCTTGTGGCGCTTGGGGATTCACCGGAGAAGGTGAACCGGTCGCTGCGGTCGGCGGCGTCGCGCTGAGCAGACACAAAGCCCCCGACACGCCGGGCGTGTGGGGGCTTGTGTGTCTGCTCGGCAGAACTACTTGACGGTGACGGTGGCGCCGGCGGCCTCGAGCTTGGTCTTGGCCTCGTCGGCGGCCTCCTTGGCGACCTTCTCCAGCAGCGGCTTGGGTGCGCCGTCGACCAGGTCCTTGGCCTCCTTGAGGCCCAGGCCGGAGACGATCTCGCGGACTACCTTGATGACGCCGATCTTCTTGTCACCGGCGGACTCGAGGATCACGTCGAATTCCGACTGCTCCTCGGCGGCCTCGGCGGGCGCGCCACCGGCGGCCGGGCCGGCCGCGGCGACAGCGACCGGGGCGGCCGCGGTGACCTCGAAGGTCTCCTCGAACTTCTTGACGAAGTCGGAGAGCTCCAGCAGGGTCATTTCCTTGAAAGCGTCGAGCAGGTCGTCAGTAGACATCTTTGCCATGGGTGTGGGTCCTTCCTGATTTCGGGTTGGGGTTTATTCGGCTTCGGCCGGGGTTTCCGGAGCCTCAGTGGGTGGTTCCGAAGCTGCTTCTGCGGCGGGTTCCGCGGCGGCGGCGGGTTCTGCGGCGGGAACTGCCGGCCCCGCTGGTCCCTCTGCGGCCTTCTTCTCTTGCAGCGCGGCCGCGAGCCGAGCGACCTGCGAAGCCGGGGCGTTGAACAACCCGGCCGCCTTGGCGAGGTTGCCCTTCATCGCGCCGGCCAGCTTGGCCAGCAATACCTCGCGCGACTCGAGGTCGGCGATGCGCTCGACTTCGGCGACCGTCAGCGCGCGGCCGTCCATGTAGCCGCCCTTGATGACCAGCGCGTTGTGTTCCTTGGCGAAGGTCTTGATGGCCTTGGCGGCGTCGACCGGTTCCCCGGTGACGAACGCGATGGCCGTCGGACCGGCGAAGAGTTCGTCGAGGCCCTCGACCCCGGCTTCCGAAGCCGCGCGCTTGACCAGCGTGTTCTTGGCCACCGAGTAGGTGGCCGCCCCGCCGAGCGAGCGCCGCAGCGCGGCCAGGTTGGCGACCGTCAGACCGCGGTACTCGGTGACCAGGGCCGCGGTCGATTCCTTGAACTGCTCGGCGATGTCTGCAACGGCGGTGGCCTTGTCAGCCCTGGCCATGCCTACCTCCTGAAGTGAGAGTCATGCGACGTGTCGTCTCGATTCCCCCGAAAATCGACGAACGCCCCGGCGCAGGAAGCGGCCGGGGCGTAAAAACACGCCGGCGCGAGCCGGCGCTGGTGCCTCGTCCTCCTGCGTGGGCCGCCGGGATGCTCCCGGACCTTCAACCGATTGCTCGGTGACCGACGGTCTTCGGTGGATCGGCTAACAGAATAGCTTGGCCCGCGCGGTCAGCCAAAACGGCGTCCTCAGGTGACGGCTCAGGTGACAGCGAGGGTCAGCAGGACGAACGCCGCCAGCAGCAGGATCACTCGTAGTCGATGCCGTCGATCCCACCGGGCCGCGAGCTCGCGGGAGAGCTCACCTGTGGCCGGCCATTTCGCGATGCGGTTGTTGATCGGCACCAGCATGGTGACCGTCAGCAACACGGCCGCGCCCATCAGGCCCCCGGCGACGCCGCAGAGCCAGTCGCGCGGCGCTCCCCGCTCCTGGACGGCGAGCGCCACCACCAGCAGCAGGGTGACGGCGTACCAGAACGGCATCGTCGTGCCCAGCGCTCGGGCGGCACCGCCGCGGGCCGCACGGAAGGCGTCATCGGGCAGCCGGGCGATGACCGGGTTGAAGAAAACCGCGACCGCCAGCTCCACGCCGACCATCAAACCCGTGATCACAATCGCGAGCGCGTCGATGCCGTGGTTCATGCAGCCAGCGTAGGGAGCCGTCCGGGGCCGTCTGCCGCGCGTCAGCCGAGGGCCGCGAGCCGGGCGGCGCCGATCAGACCGGCTTCACCGCCGAGCTCGCCCGGCACCACGCGCAGGCCGGACAAGAAGTCCAGTCCCGCGTAGTCGCCGAGCTTGGCCCGCAGCGGGTCGAAGAGCAGCGGCCCGGACTTGGCCACCCCTCCCCCGATCACGACGAGGTCCAGATCGCAGACCGCGCCGACCGAGGCGATCATCGCGGCGAGAGCGTTGGCCGACCGATGGAACGCCCGCTGGGCCAACGGGTCTCCGGCCGCCGCCGCAACGGCCAGGTCGCTGGCGCCCGCGCCGGGCGGTGCGGCCCATCCGTTTTGCCGCGCCCAGCGCACCATCCACGGCCCGGACGCCACCGTCTCCACGCAGCCGCGGCCACCGCAGGTGCAGGGCGAACCGTCCAGGTCGACCACGACGTGCCCGACGTGACCGGCGTTGCCGGTGCGTCCGGTGTAGGGGACGCCGTCGAGCACCAACCCGCCGCCCACCCCGGTCGAGACCACCATGCCCAGCAGGAACCGGGCGTCCGGCCCCGCGCTACGGCCCGCACCAATCCAGTGCTCCCCCAACGCCATACACAGGCCGTCGCCGCCCAGTATCACCGGCAGCCCCGGCACCGTCGCGGCGACCCGGTCGCGCAGCGGGAAGCGGTCCCAGTTCGCGATGTTGATCGGGCTGACCGATCCGGTGCGCCCATCGATCGGCCCGGCCGAGGCGATGCCGACGGCGGTGATCGGGGCGTCGGCCGCCCGCAACGCGTCGGTGATCATGGCTTCGACGACGGCCCACACGTCGTCGGAGGCGGCCGTGGCCGGGGTGGGGCGGATCGCGGTGTACGCGAGCGCGCCAACCGAATCGACCAGTGCGGCAGCGATTTTGGTGCCGCCGATGTCCAAACAGAGGGTAAGCATGGCGTTCAGTGCCGGTGGGTGTTGTCGGGTTGGCGGGGGTCGCCGGGATGCTCGTACCCGGGTGCGAGCCGCACCAGCTCGGCGCGGCGGGCATCCAGCCACAGCCGGAAGGCGCGCCGGCGCGCGGCGCCGCGCAGATGTTCGGCGATCACCGATCGCACCTCGCTCAGCGGTGGTGCAACCAATGCTGTTGTGCGCCAGCCATTTTGACCCCGTCGGGTTGCGGCGAATCGCAGCGGGTTGCGGGCGTGATAGGCGGCCACCTCGCCATCGGTGACGTGCACCGCGGCGGTGACATCGGCGAACAGCGCCCGGGCGCGCGGATCGGCCAGCACGGCCGCGGCGACGCTGCCGATCTCCAGCCGCGCGGTCGCGTCGGGCAGCAACTCGGTCTCGGGCGGGGCCCCGCACGCGGTCAGCCCGCGCGCGCCCGCCTCCGTGGCGATCAGGCGTTGGGTCACGATCAGTTGGGTCAGCCAGCGCCGCAGTTGACGGCCCTCGCCGGTGCCGCCGGCCGGCAGCGCGCCCGCTGCCCGCGCGGCGCGCAGCCGCGCTTCGGCCGCGTCGATTTCGGCGGACGACACGGGGACGCCGGCGACGGTGGCGATCGGGTGGTTGTTCATGTCACCGTCACCTGCACGGCGGGCGAGTAGATCAGCCGGCCGGCGCAGCCGATGCGCACCAGCGCCCACCACCGGCCGGGTTCCAGCCACGCCGGCGGGGTCAACCGGAAGCCGAGGTCGACGGTGCCGCGGGCGGGCAGGACCGCGCCGAGCGCGGCGGGGCCCATCCATTCCCACGTCCCCCACGGGCTGATCAGATGCGCCTCCAGCCCCAGGTCGGCCCGGGCGCGGGTGCCGACCGTGACGGTCAGGTCGCCCGCTTGCCCGGGTCGCAGCGTGACCTCGCTGGGCCCGCCGGCGAGGTAGATCAGCTCGCCGGGGTCGGCCGGCCCGCTCCCCACCGCCACCACGCACACGTCCTCCACCCCTTGCCGCCACGAAGTCGGGATCCCGTCCCCGGTGAGGCGCAGCTCGGCCCGGACCGGGTAGAGCCCGGGTTCGGCGCCGAGCGGGATCGACATCACCACGTCGGCCTCCAGGTGGCCACCGCTGCACAGGGCGAAGGGCAGCTTCGCCGGTGCGGCAGACCAGCCGTCCGGACACGCCAGGACGACCGCGCCGCGCAGCGGGGCGTCGCTGCAGTCGCTGGCCGCCGTGAGGCGCACGGTCACCTCGCCGCCGGGCCGCGCGCTGATCAGTGTCGGGTGCAGGTGGGCGACCGCCGGCAGCCCACCGAGCGGCGCGGGGCCCCGGTTGTGCAGCCAGTAGCGGGCGTACAGGGGTTGGGCGACCTCGGCCTGCGGCGCCAGCCCGGCGGCGGGCGATACCGCCGCGGGCGTGTCGAGGCGGGCGAGCACGGTTGCCACCTGGTAGCCGTGCAGGTCGACCGAATCCAGGCACTCGGCTGGGTGTTCCAGGAGATCGGCGCGCCGCAGGTCGCTGATCGCCGCGAAGTCCGAGCCGAGGACGACGCGGGTGCGGGCACCGGTCGTTTCCACCAACCGCAGCGCGACCGCGTTGGGGTCGAGCTGCGCCGCGCTGCCCGCGGTCAGTGGATTGCCGGCCGCCTTGAGCGCCGCCAGGTGCACCGATTCGGCGGGCTCGACGCGCAACAGCGACCCGGCCGGCGACGGCGCGCCGTCGCCTCGGCCCCCGGCCACGGCCAGGAGCGGCTGGGAGAACTGTGCGCTGCGGGCGGGGATTTCGGCGCGCCGCCAGTCGCCCTCGCCGCTGACCACTGCGTAGTCGAAATCATGGGTCCAGTGCTGAAGCTGGAAGTTGGAACCGTCCGGCGCGGTGCGGCGGGGGTCGTCGATCCAGATGCCCGACGGCCAGCCGGTGCAGGAGCGCATCAGCGCCGTGTGCAGGGTGCCCTCGGTGTCGGCGGCGAAGCTGGGCACCCCCCGGTTGAGCAGGGCGACGGTGCGGTCCTCGAATGCATCGGTTCCCGGCGGGGGTTGTTGCGTGACGACGATCTCGGCGTCGCCGAGCTCGTCGGCCACCGAGGCGATCGCCGCCCGCAGTTCGTTTTCGTCGCGGCCGTCGATCACCAGCACGGGCAGCGCCCGCAGCGGGCGCAGGTCGGCGCCGGGCACCCACACCGCGGCCAGCGGCGTCGCGGCCGGCACCCACACCCTGGCCCGGCCGGCCGCCGCCAGCTGACGGTCCAGTTCTTCGGCGTAGACCGGATCGGCGTGGGCCAGCAAGGCCCCGGTGAAGGCGTTGCGGTCCGGCCCGCCCAGCGCGATGCGCACGTCGGGCAGGTTGGAATCCACCTCGAGGTAGCCGTAGCGCGGTTTGTCCGCGGCGCTGCAGGTGGCCGTGACTCCGGCGCGGACCAGCGCCACCATCAGCTCACGCGCCAGCGGTCCGGACAGCGTCTCCGCCGGCGACACCACCTCGGCGACCGATATCGCCCGCACGCCGGCCCCCGAAACCCGCACCCGGGCCGCCGACGACAGGCCGAACCAGCCGTACGCCGGGTTGTCCAAGGTCCACAGGTGTCGTGCGGTATCCACCGAGCGGGAGCCGCTGGGAGTGGGGTGCAGCAGCGCGAAACCCCGACCGACGACGGCGTCGCCGACTTCGCTGACCGGCATGGCGCCCGGCACCGGGCACGGCCAGCGCAGCCGCACCAGCTGATCGGCGCCGGTGAACTCGCCGATCGTGGTGCGGCAGTCCACCCGGGCGACGCCTCGCCACAGCGTCAGGGTTTGGGTGTAGCGCAGCAGCGTGCCGATCCGGCCACGCACCACCACCCGCTGACCGAGGGGACCGTGGTAGGCCCGCACCCGCGCCCGCGCTTCCGACGAGCACACCACCGGTCCCTTGGGCAGCAGATGCCACGGGCCCTCGCCCTGCGTCGGGTGCGAGGGATATTCCTCGTAGACGGCGAGCTCGTTGCCCACCCGGCCGTCGGCGATCAGCTCGCGGCCCCCCTGGCCAGACAAGTCGATCAGCGAGGCGACCGCCCCGCCGCGGGCGGCGTCGACCTCGATCCGGTAGTGCTCGTTGGCGATCAGTGATCCCGGCGCCGGTTCCCAGCCGGTCGCGCGGTCGGCTTTATCGGCGGGAGCCAGCCGGTAGGCCCGCCAGCCCAGCGACGGGACGTCGCGGGCCAGCCAGGTGACCGAGCTCCCGTCGTGCTCGACAAGCGCGGGCAGCTCGGCGCCGTCGGCGTCCAGCACCCGCGCGCCCGCGCGCAGCGGCGGATCGACCCGGGCGGTGACGATGTCGGTGCGCTCCTGCGTCAGCGAGTTCCACACGATGACGTCCCCATCGATCGCACCCGACAGCAGCGCCAGTGAGTTGTCCCGGGCCTCGCGACCCAACTCCCACGCGTCGCGCCAACCGGTCAACAGGTCGAGGTAGACCTGGTCGGACTCCGAGCCGGTGATTGCGTCGTGGTGCGCGCCGTAGGCCAGCTGCACCCACGCCTTGGCCAAGGCGGCATGTGGGTAGTCGACGCCGGCCGTCAGCGCCGCGAACACCGCGAAGCGCTCGGCCGCCAGCACGGTGTTCTCCGCGGCCCGGTTGGCTTGCTTGGTGTCGATGTACGACACGTCCTTGCCGGTGTAGATCGGATTCATGTCGCGGGTCTGCGGCGACGGCGCACACTCCCGCTGCGCCAGTTCGGCGCGCACCGCCGCAAAGAATTCGCGCGGCAGCGCGCACACGAATCGCGGCCAGGTGTAGCGGGCGGCCCAGTCGCGATGGATGGCGGTGACCCACGTGTTGGGCGGGGTGTAGTCGGTGCCGACGGGCAGCAGCACGTTGCGGGTCAGCGCGACCTTTTTGAGCTGGTCGAACAGCTCGTACGTGGCGTCCTCGGCCTCGCCCAGCGACGTCGCGGAATCCATCCACCAGCCCGCCGAGTAGTGCGCGGGCATGTAGTGGGTGAGCAGGCCGCGGCCCGACGGCGAGATCCACTCGAACTCGCTGCAGAACTGCATGCCGCCCAGGCCGCCGTCGCTGTGCATCGGGCCCCACTGGTGGTGCGGTCCCCGGGCCCACGAACTCGACGTCAGGCCGGCGTCGGCGGCCAGCCCGGGGAACTGCGGGTCGTGGCCGAACACGTCCAGCTGCCACGCGGTCGCCGGGTCGGCACCCAGGATGTGACGCTGAAAACCCATGCCGTGCACCAGGTTTCGAATGGTCGTTTCCGGGCTGGTCAGATTGGTGTTGGGTTCGTTGTAGGTGCCGCCCATCACCTCGACGCGGCCCTGCGCGATGAACCGCCGCAGGTCGGCGCGGTCCTCGGGCCGGGTGTCCCAGTACGGCTTGAGGTAGTCCACCTCGGCGAGCACGAACTTGTACTCGGGCTCGCGGCGCGCCATCTCCAGGTGTGCGTGCACGAGTTCGAAGCCGTTGGTCTGCCGGGCCCGCCCCGGCGGATCCTCGGTCCATTCGCTGGTATAGGCGCCCTGCGTGTTCCACCACACCGGGTCGTAGTGGAAATGACTGACCATGAACATGGTCCAGCCGGGCTCGGCGACGGTGAAGTCAAATGGCAGTCGCGCGCGGCCGGCGTGCACCCGCGCGGGCCGGCGCTCACCGACGACCGGACCCTCCACGGCGACCGGGACCTCGATCACTTCCCGGCCGGCCTCGGCGAGGATCTGCCCGCCCAGTCCGTCGCCGTCGATGCGGATCGGCGTCGGCTCGGCGCACCCCGAGACGGTGAGCCGGACCAGCTGCAGCGGCGCGTCCGGCGGCCCGACGAATAGCTCGGTCGAGCGCGCCGAAACCAGCTGCATCCCCGCACTTTACGGCGTGCGGACGAACTACGATCGGACAATGCCCGCCCTCGCCCGACCGGTGGCCGACGAACGCAGCGCCCTGCGCGAATTCCTCGCGTTCCACCAAAGCGCGTATTTCGCCGTCTCGCACGGCCTCACCGACGAACAGGCCCGGTCCGCGCCGTCGGTCAGCGCGCTGTCGATCGGCGGACTGGTCAAGCACGCGACCGGGATGCAGCGCAGCTGGATGGCCCGCGTCGCCGCCGCTCCGGACGCGCCGCCGAAAGACACCCGCCCGTTCGAGCAGATCAGTAAGGAGTTCGCGGATCAGCATGTGATGCGGCCCGACGAGACGCTGGACGGGCTGCTGCGGGCGTTCGAGGCGCAGAACGCGAAATCGCTTCGGCTGGTCGAGACCGCGGCCCTCGACGCCGCGGTGCCCGTGCCGCGGGACATCCCGTGGTTCCCGAAGGACCAGGAGGCCTGGTCGGTGCGCTGGGTGATCCTGCACGTGATCAACGAGCTGGCGCGGCACGCCGGGCACGCCGACATCATCCGGGAGACCATCGACGGCGCCACCATGTATGAGCTGATCGCCGGGCTCGAGGGCTGGGCGATCCAGGGGTGGGTGCAACCGTGGCGAAGCGGGGATCGGCCCCGGTAGAGATTGGGACTTGGCAGAGCCGATTTGGCAGACTGCTGGGATGGGTTCTACCAAACATCGCGAGGTGGCCAAGCTCGACCGGGTGCCGTTGCCGGTCGAAGCGGCCCGGGTAGCGGTGACAGGCTGGCAGGTCACCCGCTCCGCCGCTCGCATCGTCACCACGCTGCCGGGCCGCGGGCCGTGGCAGCAGAAGGTGATCAGACAGCTCCCCCAGACCTTCGCCGACCTGGGGCCGACGTACGTCAAGTTCGGGCAGATCATCGCGTCCAGTCCGGGGGCGTTCGGCGAATCGCTGTCCCGGGAGTTTCGTGGCCTGCTGGACCGGGTGCCACCCGCGGACCCCGGCGAGGTGCACAAGCTGGTCATCGACGAGCTCGGGGCCGACCCGTCCGAGCTGTTCGCCACCTGGGACGAAGAACCGTTCGCCTCGGCCTCCATCGCCCAGGTGCACTACGCGACCCTGCACAGCGGTGAGGAGGTCGTCGTCAAGATCCAGCGGCCGGGCATTCGCCGCCGGGTCGCCGCCGACCTGCAGATCCTCAAGCGCTTCGCCCAGGCCGTCGAGGTGGCCAAGCTGGGCCGCCGGCTTTCCGCGCAAGACGTCGTCGCCGACTTCTCCGGCAACCTGGCCGAGGAGCTGAATTTCCGGCTGGAGGCGCAGTCGATGGAGGCGTGGGTGTCGCACCTACACGCCTCCCCGCTGGGCCGCAACATCCGGGTGCCGCAAGTGTATTGGGACTTCACCAGCGACCGGGTGCTGACGATGGAGCGGGTCTCGGGCATCCGCATCGACGACGTCGCCGCCATCCGCAAGGCCGGGTTCGACGGCGTTGAACTGGTGAAGGCGCTGCTGTTCTCGCTCTTCGAAGGTGGGCTGCGGCATGGGCTGTTCCACGGCGACCTGCACGCGGGCAACCTCTACGTCGACGATCAGGGCCGCATCGTGTTCTTCGATTTCGGCATCATGGGCCGCATCGACCCGCGCACCCGCTGGTTGCTGCGCGAATTGGTGTACGCGCTGCTGGTCAAGAAAGACCATGCCGCGGCGGGCAAGATCGTGGTGCTGATGGGCGCCGTCGGCACCATGAAGCCCGAAGCCGAGGCCGCCAAGGACCTGGAGCGCTTCGCCACCCCGCTGACCATGCAGACGTTGGGCGACATGTCCTACGCCGACATCGGCCGGCAGTTGTCGACACTGGCCGACGCCTACGACGTCAAGCTGCCCCGCGAGCTGGTGCTGATCGGCAAACAGTTCCTCTACGTCGAGCGCTACATGAAGCTGCTGGCGCCCAAGTGGCAGATGATGTCGGATCCGCATTTGACGGGGTATTTCGCGAACTTCATGGTCGAAGTCAGCCGCGAACACTCCTCCGACGTGGACCAGTCCGACGTCGAGGTATAGGAGCCCTTCGGTGCAGGTCCGCGCGGGGCATGCCATATCAGGCGGCCTGAAGCTGTACTACGAGGACATGGGCGACATCGACGACCCGCCCGTCCTGCTGATCATGGGGCTAGGGGCCCAGCTGCTGCTGTGGCGGATCGCCTTCTGCGAGAAGCTGGTCAGTCGGGGCCTGCGTGTCATCCGGTACGACAACCGCGACGTCGGCCTGTCCAGCAAGACCCGCTACGGCAGCTCGGGGCAGCCGCTGGCGGCGCGGTTGGTCCGGTCCTGGCTGGGTCTGCCCAGCCGGGCGGTGTACAAGCTCGAGGACATGGCCGACGACGCCGCGGCCGTGCTGGATCATCTGGGCATCGACCGCGCCCATGTCGTCGGCGCGTCGATGGGCGGCATGATCGCCCAGATCTTCGCCGCGCGATTCCGCGAGCGCACCCAGACCCTGGCGATCATCTTCTCGAGCAACAATGCGGCCCTGCTGCCGCCGCCGGCACCGCGCGCGTTGCTGGCGCTGCTGAAGGGGCCGCCGCCGAACTCGCCGCGCGAGGTGATCATCGACAATGCGGTGCGCGTCGGCAAGATCATCGGTAGCCCGCGCTACCGCGTCCCCGACGAGCGGGCCCGCGCCGAGGCCGCCGAGGGGTATGACCGCAACTACTACCCGCAGGGCGTGGCGCGGCATTTCGCCGCGGTACTCGGCAGCGGCAGCCTGCGGCGCTACAACCGCGAGACCGTCGCCCCCACCGTGGTAATCCACGGCCGGGCGGACAAGCTGATGCGGCCCTTCGGAGGCCGCGCGGTGGCCCGCGCCCTCGATGGCGCCCGATTGGTGTTATTCGATGGGATGGGTCATGATCTGCCACAGCAGTTGTGGGATCAGGTGGTTGGCGTGCTGACAAACAACTTCGGCAAGGCGTGCTGAGCCAAAGAGCATCCCGTAGACGCATTTCTTCGCATTTTCAGTCCAGTCACAGCGTTGTACGGTTGTCGAAGGAGGGTGGGTGTACCAATGGTCAAGCTGGAACCGTATTACGAAGAATCGCAGGCAACCTACGACATTTCGGACGAGTTCTTCGCATTGTTTCTTGACCCCAACATGGTCTACACCTGCGCCTATTTCAAAGACGACGACATGACGCTGGCAGAGGCACAGCTTGCCAAGTTGGATCTGGGACTGGACAAGCTGAACCTCGAGCCGGGAATGACGGTGCTCGATGTCGGCTGCGGCTGGGGCGGGGCCGTGGTGCGAGCGGTGGAGAAATACGACGTGAATGTCATCGGCATCACGCTCAGCCGCAACCACTACGCGCGCACCAAAGCGAGGCTGGCCGCGATCCCGACGACTCGGCGGGCCGAGGCCCGGCTGCAGGGTTGGGAAGAGTTCGACGAGCACGTCGATCGGATCATCAGCTTCGAGGCCTTCGACGCATTCAAGAAGGAACGCTGGCCCGCGTTCTGGGATTGGGCGTACGAGACCCTCCCCGACGACAGCCGGATGCTGATGCACAGCATATTCACGCACCCGCAGTCGCACTGGAAGGAAGTCGGCATCAAAATCACGATGTCCGACCTGCGTTTCCTGCACTTCCTCGGCAAGGAAATCTTCCCCGGCGGGCAGATGTGCGGCGAATCCGACATCGTCGACTTGTCGCGAGCCAGCGGTTTCTCGCTCGAGCAGACCCAATACCTGCAGCCGCATTACGTCCGGACCCTGGACACGTGGGCGGCCAATCTGGAGGCCAATCGCGAACGCGCCATCGCCATCCAGTCCGAAGAGGTCTACGACCGCTTCATGCGCTACCTGACCGGCTGCGCGGGCCTTTTCCGCAAAGGCATCTCCAACGTGGCCCAGTACACGCTCACCAAGTAACGCCTGACGTCGTTCGCTCGGGGTTTGCGCTGAACCGAACGGTTAGGCGCCTCGTCCTTCGGGGTATACGTGCTTGCGATCCTGACTGTCGAGGGGGCCGGCGAGGTCCGGGAAGGCGTTTCGCCTGATGGCCGCCAAAGACTTGACGCCGCATTTCGGAGATGTGCAGGCGCATTATGACCTGTCCGACGACTTCTTCCGCCTGTTTCTCGACCCGACCCAGACCTATAGTTGCGCGTACTTCGAGCGCGACGACATGACGCTGGAAGAGGCGCAGATCGCGAAAATCGATCTGTCGCTCGGCAAATTGGGGTTACAACCCGGTATGACGCTGCTCGACGTGGGCTGCGGGTGGGGCGCCACTCTGCGCCGGGCGATTGAGCGGTATGACGTCAACGTGATCGGCCTGACGCTGTCGAAGAACCAGGCCGCGCATGTACAGCAGTCGTTCGACGAGATGGACAGTCCGCGTGGTAAGCGGGTACTTCTCGAGGGTTGGGAACAATTCAACGAGCCCGTCGACCGCATCGTGTCGATCGGCGCGTTCGAGCACTTCGGCCCCGACCGCTACGACGGATTCTTCACAATGGCCCACAACGTGCTGCCCACCGATGGCGCGATGCTGCTGCACTCGATCACCGGCTTGTCGCAACAGGTAGCCATCGACCGGGGCTTGCCGATATCCATCGAGCTGCTTCGCTTCCTCAAGTTCCTCCAGACCGAGATCTTCCCCGGTGGCCGGTTGCCGACGATCGAAATCGTGGAGGAGCACTCGTCGAGGGCGGGCTTCACACTGACCCGCCGCCAATCGCTACAGCAGCACTACGCCCGAACCCTCGACCTATGGGCCGACGCCCTGCAGGCACACAAGGACGAGGCCATCGAGCTACAGTCCCAGGAAATCTATGAGCGCTACATCAAGTACCTGACCGGCTGCGCCAAGCTGTTCTGGGACGGCTATGCCGACGTCAACCAGTTCACGCTGGAAAAGTAGGCTATGTCTCCACGGTTGGGGTATCCACGGTCGGGCTGGCGACGCGCACCCCATCCTCGTGAGATGATGCCTCGACGTTGGGTATCGTTGCCGGTCACACCGGGCCCCTCGATGCGTACGTGGGTTATAGGAAGTGAACCTCATCCAGGAGAACAGGACGAAAATGGCTGAGCAACCGACTGCCCCGACGAAGACGCGGACGCGTTCGGAGGACATCCAGGCGCACTACGACGTCTCGGACGATTTCTTCGGCCTGTTCCAGGACCCATCGCGGATCTACAGCTGCGCCTTCTTCGAGCGCGACGACATGACCCTGGAAGAGGCCCAGTACGCCAAGATCGACCTCAATCTCGACAAGCTGGATCTGAAGCCGGGCATGACCCTGCTGGACATCGGCTGCGGCTGGGGCACCACCATGAAACGCGCCGTCGAGCGGTTCGACGTCAACGTCATCGGCCTGACGCTGTCCAAGAACCAGCACGCCCGCGCCGAGGCCTTGCTCGGTTCCATCGACAGCAACCGCTCGCGCCAGGTGCGCCTGCAGAACTGGGAGGACTTCACCGAGCCGGTCGACCGCATCGTGTCGATCGAGGCCTTCGAGCACTTCGGCCACGAGAACTACGACGACTTCTTCAAGCGGACCTACGGCATCATGCCCGACGACGGCCGGATGACGGTCCAGAGCAGTGTCAGCTACCACCCGTACGACCTGGCCGCGCGCGGCAAGAAGCTCAGCTTCGAGACGGCGCGCTTCATCAAGTTCATCGTCACCGAGATCTTCCCCGGCGGCCGGCTGCCCACCACCCAGATGATGGTCGACCACGGTGAGAAAGCCGGTTTTGTTGTGCCCGAGCCGCTTTCGCTGCGGCCGCATTACATCAAGACCCTGCGCATCTGGGGCGACACGCTCGAGTCGAACCGGGACAAGGCCATCGAGGCCACTTCCGAAGAGGTCTACAACCGCTATATCAAGTACCTGCGCGGCTGCGAGCGTTACTTCACCGAGGAGATGCTCGACGTCAGCCTGGTGACCTACCTCAAGCCTGGTGCGGCCGCCTGATTCCCCGGCACCTGTCGGATTAGCGCTGCGCGGTTCGTCGAGTAGGTAGAGAGTGGAGCAGACGGCTTCGCTCACTATCGGAGGTGACGACCATGCAGTACTTCGCCTTGTTGATCAGCAAGGAACAGGACCGTACGCCCGACGATGCCGCCGCCGCGATGGCAGCATTCGAGAGCTTCCACGCCACAGCCGGGCCGGCGATCAAAGCCGGTGACGCGCTGGCGCCCGCCGCGGCCGCCGTGGCCATCACGGGCGGCCCGGATGCGCCGACCGTCACCGACGGGCCCTTCGCGGAAGCGGCCGAGGTGGCGTGCGGCTATTACGTCTTCGAGGCCGAAAACCTCGATGAGGCACTGGCATTGGCACGCGACGTCCCGGTGGCCGCGTTCGGGGCGGTGGAGCTGTGGCCGGTGGTCCACGCCGTCGAGCCGTCCCGCGCGCTCACCGGCGACGACTGGCTCGCGCTGCTGCTGGAACCCCCCGAATCCGCGCACACACCGGGCACGCCGGAGTGGGATGCCGTGGCGGCCAAGCATGTGGATCTGCACGCCGCCGCCGGCGATCATGTGATCGGCGGCGCCGCGCTGCACGACCGATCCACGGCCACGACCGTGCGGGTGCGCGGCGGCGAGGTCCTCATCACCGACGGGCCGTATGTGGAGGGCGCCGAAATCGCCACCGGGATCTACCTCCTGAGCGCCGCGGATCGTGACGAGGCGGTCAAGATCGCTTCGATGATCCCCGCCTCGGCGGTGCACCTGCGCCAGCTGGCGGGAGTCTCCGGCCTGTAAGCAGATGGCCGACCTGGACGGCGTCTTCCGCCGGGAGTGGGGCCCGGCCGTGGCCGCGCTCGCGCGGTGGTCGGGTGACCTCACCGTCGCCGAGGACGCCGTCCAGGAGGCCTGCGCCGAGGCGCTGCGGACCTGGCCGCGCGACGGGGTGCCCGTCAACCCGGGCGGATGGCTGGTAACCGTCGGCCGCAACCGCGCCCGGGATCGCCTGCGGCGCGAATCACTGCGCCCCGGAAAGGAATTGAAAGCGATGCTCGGCGATATGGAGGCCATCAGGGCACGCACCGAGCACACCGACCCGCATCCGGTTCGCGATGACGAGTTGCGGATGATGTTCACCTGCGCGCACCCGGCGCTGGATCGGCAATCACAGCTGGCGTTGACGCTGCGGTTGGTGTCCGGTCTGACCGTCGGTGAAATCGCCCGCGCGCTCCTGCAGACCGAAACGGCAATCGGCCAGCGAATCACGCGCGCCAAGAACAAGGTTCGGCACGCCAACATCCCGCTGCGGGTCCCGCCCGCTGAGCTGCTGCCCGAGCGCACACACCATGTGCTGGGCTGCGTCTATTCGGTGTTCACCGAGGGCTACTGGTCGACCGCCGGGCCTTCGGCCATCCGTGACGACCTCTGTGA
This sequence comes from Mycobacterium sp., assembly GCF_025933915.1. Classification (GTDB taxonomy): domain Bacteria; phylum Actinomycetota; class Actinomycetes; order Mycobacteriales; family Mycobacteriaceae; genus Mycobacterium. Next base: position 19,645 of record NZ_JAICZA010000011.1, read on the forward strand.
CGAAGGGATCCGGCTGGGCGGCGAGCTGTGTGCGCTGCTGCCCGATGAGCCGGAGGCGCACGCATTGTCCGCCCTTATGCTGCTGCATGATTCGCGACGCGCGACCCGGGTGGACGAGTCCGGGATGCTGGTGCCGCTCGAAGATCAGGACCGCCGCCGGTGGGACCGCGCACGCATCGCCCGCGGGCTGCAGCGGTTGCGGCGGGCCCAGGGTTCGACGGGCGCTTATCTGCCTCAGGCGGTGATCGCCGCGCTGCACGCGACGGCGCCGTCGTGGGAACATACCGATTGGGTCGCCATCTGCACCGCCTATGACCGGCTATTGGGGATCACCGACTCCCCGGTGGTGGCCGCCAACCGTGCGCTGGCGATTGGGTTTCGCGACGGTCCCGATGCCGGCCTCGCCGCCTTGGACAAGGTGGCGGCCGATCCGCGGCTCGGCCGGTCCAATCTCGTCGTGACGGTGCGCGCCGACCTGCTCCGGCGCGCGGGCAGACCGGCCGAAGCGCTCACCTGGTACCGAACGGCATTGGAGTCCCACGGATCTGAGCCGGGTCGCGAGTTTCTGCGGCGGCGCATCGCCGAGTGCTCAATGTGAAGTCGCCGAACGTCGACTCGTTGCGCCCGTCGGGTCCGAATCGCCCAACAAGTCGACGCTCGCGAGAGAACTCAGTCCTCGGAGAAGTTGCGGGTGACGGACGGGTCGACCGGAATGCCCGGGCCCGTCGTCGTCGAGACGGTGATCTTCTTCAGGTAGCGGCCCTTCGACGCGGACGGCTTGTGCCGCAGCACTTCGTCAAGCGCGGCGCCGTAGTTCTCGACCAGGGCCTTTTCGTCGAAGGAGGCCTTGCCGATGACGAAGTGCAGGTTCGCCTGCTTGTCGATGCGGAAGTTGATCTTGCCGCCCTTGATGTCGGCCACGGCCTTGGCGACGTCGGGGGTGACGGTGCCGGTCTTGGGGTTCGGCATCAGGCCGCGCGGACCGAGCACCCGCGCGATGCGACCGACCTTGGCCATCTGGTCCGGGGTCGCGATCGCGGCGTCGAATTCCAACCAGCCGCCCTGAATCTTCTCGATCAGGTCGTCGCTGCCGACGATGTCAGCGCCGGCGGCCTGCGCCTGCTCGGCCTTGTCGCCGACGGCGAACACCGCGACGCGGGCGGTCTTACCGGTGCCGTGCGGCAGGTTGACCGTGCCGCGGACCATCTGATCGGCCTTGCGCGGGTCGACGCCGAGCCGGATCGCCACCTCGACGGTCGCGTCCTGCTTGCTCGACGACGTTTCCTTGGCGAGCTTGGCCGCCTCCAGCGGGGAGTAGAGGTTGTTGCGGTCCACCTTCTCGGCGGCGGCGCGGTATGCCTTGCTGTTCTTGCTCATTGATTCGTCCAATCTGGTGTTGGGTCGTGGTTAGCGCGGACCGAAGCTGGCCCTCCCACGGTGGTGGTGCGGGGTATTACTCGACGGTGATGCCCATCGACCGGGCGGTGCCGGCGATGATCTTGGCGGCCGCGTCGATGTCGTTGGCGTTCAGATCGGCCTTCTTTGTCTCAGCGATCTCTTTGACCTGATCCCAGCTGACCTTGGCGACCTTGGTCTTGTGCGGCTCGGCCGAGCCCTTGCCGACGCCGGCGGCCTTGAGCAGAAGCTTGGCGGCGGGCGGGGTCTTGAGTGCGAACGTGAAGCTACGGTCCTCGTAGACCGTGATCTCGACCGGGATGACCTGGCCGCGCTGGTTTTCCGTGGCGGCGTTGTACGCCTTGCAGAACTCCATGATGTTCACGCCGTGCTGACCGAGCGCGGGCCCGACCGGCGGCGCCGGGTTGGCCTGCCCCGCCTGGATCTGAAGCTTGATCAGCCCGACGACTTTCTTCTTCGGGGCCATGAGATGTTGTTCGTTCCTTCCTGGTTTATGCCCGGCGTACGCGCCGGTTTAGAGCTTGGAGACTTGGCTGAAGGTCAATTCGACCGGTGTTTCGCGGCCGAAGATCGACACCAGCACCTTGAGCTTCTGCTGTTCGGCGTTGACCTCGTTGATCGTGGCCGGCAGCGTCGCGAACGGCCCGTCCATGACCGTCACCGATTCGCCGACCTCGTAGTCGACCTCGATGACCGGACGTTCCAGCCCGCCCGCCTCGGCGGCGGTGGCCGCGGTGCTGGCCGCGCCCTTGGCGGCCTTCTTCGCCGCCCCGCGCGGCAGCAGGAACTTCACCACGTCGTCGAGCGTCAGGGCCGACGGGCGCGAGGTCGCCCCGACGAACCCGGTGACCCCGGGGGTGTTGCGCACCGCGGCCCACGAGTCGTCCGTCAAATCCATGCGCACCAGGATGTAGCCGGGCAGCACCTTGCGATTGACCTGTTTGCGCTGGCCGTTCTTGATCTCGGTGACCTCTTCGGTGGGCACCTCCACCTGGAAGATGTAGTCGCCGACGTCGAGGTTCTGCACACGCGTTTCGAGGTTGGCTTTGACCTTGTTCTCGTACCCCGCGTAGGAGTGGATGACGTACCAGTCGCCGGGCTTGCTGCGCAGTTCCGCCTTGAGCGTGACGGCCGGGTCGGCCTCTTCGGCGGGCTCGTCGTGCGCCTCGGCAGCGTCGTCCTCGGTCGCGTCGGAGTCCGCGGATGTCGCCGCGTCGTCAGAAGCCTCAGAAGTCTCAGAAGCTTCCGGGACCTCGGCGGTCTCTTTCAGGTCGACCGCGTCACCCGCGGACGGGTCACCGTCGAAGGTAGTCACGGTGTGAGTCCTCTCTGTCACGTAAAAGCGGTGTCACTTGCTCAGCCGAACACCAACAGCACCAGCTTGGTCAGGCCGAAATCCGCCAGGCCGACCAGCGCCACCATGAAGGCCAGGAAGGCCAGCACAACTGAGGTGTAAGTGATCATCTGCTTGCGGTTGGGCCAAATGACCTTCCGCATCTCCGCAACGACCTGCTTGAGGTAGTTGTAGACGAACACGAACGGATTGGCGCGATGATCCCCGGATCTCTTGGGCTTGGCGGCCTTCTTGGCTTTGGCGGCCTTCTTGGTCTTGTCCTTGCCGAGGACCTCGATCTCGCCCGACGACCCGGCGTCGGCGTCCTCGCCGGCGTCGACTGCTTTCTGCCGGGACCGCTTACCGCTGGGGCGTTGGGGCCGCGTCACCACCGCTGTCCGACCGCCACTCGCGCGACCGTCCTCTTTGTCAGTGCCGTCGCTTGCGGCGTCGTTGGCAACATCGCCTTCGTCGCTCACCGCACGCTCCTTTGTTTGCTAGTACCCCGAGAGCCGTCCCATGTGTGGCGGCACATACTTCCAGTGTCCACCATGGCACATCCCTCATTGTCCGCTTCCTCCTCAGGCCGTCCCGGCCTGCATCGTCAGCGGACGTTCGTCTTCAGCAGGGGCGACAGGACTTGAACCTGCAACCTGCGGTTTTGGAGACCGCTGCTCTGCCAGTTGAGCTACGCCCCTTCGCGGTTGGCAGGCCAACCTGCGCTTACCTACGGGGCTTACATGACACGCGCGCCTTCCGATTGCTCGACTCACGGAAAGCGCGCTGATGCTGGGAAAACCCCGAGGACCGAGTGTACATCGGCGCGGGAGTCAGATACTAATTACGCGCTCTCCTGACGACCTGGCCGGATTCTGCGTCCCAGCGCAGGTTCGCGGACTCGTCGCCGTGCTGACCCATCAACGTGGTATAGGCCTCAAGGACAAGCTCACCCTGATCGTTGGTGCAGGTGTTCTTGGTGACGACGATGTCGGCGCCGAAACGCTCATCCACCGATTGGACCTCCATCCGGGCCCACAGCTTGTCGCCCGCCTTGATCGGCTTGGCGAACACGAACCGCTGGTCGACCTGGACGATCACTAAGGTCTCCATGCCGATGTCGACATGCCGGAAGAAATCCAGCTGAACCAACTTGGCCAAGATCGACCCGAATGTCAGCGGCGCCAGGACCGCGGAGTGGCCCAGCTCGGCGGCCGCGTCTTCCCCAAAATACGCAGGGTGGTCGTTCTTGACCGCTTGCGCGAACTGGCGCAACTGCTCCCGCCCCACGACGAAGCAGTCCGGGTAGCGCCAGATCATTCCCCTGATGTCTGTTTTGAGCGCCATCGGCTATGCGAGAGTTGCCGACGCGATGGCCCTGCCGAAGATCTTCTTGCCGCCGGTGGTGGCCGTGAGCGCGATGGTCACGGACTTGGTCTCGGGATCGGCGGACTTCACCCGGCCGCTGAAGATCAACTCGGCGCCCTTGCCGTCGTTGGGCACCGGCACCACCGCGGTGAACCGCACGTTGTACTCGGTGACGGCCCCGGGGTCACCGATCCAGGCGGTGACGTAACCGCCGCCGATGCCCATGGTCAGCATGCCGTGCGCGATGGCGGTGTCCAGGCCGACGACCTTGGCGATCTCGTCGTCCCAGTGGATCGGGTTCAAGTCGCCGGAAACCCCCGCGTAATTCACCAGATCCTGTCGGGTCAACGGGTAGGTCTTCTCCGGAAGCTGGTCGCCCACCTTCACGGAGCTGAACTCACGCAGTGGCATCGGTAAACCCCTCTTCTCCCTCTTCGCCGGCGCGGCCCGCCAGGGTCGTGTAGGTCTCTTGCACGACGTCACCGGCCGCGTTGGTGATGACATTCTTCGTGACGATGATCTGGGTGCCGTGCGACACGCGCACCGAGTCCACATAGACGTCGCAGTAGAGCTTGTCACCGGCCACCAGCGGCGCGAAGTACTTCAGCACCTGGTCGACCTGAACGACCTGCGCGTCTTGGACGGCGACGTTGGCGTACTTGAAGAACGCCGTCTGCGCCGTGTAGCCGAACACGCAGACAAATGTCAGCGGGGCCGGCAACCCCTGGTAGCCGAGATCGGCGGCCGCCTTCTCCTCGAAAAACTCCGGTGCGTCGTTTTGCACGGCGACCGCGTACTCGCGGATCTTCTCCCGCTCCACCTCGTAATGATCGGGATAGCGGTAGTGCATCCCGACGATGCTTTCGCTTAACGGCACGGTTCTTAAGCTACCTAATCAATCGGAATAAACGCTGGCGGGTCGCCGCTAGCGCGTCTCCCGATGCGCCTGGTGCTTACCGCAGTTGGGGCAGAACTTCTTCAGCTCCAGTCGGTCCGGGTCGTTCCGGCGGTTTTTCTTGGTGATGTAGTTGCGGTGCTTGCACACATCGCATGCCAAGGTGATCTTCGGCCGTACGTCGGTACTGGACGCCATGACGGTTCTCTCTCGATTCGTGAAAAGTTCGGTGCTGTTCTGTTGTAGCGATGGCCGGACTCGAACCGGCGACCTAACGATTATGAGTCGTTCGCTCTAACCGACTGAGCTACATCGCCTCTGGCCACCCCTTTGGGGCCGGGGCCGCCGCGCCTGCTCGGGGGCCGCCGAGCCCCCTAACGGAATCGAACCGTTGACCTTTTCCTTACCATGGAAACGCTCTACCGACTGAGCTAAGGGGGCCGTTCACCCGAAGCGATCAGTCGCGCGGGCCTAAAAGAGGGTACAACCTGGCTCGCAGCGTCACCAAACCACGAGTACCGATCGACGGTGGCCCGCCGCGACCCGCCTGGATCCGGGTCCTAATCTGGTCACGTGTCAGAAGACCGGCTGTACTTTCGTCAACTGCTCTCCGGCCGCGACTTCGCCGCCGACGACATGATCGCGACGCAGATGCGCAACTTCGCCTACCTGATCGGCGACCGGCAAACCGGCGACTGCGTGGTCGTCGACCCGGCATATGCCGCCGGTGATCTCCTCGACATTCTCGAGGCCGACGGCATGCGGCTGTCCGGGGTGCTGGTGACCCACCACCACCCCGACCACGTGGGCGGATCGATGATGGGCTTCTCGCTGCGGGGCCTGGCGGAACTGCTGGAACGGGCGTCGGTGCCGGTGCACGTCAATACCCATGAGGCGCTGTGGGTTTCGCGAGTCACCGGGATCGGCCTGGGCGACCTGACCGCACACGAGAACCATGACAAGGTCAGCATCGGCGATATCGAGATCGAGTTGCTGCATACCCCCGGTCACACCCCGGGCAGCCAGTGTTTTCTGCTCGACGGCCGCCTGGTCGCCGGTGACACGTTGTTCTTGGAGGGCTGCGGGCGCACGGACTTCCCCGGTGGCGACTCCGACGAGATGTACCGCAGCCTGCAGCGGCTCGCGACCCTTCCCGGTGACCCGACGGTGTTTCCGGGGCATTGGTATTCGGCTGAGTCGAGCGCCTCGCTGTCGGACGTCAAGCGTTCCAACTATGTGTATCGGGCCGCGGACCTTGACCAATGGCGAATGCTGATGGGCGGCTGAGCGTCGCGGTGATCGCTCGATGGTGACCATTCGGCGCGCGGCGCTGTGATATAAGCGGAGGGTGGATTCCATGGGTTGGATCCAGGACAGCTGGCATGGGGTCACGAACGTCGGGTCCAGCACCTGGATTGCGTGGGCGGCGTGGGCGGCGATCGCCCTCGCCGTCGTCACCCTCGTCTTCACCAACAGCCAGATCACCCGCAATCGCCGCGCGGCGGCGGACCAGACCCGGCCGCACATCGGGGTGTTCATGGAGCCGCATTCCGCCGACTGGCACGTGATCGAACTGGTGGTCCGCAACTTCGGTCAGACCGCGGCCTACGACATCGAATTCTCGTTCGTCAATCCGCCCACGGTGGCCGAATACGAAAGCGCCACCGACGGCTACGCCGACGTCGTCGAATTGCGACTGCCCCGCGAGCTGCCGGTGCTCGCACCCGGTCAGGAATGGCGCATGGTGTGGGATTCCGCGCTCGACCGCGCCGAAATCGGCAGTGGCATCGAATCGCGCTTCACCGGGACCGTCAGCTACTACGACCGGCCCGATCGGCCGCGGCGGTTCTGGCAGCGCGAGCGCTCTCCGCTTCGCACCGAGGTGGTGCTGGACTGGGACGCGCTGCCTCCCGTCCAGCGCATCGAGTTGATGACCACCCATGACCTGGCGAAGCGGGAAAAGGAGAAGCTGGAGCTGCTGCGCGGCCTGCTGACCTATTTCCACTACGCGAGCAAGGAGACCCGGCCCGAGGTCTTCCGCAGCGAGATCGAGCGGATCAACGCCGCGGTTCGGGAAACCCAAGACCGATGGCGCACCCGCCAACTCGACGAACCCACCGACGTCAGCCTGCGCTGGAGTAACGCCGAAGACGATTTGGGCAAACACCACGGCCAGCCCGCGTGACGGCAAGGAGCAAGCCATGACCGCCCCGGTCCACTACAGCACCAAGGACTCCGTCGCCGTCATCAGGATGGACGACGGCAAGGTCAACGCGCTGGGTCCGACCATGCAGCAGGCCCTGGGCGACGCGATCGACCGGGCCGAGCAGGACAACGCCGGGGCGCTGGTGATCACCGGCAACGAGCGGGTATTCAGCGGCGGGTTCGACCTGAAGATCCTCACCTCCGGCGAGGTGCGGCCCGCGATCGACATGCTGCGAGGCGGGTTCGAGCTGGCGTACCGCCTGCTGTCTTATCCGAAGCCCGTGGTGATGGCGTGCACCGGCCACGCGATCGCGATGGGGGCGTTCCTGTTGTCGTCGGGCGATCACCGGGTGGCCGCTCACGCCTACAACATCCAGGCCAACGAGGTCGCGATCGGCATGGTCATCCCGTATGCCGCCCTGGAGATCATGAAGCTGCGGCTGACACCATCGGGTTACCAGCAGGCCGTCGGTCTGGCCAGAACGTTCTTCGGTGAAACCGCCCTTGCCGCGGGCTTTATCGATGAGATCGTGCTGCCCGAGATGGTGGTCGACCGCGCCGAGGAAGCCGCCACCGAATTCGCCGGCCTGAATCGGGGCGCCCACGCCGCCACCAAGCTGCGCGCCCGAGCCGACGCCCTGGCGGCCATCCGCGCCGGCATCGACGGGATCGAAGCCGAATTCGGGATGTAAGCCGCGCGGCGGCCCCGCCCGAGGGGGTTTCGCCGGCCGCTGCCGGGGAAGTCCTCGCCTGTGGCCATCGATCGCATCGCGGACCCCTGGGGGACGCGCACCCCATACGAACCCGGCACCCGATGGCCGGACCGGGTCGACACCTACCTGGCTGACGGGATCACCGCAGAGTCGGTGGATCGCTGGGTGCAATCGGCGGCGGTGCTGCACTCCAACGGTGACGGTCTGGACATCGCCGTCAAGGACGGGCGGATCGTGGGCGTGCGCGGGCGCGCCGTCGACCGGGTCAACCACGGGCGGCTCGACCCCAAGGATCTGTTCGGCTGGCAGGCCAACGCCTCGGCCGACCGGCTCACCACACCGATGGTCAGGAGCGGCGGCGAGCTGAAGCCGTGCGACTGGGACACCGCCATGCAGCGGATCGTGGACCGCACCGCGGACTTGCTCGACAGCTACGGCCCCAGCTCGATCGGCTTCTACACGTCCGGACAGCTGTTCCTCGAGGAGTACTACACCCAGGGCGCCATCGCGCACGGGGCGATCGGCACCAACCACGTCGACGGCAACACCCGGCTGTGCACCGCGACGGCGGCCGAGGCGCTGAAGGAATCGTTCGGCTGCGACGGACAGCCGGGGTCCTACACCGACGTCGACCATGCCGACGTCATCGCGTTGTTCGGGCACAACGTCGCCGAGACGCAGACGGTGCTGTGGGCGCGGATGCTGGACCGGCTGGCCGGCGACTCGCCGCCGGCGATCGTCTGCGTCGACCCCCGGCTGACGCCGGTCGCCCGGCGCGCCACCGTCCACCTGGCGCCGGTACCCGGCACCAACGTCGCGTTGATAAACGGCCTGTTGCACGAGATCATCGGCAGCGGCTGGATCGACCAGGACTACATCGACTCGCACACAGTCGGTTTCGACGAACTGCGCGGGCGGGTCGACGAGTTCCCGCCCGAGCGGGTCGCCGAGATCTGCGGCGTGCCGGCCGAGGACATCCGGCGCGCGGCGCGGCTGCTCGGCACGGCGGAGCGGCTGCTGTCCACCGTGCTGCAGGGCTTCTACCAGTCGCACCAGGCCACCGCGGCGGCCGTGCAGGTCAACAACATTCACCTGGTGCGCGGCATGCTGGGCAGGCCCGGCTGCGGCGTGTTGCAGATGAACGGTCAGCCGACGGCGGAGAACACCCGCGAATGCGGTGCCGACGGGGACCTGGCCGGTTTCCGCAACTGGTCCAACGACTCCCACGTCGCCGAGTTGGCGAAATTGTGGAACCTCGAGCCCCTGCAGATTCCGCACTACGGTCCGCCCACGCACGCCATGCAGATGTTTCGTTACGCCGAGGAGGGCACGCTGCGGATGTTGTGGGTCACCGCCACCAATCCCGCGGTGTCGCTGCCGGAGCTGGCCCGAATCCGCGACATTTTCTCCCAGGAACGGCTGTTCCTGGTCGTCCAGGACATCTTCCTGACCGAAACCGCCGCGCTGGCCGACGTGGTGTTACCCGCCGCCGCGTGGGCGGAGAAGACCGGCACCTTCACCAACGCCGACCGCACCGTGCATCTGTCCGAAAAGGCAGTCCAGGCACCGGGTTCCGCGCGCTCGGACCTCGACATCTTCTTGGACTACGCGCGCCGGATGGACTTCCGCGACAAAGACGGCCAACCATTTCCGCCCTGGACCGATGCCGAGTCGGCGTTCGAGGCGTGGAAGAAATGCAGCGCGGGCCGGCCGTGCGACTACACGGGTTTGAGCTACGAGAAGCTGCGCGGCGGCAGCGGCATCCAATGGCCCTGTAACACAGAATATCCCGACGGCACCGAACGGCTCTATGCCGACGCGCAGTTCTGGGCGAAGCCCGACTACTGCGAGGCATACGGCAAAGACCTGATCACGGGCGCCCCGCTGCAGCCCGACGAATACCGTTCGATGAACCCCCACGGCAAGGCGATCATCAAGGCGGCCGAATACGTTCCGCCCCATGAGCGCACCAGTCCTGAGTTCCCATTCGCGCTGATCACCGGCCGCACCGTCTACCACTTTCACACCCGCACGAAAACCGCGCGGGCACAGCAACTTCAGCAGGCCGCACCCGAGGTATGGGTCGAGGTCTCGGCGGCCGACGCGCGACGCCTGGGCATCGAATCCGGCGAGCTCGTCGAAGTGAGCACACCGCGCGGCCGCGTCAACTGCGCGGCGCGCATCTGCGGCATCCGCGACGGTGTCCTGTTCGTACCCTTCCATTACGGCTACTGGGACACCGACGGGGGCGGGACCGGCACGGCCCATCAGCGGGCCGCCAACGAACTCACGCTGACCGATTGGGACCCGGTGTCCAAGCAGCCGATCTACAAGACGGCCGCCGCCCGGTTGCACAAAGCCCCCGCGCGGCACGCGCAGAGAAACGGGTCGGTGCCCGCGGGCGCGGCGCCCCTGACCGCGGCTGTGACCGAAGTCGTGCCGGCGGGGAGCCGACCATGAAGCTCAAACCGGCGATCCGCGAACTGCACCGCTCCGAACGCAAGCTGGCCCATGAACTCAACGTGGTGGCGGCGCGGCACCACAGCGACCAGGACATCAGCCACCTCGCGCGCGACCTGGCCGGCTGGTCACGCGGTCACCTCGCCGAGCTGGCGCGGCACGGCCGCCACTACGGCCTGCGCCTGTCCGCCGATCCGCGCACCGGGACGATCACCGGTTTTCTGCAATCGCGGATCAGCGGCCTGCTGCGCCACCGGCCGGAACCCGGCGTGATGCTGCTCGCCGATCTGCGCCGGATTCACCGGCTGTCGGCGGGGGTGTCGCTGGATTGGGAGCTACTGGCGCAGGGCGCACAGGCGGCCAAGGATTCCGAACTGCTGAGCCTGGCCTCGCGCTGTCACCCCGAGACGTTGCGGCAAATGCGCTGGGCCAACGCGATGCTGAAAGAGCTTTCACCGCAAGTGCTGATGAACTGAACGGCGAACGCGGTGGCCGCTGCTAGCCGCCACCGCGTTCCCTTCGCCTCCTCGCGGCCAGTCTGACACGTACGGGACGAGTCGTCACTTCACCCAGCGGGGCGACGGCTTACCGGAATCGGTCCAGATAAGCCGGCCAATCCCACGTCGACAGGAAGGTCTGCGCCGCCGCATAGCCGCTCTCGTAGAGCTCTTCGAGACGGCCCCTGGAGATGTCGAAGTCGAGCACGCCGACATCGGTCGATTCGACCGCGATGGCGCGCGCCGCGACCCACGGCTGGCTGAGATGGGTCTGGTCATGGCCGGCCAGCACGGTGGTGAGCAGGCTTTCCAGCAATGCGGTCTGTTCGAAGAGGCGCAACGGTTTCAGGGCCGGCATCACCGCACCGAGGCCCTCGGTGAGCCTCGGCAGGACGGTGATCCCGAACGTGGGCCAGCGCGGCGCCCCTCCGTCGGGCCGATCGAAGGTGTCGATGGGGAAATTCGAGAGCACCCCGCCGTCGACGAGGGTGGACCTCTTGCCATCGGCGCCGGTCAGCTTGACCGGACGATAGAAGAACGGAATCGCCATCGAGGCGCGCACCGCGTGGGCCACCGGCTGCTCATCGGGGTCCAGACCGTAGAGCCGCCGATAGTCCCACGGGAACCGCACCAGCTGGGCCGCGGTCAGGTCCGCGACGGTGACCACCAGCTTGTTGCGCCGCCCTTCGAGCAGGCCGTCCTCGTCGAGATGCAGATCGCCGAAGAAGGTGACGCCGAAGTTCTTCAACTCGCTGCGAATCCAGTCGTGGGCGACGTCGCCGCGGTACATGCTCGTTTCGGTCGCCAGCCCCCAGGCCGCACCGAGATAGGGGACGGGCCCGGCGTCGCGCCACTTGCGGAGCGGGACCGAGAAGGCGAGCTCCTTGACCTGCGCGCCGGTCAGCTGACCGCCGCTGGATCCGGCCGCCAGGATCGCCGCGACCACCGAACCGGCCGAGACCCCGGACACCCTCTTGATCGAATACCCGGCGTCCATCAGGGCGACGATGGCGCCCACCAGACCGATGAACTTGACGCCTCCGCCGGACAGCACGAGGTCAATGGGTTTCGACTGGTTCGCCTCGGATGTCATCTACTGCTCCGACGAATCCCATTGATAGGGAAGGAATTTCCCGTCGAAGGTGACCACGACGCGATCGCCGGACGGGTGCGGTTTCTTCTGTAGGTCGACGCTGAAGTTGATCGCGCTCATGATTCCATCGCCGAACTGTTCGGCGATCAGCTCCTTGAGGGCGCCGCCGTACACCTGCAGGGCCTCGTAGAAGCGGTAGACGGTCGGGTCGGTCGGCACCGCGCTGGGCAGGCCGCCCCGCATGGGGGCGGCGGCGAGCACGGGCACCGTCGACTGGTCGAGGCCGAGCATCTCCGCCAGAACCTTGGCCTGATCAACCGGAATGGGATGCTGTCCGAGCAACGCGGCCGTGGTCCACACCACCGGCCTGCCGATGGCGTCGGCCAGCTGCTGCCACGTCAGCCCCTTGGCCAGGCGCGCGACGACGATCTGTTCGGTGAGTTCGTTTCTCGTCATGCGTATCAGCATTGCACCGCGATCCGGCCGACCGCGCTCGGTGGACCTTGAGGCGCATTCCGAACCCGATAGCGCCTGCGCTATCAAATCTGGGCGGGACCTCCAAGGCCTCCACCACCGGCGCCCACGCGTCAGCCCGGCTTGGTCGCGGTGACCAACCGGGTGGAGAACCAGGGGCCGCCGTACCACATGCGCCAGCCGAGGTTGCGGCGCCGCACGCTGCGCCAGCCCAGTTCGCGCAGCCGCGCGGCGTGCTGACGCGTCTCCCAGAGGTCCGCGATCGCGAGCCGGCCACCCGGTCGCAGCACGCGCGCGGCCTCGTCGAGCGCCTGCCGCCGGCCGGCGTGGCCGCCGATGTTGTGGATGGCCAGGTTGCTCACGATCACGTCGACGCTGTCGTCGGCCAGCGGCAGCGCGGTCATGTCGGCGGTGTACACCTCGATGCGGTCGGCGACGCCCTCGGCCACCGCGTTGGCCAGCGTGGCCTGCCGCGAGTTGTCCGTCTGGTCGGCCTGCCACAGATCGACACCGATCGCGCGGCCCCGCGGCAACCGCTTGGCCGCGGCCAGCAGCACCGCACCACGCCCACACCCGAGGTCGAGCACCGTCTCGTCGCCGGCGAGCGGCAGGTCGCGCAGGACCCGGTCCCACACGACGAATTTCCCGGACCGCGTCGCATACATGTACAGCAGCGTGTTTCCCGCGATCCCGGCGCTGGACACCGCGGCCAGTGCCGCCCTGAGCCGCCTGCCGCGCGCCCAGCTGATCCCCGCCCACACCACCAGGGCGGCGACCTGAGCGCCGACGCCTATCGCCTGGGTTCGCGCCGAGACTTTGTGAAAGGACCCGTCGACTCCGTAATCGCCCCGATGGCCATGCACACCGCGGTCGAGGTCCTCGTCGGCGCCCATCTGGTTACCTCCCGGCAGCTGTTTTTCCCCAGTATTGACCGGGCCCGCCCGGCCGGCCCGTCCGCGTTTGCTTTTTGCGATATCGGGAAGCCGTGGTGAACCAACCGTGCGACCCGCTCGTGAACAGCTGAATGGCCCCGAGTCTGAAAGGCGGGTAGCCGCCGTGGCAGAGAAGCTGACGCCGCACTTCGAGGAGGTGCAGGCCCACTACGACCTGTCGGACGACTTCTTCCGGCTGTTCCTCGACCCCACCATGACCTATAGCTGCGCGTATTGGGACCGCAACCGGGACATACCGCTGGAAGAGGCGCAGCTACGCAAGATGGACCTCTCGCTGGGCAAGCTGGGTCTGCGGCCCGGGATGACGTTGCTGGACGTCGGCTGCGGCTGGGGCGGCACCATGCGCCGCGCGATCGAAAACTACGACGTCAACGTCATCGGGTTGACCCTGTCCAGACACCAGGCCGAACACGTCCAGAAGCTCCTCGACTCGCTGGACACCGAACGCAGCAGGCGGGTACTGCTGCACGGCTGGGAAGAGTTCGACGGAACCGCGGACCGGATCGTCTCCATCGGCGCGTTCGAGCATTTCGGGTATGACCGCTACGACGACTTCTTCGCGATGGCCTATCGCACCCTGCCCGATGACGGGGTGATGCTGCTGCACACCATCACCATGCTGACCCCGCAGCAGATCGTCGAACATGGCCTGGACCTGTCCGACGAGCAGACGAGCTTCAACGAATTCATCGCCACCGAGATCTTCCCGGGCGGCCAGTTGCCGGCGATCGAGATGGTGGAGTTCCACGCCTCCAAGATGGGTTTCAACCTGAAACGCAGGCAGTCGCTGCAGCTGCACTATGCCCGCACGCTCGACTGTTGGGCCGAGGCATTGCGCGCGCACCACGAGGAGGCCGTCGCGATTCAGTCCGAGGTGGTCTACCAGCGCTACATGCGATATCTGACCGGCTGCGCCAACGCATTCCGCGCCGGATACATCGACGTCAACCAGTTCACCTTGACGAAGTAGGCCCCGCCGGGCGCTGGGGGTTTATCGTGACAGCGCAATGCCGCTTCATCTGCACCGCGCCGAGCGCACCGATCTGTTGGCCGACGGTCTCGGCGCTCTGCTGGCCGACCAGCCGGCCGACCCGTTCGCCCCCGAGCTCGTCGTGGTCCCCGCGCGCGGCGTGGAGCGCTGGCTGAGCCAGCGGCTGTCGCATGTGCTCGGTCGCGACCGCGGCGGCGACGGGGTGTGCGCCGGGGTTTCATTCCGCAGTCCCGGCTCGCTGATCGCCGAAATCACCGGCACCGCCGACGAGGATCCGTGGTCGCCGGACGCCATGGCCTGGCCACTGCTGGAGGCGATCGACTGCTCGCTGGACGAGCCGTGGTGCCGCACGCTGGCCATGCATGTCGGTCATTTCCACACCGGCGCGGAAGCCGAGCTGCGCAGGGGCCGGCGGTACGAGGTGGCGCACCGGCTGGCCGGGCTGTTCGCCTCCTACGCGCGGCAGCGCCCCCAGCTGCTGATCGACTGGGGCAACGGCGACCCGGGCGATCTCGACGGGGACCTGGACTGGCAGCCCCAGCTGTGGCGGGCGCTGGTTTCGCGAGTGGCGGCCGACCCGCCGCACGTTCGCCACGGCAAGACCCTCGCGCGGCTGGCCGAAGCGCCCAGCGACCTGCCCGCTCGGCTGTCGCTGTTCGGGCACACCCGGTTGGCCCGTACCGATTCCGAGCTGCTGGCCGCCGTGGCCCTCCACCATGAGCTGCATGTGTGGCTGCCGCACCCCAGCGACCCACTGTGGCGGGCGCTGGCCGATATGCACGGGGCGATTCCTCGCCGGGAGGACACCAGCCATCGGGCCGTGGGCCATCCCCTGCTCGCCACCCTGGGACGGGATCTGCGCGAACTGCAGCGCAGCCTGCCGGCGGACCCACAGACCGACGAGTACCTGGCCGGCGACGCGCGCCCGGACACGCTGCTCGGCTGGGTGCAGTCCGATATCGCCGACAACGCCGTTCGGCCGCGGGGGCGCTCGCTGGCCGCCGAGGACCGATCGGTGCAGATCCACAACTGCCACGGCGCGGCCCGCCAGGTCGATGTGCTGCGCGAGGTGCTGCTCGGCCTGTTGACCGACGACCCGACGCTCGAGCCGCGCGACATCCTGGTGATGTGTCCGGACATCGAAACCTACGCGCCGCTGATCGTGGCGGACTTCGGCCTCGGCGACGTGGTGCACGGTGCGCATCCGGCCCACCAGCTTCGGGTGCGGCTGGCGGATCGATCGCTGATTCAGACCAACCCGCTCCTGCAGGTGGCCTCCCAACTGCTGGCGCTGGCCGGCGGCAGGGTGACGGCCAGTGAGGTGCTCAACCTGGCCCAGGCCGCTCCGGTGCGCGCCCGGTTCGGCTTCACGGATGACGATCTGGAGGCCATCACCCGCTGGGTGCGGCAGGCGAACATCCGGTGGGGATTGGACCAGGAGCATCGGCGGCCCTACCACGTCGACTTCGTGCACAACACATGGCGTTTCGGCATCGACCGGATATTGGCCGGCGTCGCGATGTCCGACGACTCGAACGCGTGGATCGACGCGACGCTGCCGCTCGACGACGTCAGCAGCAACCGCGTCCAATTGGCCGGTCAGTTGGCCGAATTCGTCGCCCGGCTGCAGCACGTGGTCGACTCGCTCACCGGCACCAGGACGTTGACCGAGTGGCTGGCCACCCTCGACGACGGCATCACGCTGTTGACGCGCGTGCACGATTCCGACGGATGGCAGACCGGTCAGGTGCGACGCGAGTTCGCCACGGTCCTGGGGCACGCCGGGTCGCGGGGCGACACCGTGCTGCGGCTGCCCGACATCCGCGCGCTGCTGACCCGGCACCTCGCCGGGCGACCGACGCGGGCCAACTTCCGCACCGGCACCCTGACGGTGTGCACCATGGTGCCGATGCGCTCGGTCCCCCACCGGGTGGTGTGCCTGGTCGGCCTGGACGACGGGCTGTTCCCGCGTCTCGGCGCCGTCGACGGTGACGACGTGCTGGCCCGGCGCCCGATGACCGGGGAACGCGACATCCGTTCCGAAGACCGGCAATTGCTGCTCGACGCGATCTGCGCCGCCACCGAGAAGCTGGTGATCACCTACACCGGCGCCAACGAATACTCGGGGCAGCCACGCCCGCCCGCGGTGCCGCTGGCCGAATTGCTCGACACCCTCGACATGACCACGACGACGAAGGTTCGCCACCGCATCGTCGTCGAGCATCCGTTGCAGCCGTTCGACATTCGCAACGTCATCCCGGGTGAACTGGTGCCGGAGGTGCCGTTCAGTTTCGACCCCACGGTACTGCGCGCGGCGCGCGCGGCCACCGGCGAGCACACCGAACAGCCGAGGTTCATCGCCGCGCCGCTGCCGCCACCGCCGGCCGGCGACGTCAGCCTGGCCGACCTCGTCGGCTTCTTCAAAGACCCGGTGAAGGGCTTCTTCCGTGCCCTGGAATTCACGCTGCCGTACGACGTCGACGGCGTCCAAGATGCCATGCCGGTCGACATCAACGGCCTCGAGGAGTGGACGGTCGGCGACCGGATGCTGGGCGACATCCTGCGCGGGATGAGCCCCGAGGACGCGCGGCAAGCCGAGTGGCGCCGCGGCACGCTGCCTCCGGGCCAGCTGGGATGGCGCAAGGTCACCGAGATTCGGGACCAGGCGGCGACGTTGGCGCTCGAGGCGCTTCGCCATCGGCAAACCCATCGACTCGCCGGCGGCGCCGCCTATGACGTCGACATCGATCTGGGCGTCGGGCGGCGACTCACCGGCACGGTGTCCCCGGTCTACGGCGATGCCCTGGTATCGGTGACCTATTCCAGGCTGGACGGCAAGCACCTGCTCGAGTCGTGGATTCCGTTGCTGGCGTTGGCCGCTCACGACCCTGGCCGTGACTGGTCGGCGGCGTGTATCGGCCGCATGCGCAGGGGCACCAGCATCCGGGTGGAGGGCCTGGGGCCGCCGGGCGGCGATCCCGTCGAGGTGCTGCGTGAGCTGGTGACGATTTACGATGCGGGACGGCGGGAGCCAATTCCGTTGCCCATCAAGGCATCCTATGCCTGGGCGGCCGCGCGGTACGGCGGCGACGATCCGGTGGCCGAGGCGCGGCGCCGATGGAAATCCAGCGATCGGTACCCCGGTGAGGACCAGGCGCCCGCGCACGTGCGGGCGTGGGGACGCGGCGCACCGCTGGAAGACCTGATGCAGCCGGTGCGGCCGGGCGAGGACTGCGACGGCGAAGACAACCGGCTCGGTGCCTATGCGGCGCGGCTCTGGCTGCCGATGCTGCGCGCCGAGCGGAAGCCGGCCTGATGGAGCGTTTCGATCTTTTGGGCGCGCTGCCGGCCGAGCGCTCCACCACCGTGCTGGAGGCCAGCGCGGGAACCGGCAAGACGTTCGCGCTGGCCGGCCTGGTGACCCGGTATCTCGCCGACGGTGCCGCGAGCCTGGATCAGATGCTGCTCATCACGTTCGGCCGCGCCGCCAGCCAGGAGTTACGGGAGCGTGTCCGCTGCCAAATCGTCGATGCCGTAGGCGCTTTCGCCGATCCGTCGACGGTCGGCGACAACCAGTTGGTGGAGTACCTGCTGGACGGCACCGCCGATCAGCGCGCGGCGCGTTGCCAGCGTCTTCGCGACGCGCTGGCCGGCTTCGACGCGGCGACGATCGCCACCACCCACCAGTTCTGCCAGCTGGTGCTGCGCTCGCTCGGCGTGGCCGGCGACACCGCGGCCGGCGTGACCCTGCTGGAGAGCCTCGACGACCTGGTCACCGAGATCGTCGACGATTTGTACCTGGCCCACTTCGGGCAGGAACGCGACGATCCGGCGCTGCACTATCGCGAAGCGCTCCGGCTGGCACGCGAGGTGGTCAACAACCCGTCGACTCAGCTGCGGCCGCGCGATCCCGATCCCGATTCGAGGGCCGCCGTCAATCTCAGGTTCGCCAACGATGTTCTGGCCGAACTCGATACGCGCAAGCGCCGACTCGGCGTCCTCGGCTACGACGATCTGCTGATCCGACTGGCCGACGCGCTGGCCACCGACGACTCCCCCGCCCGGCTGCGCATGCATCGACGCTGGCCGATCGTCATGGTCGACGAGTTCCAGGACACCGACCCGGTGCAATGGCAGGTGATCGACCGCGCGTTCAGCGGGCGCTCCACCGTGATTCTCATCGGCGACCCTAAGCAGGCGATCTATGCGTTTCGCGGCGGTGACATCGTGACCTACCTGCGGGCGGCGGAGACGGCGGGCCAGCGCAAGACCCTGGACACCAACTGGCGCAGCGACTCCGCGCTGCTGCAGCGGCTGCAGGTGGTGCTGCGCGGTGCCCAGCTCGGTGACCCCGCCATCGTGGTGAACGACGTCGGCGCACATCACCGGGGTCATCGGCTCGCCGGCGCGCCGCGCAATGACCCGTTCCGGCTGCGCGTCGTGTCGCGAGAGACGCTGGGGCGCCGTGGTATTCAAAACCTACCCATCGACGAGCTGCGGGAACACATCGGCGCCGATCTCGCCGCCGACATCCGCGCCCTGCTGGCCGGCGACGCCACGTTCGACGGCGACCCGCTGCAGGCCCGCGATATCGCCGTCATCGTGGAAAGGCACCGCGACGCGCAGGCGTGCTTCACGGCGCTCTGCGACGCGGGCGTCCCCGCGGTCTACACCGGAAACACCGATGTCTTCGCCTCCGAGGCCGCCGGGGACTGGTTGTGCCTGCTGGAGGCCTTCGACCAGCCGCACCGGCCCGGCATGGTGCGTGCGGCCGCGGCGACCATGTTTTTCGGCGAGACCGCCCAAACGCTGGCGGCCGGTGGCGACGCGCTCACGGATCGGATCGCGAAGACCCTGCGGGAGTGGGCCGGTCATGCGCGCGAGCGCGGTGTCGCGGCCATTTTCGAAGCCGCCCAACTGCTGGGGATGCGGGATCGCGTGCTCGGCTGGCAGGGCGGCGAGCGACACATGACCGACCTGGCGCATGTCACCCAGCTGCTGCAGGAGGTGGCACACCGCGAGCATTACACCCTGCCGGCGCTGCGCGACTGGCTGCGCCGGCAACGCGACGAGCGCGCCGGCGCGCCCGAACGCAACCGCCGGCTCGACAGCGACGCCGCCGCCGTCCAGATCATGACCGTCTTCGTCAGCAAGGGCCTGCAATACCCGATCGTGTATCTGCCGTTCGCGTTCAACCGCAACACCCAGGACAGCGACGTGGTGCTGTTCCACGACGAGGACGGCGCGCGTTGCCTGCACGTCGGCGGCAAGGACAGCCCCGACTTCAAAGCCGTTGAGCGGCTGGGCCGTAAAGAGGACGCCAGCGACGACAGCCGGCTGACCTATGTCGCGTTGACCAGGGCGCAGGCCCAGGTGGTGGCCTGGTGGTCACCGGCGTACTACGAACCCAACGGCGGCCTGTCGCGCCTGCTGCGCGGCCGCCGGCCCGGCGATCCGGTCGTTCCGGACCGGTGTGAACCCGCGAAGATCTCCGACGGAGACGCCCTCGCCCGGTTGCGCGAGTGGGAGGCCGCCGGCGGTCCGGTCATCGAGGACTCGGTGGTGGCGCCGGCCCCCGCGCTGTCACCCGCCCCGACGCCCGCCAACCTGGGGAGCCGCCACTTCCACCGCGGCATCGACACCGCGTGGCGGCGCACCTCCTACTCCGGCCTGATCCGTGGCGCCCAAACCAGCGGGGTGAGCAGCGAACCCGACGTCGCCGAACTCGACGACGAGGTCGGCGATATCCCGTTGGCTTTCCCGGTGACCGGCCCGGACGTGCCCTCGCCGATGGCGGACCTTCCGGCGGGCGCCACCTTTGGCACCCTGGTGCACGCCGTGCTGGAGACGGCCGACCCGTTCGCCGCGGATCTGGCCGCCGAGCTAGCGGCGCAGATCCGGGAGCACTCGGCGTGGTGGCCGGTCGCCGCTGCCCCCGAGGAACTGGCCGCGGCGATGGTGCCGATGCATGACACACCGCTCGGCCCGTTGGCGGGCGGAATGACGCTGCGCCACATCGGGCTGTCGGATCGATTGCGCGAACTCGATTTTGAGCTGCCGCTGGCCGGCGGTGATCGACGTTCGGCGGCGCCCGAGGTGCGCTTGGCGGATCTGGCGCCGCTGCTGCGCGAGCACCTCCCGGCCGACGATCCGCTGGCATCGTATGCCGACCGGTTGATGGACCCGGGTCTCGGTGCGCAGTCGTTACGCGGATACCTCACCGGCTCGATCGACGCCGTGCTGCGCATTCCCGACGGCTCGGGGCACCGCTTCGTGGTGGTGGATTACAAGACCAACCGGCTCGGGGATCCGGAGCGGCCGCTGACGGCCGCCGACTACGACCGGCCGCGGATGGCGGAGGCGATGTTGCACTCGGACTATCCGCTGCAGGCGCTGCTGTATAGCGCGGTATTGCATCGGTTCTTGCGTTGGCGACTACCGGATTACGACCCGTGCCGGCATCTCGGTGGCGTGCTTTACCTGTTCGTGCGAGGCATGTGCGGCGCCGCTACCCCGGTGCTCGACGGGCATCCGTCGGGCGTCTTCAGCTGGCAGCCGCCGCCGTCGTTGATCGCGGCTCTGTCGGATCTGCTCGATGCCCAGGGGGTGCCCGCGTGACGGTGGAGGTGGTGTCCGGGACTCCGTTCAAAGCGGGATTGCTGCGCACGTTCAGCGATGCCGGCATCTTTGAGCCCGCGGATATTCATGTGGCGCAACGCCTTACCGTGCTCACAGGTGAATCCGACGACCGGGTGGCGCTGGCGGTCGCCCTCGTGGTGCGTGCGCTGCGGGGCGGTTCGGTCTGCGTCGATCTCCGCGCGGCGCCCGCACAGATCGGCGACCCCGACCTGCCCTGGCCCGGCGCCGACGACTGGATGGCGGCGGTGCGGGCCAGTCCCTTGCTCGGACCGCCACCCGTGCTGCGGATATTCGGCGAGCTGCTGTACTTCGACCGCTACTGGCTCGAGGAAGAGCAGGTCTGCACCGACCTGCTGGCGCTGTCAGCGGCCCCGGTCACCGTCGAACCAGCCAGCTATGAAAGGCTTTTCGAGCCCGGTTACGAAGAACAGCGGGCGGCCGCCGAAATCGCGGTCTCGCAGCCGGTGACGGTGCTGACCGGCGGGCCCGGCACCGGCAAGACCACCACGATCGCGCGGCTGCTCGCGCTGCTGGTCGAGCAGGCGCAGCGGGCCGGCCTGCCGCGACCCCGGATTGCGCTGGCCGCACCGACGGGTAAGGCGGCGGCGCGGCTGGCCGAGGCGGTGGCCGCGGGAGCAGACGAGCTCGGCGCGGCCGACAGGGCGCGGCTGACCGGCCTGCCGGGGACCACGCTGCACCGGCTGCTGGGGCCCCGGCCGGATACGTCGGTGCGGTTCAAGCACAATCGCGCCAATCGGCTGCCGCACGACATCATCGTGGTCGACGAGACGTCGATGGTGTCGTTGACGATGATGGCTCGCCTGGTCGAAGCGGTCCGGCCGGACTCGCGGCTGATCCTGGTCGGCGATCCGGACCAGTTGGCCTCGGTGGAAGCGGGGGCCGTGCTGGCCGATCTGGTGGATGGGCTGGCCGCCCGGGACGACGTGCGGGTCGCCGCCCTGCGCACGCCGCACCGATTCGGCGCGTCGATCGGCGCGCTGGCCGAAGCCATCCGGGTCGGCGACGCGGACCGGGTGGTCGGGTTGCTGGCGGCGGGCGGTGAGCATGTCGAGTGGGTGGATTCCGGGCGCCCGGCCGACCGGCTGCGCGAGGTGCTGGTTTCGCACGCGCTGCGGCTGCGCTCGGCGGCGCTGCTGGGCGCGGCGGACGAGGCGTTGTCCACGCTGGACGAGCACCGGCTGTTGTGCGCGCACCGCGAGGGGCCGTATGGGGCGACGCATTGGAACACGCTGGTGCAGAAGTGGCTTGCCGAAGCGACCGGCCAGCCGGCCTGGTCGCAGTGGTACGCCGGGCGTCCACTGCTGGTGACGGCGAACGACTACGGGCTGCGGCTCTACAACGGCGACACCGGAGTGACGGTGGCCGGCGCGGAGGGCCTGCGGGCCCTCATCGCCGGCGCCTCCGGGCCGCTGGACTTCGCGACCAGCCGCCTCGGCGAGGTGGAGACGATGCATGCCATGACCATCCACAAGAGTCAGGGCAGCCAGGCCGACGAGGTGACCGTGTTGATACCGCCGGAGGATTCGCGGCTGCTGACGCGGGAACTGTTCTACACGGCCGTGACCCGGGCGAAGGCCAGGGTGCGGGTGGTGGGGCCCGAGGCGTCGGTGCGCGCGGCGATCGAGCGCAGGGCGATGCGGGCCACCGGACTGCGGCAGCGGTTGCGCGCCGACGACGCGACGACGTGACGGCCGGCATGGACGACGACGGTCCCGCCCCGACATCGCAGCCCGTATCGCGGCGGGGCCCCCTCGTGCGGCTCGCGGTGTTCACTGTCTTTCTGGGGGTGGTCTTCTACCTGGTGGCCGTCGCGCAGGTCATCGACATCGAGGAGGTCCGGCGGGTGGTCTCGGCCACCGGTCCGGCGGCACCGCTGACCTATGTCGTGGTCTCGGCGGTGGCCGGCGCGCTGTTCGTCCCGGGCTCGATCCTGGCCGCGGGCAGCGGGTTGTTGTTCGGTCCGTTACTCGGCGTGTTCGTCACACTGGGCGCGACGGTGGGCACCGCGATCGTCGCGAGTTCCGTCGGCCGCCGCGCCGGCCGCGACAGCGCCCGGGCGCTGCTGGGGGCGGCCCGGGCCGACCGCATCGACGCCCTGATCGGGCGCCGGGGGCTGTGGGCGGTCGTCGGGCAGCGCTTCGTGCCCGGAATCTCGGATGCGCTGGCCTCGTACGCGTTCGGGGCCTTCGGGGTTCCGTTGTGGCAGATGGCCGTTGGCGCGTTCATCGGCTCGGTTCCGCGGGCTTTCGTCTACACCGCGCTGGGCGCCTCGATCGGCAACCGGTCATCGCCGTTGGCCTACGCGGCGATAGCGGTGTGGTGCGTGAGCGCCATCGTCGGCGCGTTTGCCGCGCATCGTGGATACCGAAAATGGCGTGTGCACAGCCGCGAGGGTGACGACACCTCCGACGAGGATTCGCACACCGGGAAGCGCTGACGAAACACCCGCGTGTTTCAGCGCGCCGACCCCAGCATCTCCTTCCATCCCTCGTCTCCGATGTTGGCCGAATTCGCAACCGAATAGACCACACCGTCGGGGCCCACGACCTTGCCGCTGCGCACGTCGTAAAGCGCCGTGGGAAGTGCGCTCGGGGTGTAAACGCACGGGTTCGGCTGCTGCCCATTGCATTCGACACCGCCCGATCCCGGCCGCTGCAACGGATCGCTTTTCGGCGGCGGTGTGCCCGGCAGCTGATCGGCGGGCAGCGGGTTGAGGCCGTTGTCGACCGACGGCGCCGGGATCACCTGACCGGGTTTCACGGGTTGGTCACAACGCGCGCCCGGCGCGGGGCAGGTAAGTATCTGATTGGGGTCGCCGTACCAGGGGTTGGTTCCCAGCGGCACATAGGGTTCGGGGCTGCGGCACTCGCGCGGGGTCGCCGCCCGCTTCCCGGGCACGTCCACACACGGGTAATTACGCGCTCCTCGAACCACATTCGTGGCGTCCATGGGGATCTTGCAATAGGTACCGGCCGGGAGCGGCGCGGTGGTGGTATCGGCCGGAGCCCGCCACTGCGAGGCCGGCAGGAAGCCGGTCAGGCACGGCGGTGGTTGGTTGAGCGATATGGCGCCGACGCCGAGGGCGGCCTGGCCGGGAGATTGTGCGGTCACCGACTGAGCGATCGCCCCCGACTGCGGCAAGAACACCAGTGCCTGCTCGACGCCGTTGTGGTAGCGCTTGAGCATGTCGATGACGACCTCGAGATTGGCCAGCGTCTGCGGCAGCGACTCCCGCACGTCGCCGAACGTGCTATTGACCTGTGCGGCCGTCGGCGGCGCGTTGGCCAGAATGCTTCGCACCGCCTGATCGTTCCGCGCGCTCTGCGCGGTCACCGTGTTCAGGTTGGCGGCCCAGCGCCTGATCGTGTCGGCGGAATCGGCCTGGCTGTCGATGATCGGCGCCGAGCGCCCGATGATGTCG
The DNA here is from genome assembly GCF_025933915.1 of Mycobacterium sp. GTDB lineage: Bacteria > Actinomycetota > Actinomycetes > Mycobacteriales > Mycobacteriaceae > Mycobacterium. The sequence continues at coordinate 44,121 of NZ_JAICZA010000011.1, forward strand.
TCGACGTCATCGATGCTGCCCCGCACGTCGTGGGCGATCGCCTGGGTGGCATCCACCAGACGCCGCAGCGACGGCCCCAGCCCGCCCAGCGCCTGCGACGACTCGTACAGCAGTGACGCCACCTTGTCCTTGGGTAGCACCGCCAATCCACGGTTGGCCGCGTCGAGGGCGGGGCCGATCTGGCTGGGAACCGTGCTTTTGCTGATCGTCTGTCCGTCTCGCAGGTACGGGCCCCGTTTGGCGGTCGATACCAGGTCGATGTATTGCTCACCGACCGCCGAGACCGAGTGCACGTTGGCCGACGCGTCGGCCGGTATCTGGTAGCCGTTCTCGATGCTCATCGTTGCGCGCGCGCCGCGCTCGGTCGGTTCGACGCCGGTGACCTTGCCGATCGTGATGCCGCGATAGGCGACGTTGGCCGTGCGATACAGGCCCCCGGACTGCGGCAACTCGGCATACAGGGTGTAGCGGCCGACGCCGACCAGGCTCGGTATCCGCAGGTAGTACCAGCCCAGGACCACCACCGCGGCCACCGCCACGCCCGTCAACAGTACCAACTGGGTTTTGATCATGCGGGGCAGCATCTTTCATTCACCCCTCTCCACCAGCGGCCCTCCCGGGGCGTCGTTGGGGTTCGGCGTGTAGCGCACGTCCGGGATCATGGTGTCCGGATCCCGTCCCCACGACTGCTCGAGCGCCCGCAGCGCCCCGGACAATCCGGTTCCGGTCAGCATCGTGTTATCGATGGTCGACAGTGTCAGGTCGAGCGCGGCGGACACGTTGACGTAGTCACCGCGGATCACCTGCGTAACGTCGTCGATGTTGAACGGCGCCGTGAGACCCAACTTCAGCGCACCGGCCACGAACGGAGAGGCCAGGACGAGTTGGCGCAGCGGTCGCTGTAGCGACCGCAGGTTCCGGTAGAGGTCGGGCCGGGCCCCGGCCAGCACCCGGTTGGCGGCGCTGCTGAATCGACCCAGGGATTCGGTGGCGTCCGCGAACAGATCGCGGGTGTCGGCGAAATGCTGGATCAGCGGCGGGATGTCGGTCAGTACCCGGTCCAGCGTGTCTTTGCGGTCGGCGAAGATGGCCAGGAGTTCGTTGGTCGAATCAATTGCGCGGGTGAGGTCGTCGCGTTGGCGGTTCAGCTCGGTGACGAAAGTGTCCAGCCGGCCCAGGAATTCGCGAATCTGCCCGGCGTGGCCATCGAGGATGTTGACGACCTCGGTCTGGATCGCGTCGAGATTCGCGATGCCGCCGCCATTGAGGATCACCGCGACGCTGGCCAACGTCCGTTCGACGGTGGGGTACGCCGAGGAATTCTTCACGGGGATCGTGTCGCCGCTCTTCAATTGCCGCACGGACGGGCTTTTCGGTGCGGCCAGCTCGATATGCTGGGTGCCCAGCAGGCTGGTCTGACCGATCTTGGCGGTCGCGTTCGCCGGAAGTTTCACGCCCGGATCGAGATCCAGCCTCAGCGTGGCGACCCAGTTCTTCAGGGTGATGGCGCGCACCGTGCCGACCCATACGTCGGCGACCCTCACCCGGCTATTGGTGTTCAGCGCCAAGGTATCCGGCACCTGCACGTAAATCGTCATGTGGTCGGCGCCCGTGCCGTGGCCGATCGGTAGCGGCATGTCGGCGATGCCCCGCCAATGGCAGGACGTCAGCGTCGCCACGGCCAGGAGGAACGCCAGTCCCCGGTGTGCCGCGCTCACACCGCGCCTCACGCCGCGCCTCACTGGCCCGGCCCCGGCTGTGCGGGTCGCGGAAACCACGGTGGGGGCGCCGGATTCGACTCGTCATAGGCATTCGGCGGTCCGGGCGAACTGACCCCCGGCGGCGGGGAAGCGATGTCCTGACCACCCATGAGCTCGGTCAGCGATTCGGGGGTGAGCATCTCGGCGGTAGCCGGCTGAACCGGCGTGCCCTGCATCCCGGGCGCGACCACCCAGCCCGGCTCGTGATTGCCATGCGAGAGTGGGGTGTCGCGCGCAAAGATTCCCGGGACGGTGGTGTCCTTGTATCCCGGCGGAGGCCGCAGTCGCTCTTCGGAGTACGCGACTTCCTTGGGCAGAGTGGCCGCGGAGTTGAACAAGTTCAGGCTGCCCGGCGGGTAATTGAATTTGATGGCGTCCAGCACCGGCGACAGATACTGTGCGCACAACTCGGCCGAGTCCTGATAGCCCAGCCGGCTGCCGGCCTGAATGGCGCTGCAGATGAAATGAAGGGGGTTGGCGAAGTTGGGGAATGCGAACAGGCCCACCAGCGAGCTGTGTGCGGGCTGGTAGAGGTTGTTGAAGTTGCCCGCAAAGGTGGGCAGCACATGTAACGCGGTTTCCAGGCCGTTCCGCGGCTCGGGTTGCAGGATCGTGGTGGTCACGTCGCCGAGGTTGTCGACATCGTGCGTCAGCGTGGATCCGTTGTCGTTCAGGAATTTTCGAGCTACACCTAGTACATCATCGATGTGGGTGATGGTGTCGCTCACGTCGTGGTCGGATCTGGTGAACCAGTCGGTGAATTGGGCCAGGTTGTCGTTGAGTGCGACGAACTGTTGGCTGTTCTGGTACAGCGCGGTGACGAACTGGGCCAGGCTTCGGGTGATGGCGACGAAGTCCCCTCGGCCCTCGTTGAGCGCGGTCAACGCTTGCGACAAGCTGTTCAGGGTTTCGTTGACCTGTGCACCCTTGCCGGCCAGATTGTCCGCAGCCGATTCGATGACGTCGCCGAACGGGCCCGCCGGCTGCTGGGGTGTCGGGCCGAGCTGGCGCAGGATACCGTTGATGGAGTCCCGCAACTGATCCCACTCCACGGGCACCTGAGTGCGCTCGATCGGGATGATTTCGCCGTCGCTGAGCACCGGGCCTCCGGTGTAGGGCGGTGACAGCTGAATGGTGCGCGAGGCCACCAGGCTCGGGTTGAGAATCGATGCGGTGGCGTTGGCGGGCACCTTGTACTTGTTGTTGTAGTGCAACGTGACTCGCATCTTGTCGCCGGCCGGCTCGATCTTGTCGATCGAACCGACCCGCACACCCATGATCTGAACACGGTCGCCGGGGTACAGCGCAAGGGTCTCAGAAAAATATGCGACGACGGTGGTAATGGTCAGCCTCCGGTAGAGCTGCACTCCCGCGGCCGCGGCGATGCAGACGAGGACCGCCACCAACGCGGCGACGACCACCGCTCTGGCCGACACTTTGGGCAATCTGAGGCTGCGGATATCGAAGATGGTGCTCATCGGTCGCTACCGCCCGTTCCCAGCTGTTGGCCCGGCCCCGGCCGCGCCGGTTGCCCTGTGGGGCCGAGGTTCTCGGTACGGGCCCCCGGTGGGGCGTGCACCGGGAGCGGCACCGGAGTGCCGGGAACGCCCGGCGGCGCCTCACCCGGTCGGCCCGCGCTCGGGATACCCGATGCGGGCGGCGGCCCGTCCGGATTTGGCTGCGACGCCTCGACATCCAGCGGAGCCGGAAAACCGCCGGGGACCGAGCCAAACGGGCCTTGGCCGGAAAGGGCACAGGGCAACGGGTTTTCGGGTCGCGGCGGGCTATCGCCCGCCGGTGTGTACGAACACGGTGATCCCGGCGGTACGGCCGGTCGCGGGTGATCCGGAGTGCCCTCGGCCACCGGGGGCGCCGGGGGCGGGGCACCGTTGGGGAACCGGGTGCCGTTGGGGTCGGGCCAGCGAAACGCCGGCAGCCCGGCGCTGCGCCAGAAGTTCTCCGGGTCGATTCCCCGCTTCTTGAACGCCGCGTCGACCCACGGCTGAAGGACTTGGTAGGGAAGCAGATTCGCCACGATCGCCTTGAAAAACGGTCCGGAAGCCACGGCCTCGGTCAGGGACGCGGTATACCTGCTGACCAGTACGAGCACATCGGACAGTTCCTTCTTGCGCTTGACCAGCTCGTCGCTGACCGTGCCCAGCTGTCGCAGCACGTGGTGGGCGTTGGGGTTTTCCCTGATGAAGCCGGACACCTGCGTCGACACCGCCGACACGTTGCTCAGCAGTATGCTCAGCGCCTGGCTGCGGTGCCGGAACGCGGCCAGCAGAGTGTTGGCGTTGACCAGCAACCCGTCGACCTGCTGGCCGCGATCGCCGAGCACGCGAGTGATCTTGTCGGCGTTGGCCAGCAGCTGTTTGATCTGATCGTCGCGATTACCAATGGTGCCGGAGAATTTGGCCACACCGTCCAGGGCGGCCTTCAGATGCGGCGCGGTCTGATCGAACGTCTCCGACAAAACGTTCAGCGACCGTTTGACGACGTCGATGTTCCAGTCCGTCGCCGCCTTGGTGACATCGACGAACGCGTCGTAGATCTGGTACGGCGTGGTGGTCTGACCCGATGGGATAATTCCATTGGGCCGCAGCGGATCCGAACCCCGGGGTTGGATCGCCATGTTCTTGCGTCCAAGGAAGGTGTCGGTGCGGATCGCGGCACGGCTTTGCGTCCCGATCGTCTTTCCAGGCATCGAAAAGCCAACCAGGACGCGGTCGCCGCGAATTACCAGTGAGCGCACCAAACCGACGTTCACACCGGCGATTTCCACCTTGTCGCCGGCGCTGATGCCGCCGGTGTCGGCGAATTGCGCGTAGTAGGTCGGTGTGGCGAACAGCATCGGAACGCTGGTGAAACTCTGCCCCACCCCGACGGCGAGCAGCGTGACCAGCGTGCCCATCAGACCGACGCGGGTGCGGTTGAACTCCGTCAGCGTTCTCATTGCGGCGTGCACCTCCCGGTCGGCTGCCCGAAAAGTTTGACCGTGCGTACCGGACCGCCAGGCTGCAATCCGTTGACTTTGATCGAGATGTCACACAGGTAGAAGTTGTAGAAGTCGCCGTAGATGCCGCCGGCGCGGCCGATGACGCGGAACGCGTCCGGCAGTTTGGCCAGCACGTCGTCAAGCGTCGGCAGGTCGTTGATGAGCGACTCCTGGATGCCCTCGAGATGTCCGAGGGTGCCGTGGAGCAAGGGCCGGTCGTCGCTCAGCAGACCGGCCAGGGTGCCCGCCGCGTCGCTGATGTGTGCGGTGGCCGCGGCCAGCGGGTCGGCCCTGTTCTTCAATCCGGTGATCAGCAGTTCCAACTTGTCGACCGTTCGGTCGAACTCCCTCTCATGCTTGACGGTCGTGGCCAGCACGGTATTCAGGTTGTTGATCACCTCGCCGATCGCCTTGTCGCGATCGGCGAGCGCCCCGGTCAGCGCCGCGGTCTGGTCGAGGATGTCGTTGATGGTGGCGCCCTGTCCCTGGAACACCGTGATGATCGACTGCGCGATGCCGTTGACCTTGCCGGGGTCCAATGCCTTGAAAAGCGGCCGGAACCCGCCGATCAGCGCATCGAGATCCAACGCCGGCTGCGTGTGCTCGAGCGGGATGCGGCCACCGGAGGCGAGCCGCCGGCCGCTCTCTCCGCGTTTGAGTTCCAGGTAGCGGTCGCCGATCAGGTTGAGGTAGCGGATCGACGCCGTCGTCGCCTCATCCAGTGGCAGTGACCGATCGACGTTGAACTCCACCAACACTCGCGTGTCCCCGTCGGTCAAGGTCACCTTGGAGACCTTGCCGACCTCCACACCCGACGCGCGCACGAATTGCCCCGCCCGTAGCCCACTCGCGTCGGTGAATACCGCGGCGTACCCGGTGGTTCGGTCGAATCGCACCTGGCCGAACACGATGATGATCATCACGGTGAACATCGCCAGCACAGACCAGAAGATGCCGAGTTTTACCGCTGTGCCCGTGACTTTCATGGGTTGATCGTGTTCTCCCCGTATTGGCGTCCCCAGACGTATTCGGTGGCCAGCGGCTGGCCGACCTCGAGGTGGTTGTAGGGCGCAAGGCTGGCGCCGGTGTCCATCACCAGATAGGGGGCGGGCCACAGCTCCCGAGTGATCTTCTGCCAGCAGCCCGGCCGCCCACCGGGGCCGCCGTGAGCATTCACCCGTGGCAAATTGTCCGGATAGACATACGGGTTGGGCGCACCGATGATCGACCCGGCGGCAGCCAGCGAATAGCCGTTGCCGCCGGCGGCTTTCGCGACTTCCGGTGCGGCATCGTGGAAGTTACGGATCATGCAGAACAGTTCGGGGCTGTAGGTGTCGAGCAGATCGGCGGTGGGGACCAGATCGGCGGCCCCGCGCACCAGATACGGCCCACCCCGGACGAGAATGTCTTCGCCGGTGTGACCCACGCCCACCGCCGCCAACAGCGCGGCGTCCAGGTCGCCCTGTTGGCGGGTCAGTGTGCGCGCGGTGGTCACCGCGTTGCGCAGGAAGTCCCACAGGTCGGGCGCGGCCTTGACGTATACATCGGCCAAATCCGCCAACCGCCGCACGTCATACCGGATCTGCGGCATCCGTGGATTCACGTGCGCCAGAATCTCGTTCCCGTTGACGATGGACGCGCCGAATTTGCCTCCCAGCCCGTCCAACGCCTGCGCGAGCGCGGACAACGTGGCGTTCAGCTCGATCGGATCCACTTTCTCGGCTATCGAGTTGACCGTCTCGAACAACGTGTTGAATTCGGTGGTCACCGACCGTGCATCGATCACGTCATGGGGCGAAATACGCTGTCGTGAAGGTCTTTCCGGTGCCGACGGTGATGTTAGCGACACGTACTTGTTGCCGAACAGGGTGGCCGCCTCGATATTGGCCACCACATTGGCCGGAATCAGCCTGATGTAGCGCGGGTCTACATCCAACATCAGCTTGGCCGCGGGCGCTCCGTCACGCTCGATCTCCGAGATGCCGCCCACCCGGCCGATCTCCACCCCGTTGTAGGTGACTTTGGATCCCGGCTCCATCACCAGGCCCGCCCGCGTGGCGACCATCGTGAGCTCGGTCTTGGGTGTGAAATCCCCCCGAAACTGCAGATACACCAGCATCAAAACCAGCCCGCAGACCAACAGCAGCAACACACCCTCGACGTACACCCACGCGCGTCGGGTCTTCCGTGTCACCGGCGTCGTCATGTCGGCTACACCGTGAGATTGAAATTCGGGTCGACGCCGTAGAGCGCCAACTGGGCCAGCAGGACCACGACCACCACCGAGACCAGTGAGAACCGCATCGATCGACCGACGGCCTGGCCGACGCCGACCGGACCGCCGCTGGCGGTGTAGCCGTAGTAGCAATGGGTGATCATCACCACCACCGCGATGATGACGACCTCCACCACCGACCAGCCCACGTCCTCGGGTCGCAGAAAGGTGCGGAAGTAGTGCTCGTAGGTGCCATTTGACTGCCCGTAGAACACCGTCGTCACGACCTGACCCGAGGTGAACGCCATGTCGAGGGCGAGGGCGTACAGCGGCATGATCACCGCCAGCCCCCCGAGGATCCGGGTGGAGACCAGAAACGAAATCGATTTGATGCCCATGACTTCCAGGGCGTCGATCTCCTCGCTGATCCGCATGGCACCCAACTGGGCGGTGGCCCCGGCTCCGACGGTGGCGGCCAGCGTGACGCCGGCGACGATGGGCGCGGCGATACGCGTGTTGGCCAGCGCGGCAAAGAATCCGGTGAAGGCCTCGACGCCGATGTTGCCCAGCGACGCGAAGCCCTGGATCGCGATCAACGATCCTCCGGACAGTGTCACAAATCCGATGATCGCGACCGTGCCGCCGACGACGGCCATCGCGCCGGTGCCCATGCCGATCTCGGCGACCAGGCGCAACGTCTCGCGCCGGTAGCGGCGTAACGCCCATCCGATCTGCCCAACAGCGATCCGCGCGAACCTCGCGAAAATGCCGATCCGCCACAGCCTTCGGACCGTGCCGCCGCCATAGCGGTTGAGGTTGGCGGCTGTGCGCGGGTAGCGGGCGCGCAGCGCGCCGGGCGCTGATATCGCCGTCATGTCAGCGTCCCGTCCCGAACCGCACGCCGATCGTCGTTAGCACCACGTTGACCGCGAACAGCGCGATCACGCACAACACCAATGTCTCGTTGACGGCGGTGCCGACGCCCTTGGGGCCGCCCTTCGTGGTCAGCCCGCGATAGCAGCCGACCAGGCCGGCGATCGTTCCGAATGTGGCCGACTTGACCACCGAAATGATCACCTCGGGCAAACCGGTGATCAAGGTGAGGGTGCTGACGTAGGCGCCGGCCGAGATGTGTTGGATGAAAACACCGAACACGAATCCGCCGACCAGGCCTATGGTGATCACCGCGCCGTTGAGCAGGGTGGCGACGATGGTCGCGGCGACGACGCGGGGTACCACCAGGCGGTGGATCGGGTCGATGCCGAGCACCTCCATCGCGTCGATCTCCTCGCGGATGGTGCGCGCGCCCAGGTCGGCGCAGATCGCCGTGGATCCGGCGCCGGCGATCACCAGCACGGTGGTCAGCGGGCCCAGTTGCGTGACCGCACCCAATGCCGCTCCGGCGCCCGAGATGTCGGCGGCGCCGAATTCCGCCAGCAGGATGTTGAGCGTGAAGATGATCAGCACGGTCAGCGGAATCGCGACCGCGAGGGTGGGCAGCAACGAGACGCTGGTGATGAACCAGCCCTGCTCGATCGTCTCCCGCCATTGGAAGGGCCGCCGAAACAGCGCTTTACCGGTCAGCACGCAGGTCCGGAAAAAGCCACCGATCGCGTCGACCCCTGGCTGGATCTGGCCACGAAGATAGGTGGTGATCACTGTGTGGGTGCTCACCGGCGTTCCGCCCAACGGTCGAGTGCGGCCAGCATCGTCGAGTTCGCGAGTTCGAGTACGTCCTGGGCGGCTTTCCTCGCGTTGGCCGCATCGCCGGCGCAGATGGCCTCGGCCAGTTCCCGGTACGTGTCCGTTCGGTTGACCTCGGCGTTCATCGCGGCGGCCAGGACAGCCAGAGCCCGCTCATACGCGGCACGAAAAGGGTTGTACATCAACCGGAATACGATCGATCCGGAGCTGTCGACCATATGATCCCAGAAGCCGAGGGTGACGCGCTGCCATTCGACCGGATCTTCTGAGTCCTCGAGGCCGCGCAGCGAATCTTCAAGCAATGCAGCCAGCTCGGGGCCGTGTTGTTCGGCTGCGAGTTCTGCGACCTTCGGACCGATGCGCAGACGGGCCTCGAGGATGCTGCGGAAAACGCTCGCATCGAATTCGCCATTGCGAAACAACAACTGGGGCAGCAGATCAAGGCCGGCGTGCCGCCGAAAATCGCGCACGGTGGTGACGCCGCCCTGGCGGACCTCGACCAGGCTGGCCGCCGAGAGCCGCTTGAGCGCCTCGCGGACAGCGGGCCGGGATACCCCGAAAACCGCTGCCAGCCGGCGCTCGCTGGGTAACGCCGTGCCTGGCCTCATCTCGCCGCTGAGTACATCGGTGGCGATTTGGTCGAAGACCGCTTCAGGCACCGATCGGCGAATTACCGGCTGCAGCGCCATGCGGCCAGTGTGGCTGGCCGACGGCCAGTCAGGTGGTCAGACCACCGGCGTGTCGCAGATCTTTCCGGAGCGGCTAATGTCCCGTGCGCTGCGCTGCCACAAATAAATTCCCCGGCACGTAGTCGCGAACTTCGATCGGCGCCGCGCGGCCATAACCGGCCATCAATTCGCCGGACGGCGTTACCGTCACGTCCCAGCCGTGCCGGCCGAACCACTCGCCGACGTCCTCGCGCTCCTCGAAATACCAGAGCTCGTCGGTCCGCGGAACCTCGCGATCCGGATCCGTGTCGGCCATCAGCCCGCGGATCCGGTCCATCCGCTCCCGGCGCTTGGCGCGAAACTCGGGATCGAGGAACGTGGGGCCCAGCGCCTCCACGGCGACCCGACTGCCGGCGGCGGTGAGCTCCTGCATGCGGTCGAACAGCAACTCCTGAGCCGCGGCCGGCAGATAGGGCATCAACCCCTCGGCCGACCACACGCTCGGCGCGGAGGCGTCAAAACCCGCCTGCCGCAACGCTTCCAGCCAATCCTGGCGCAGGTCCACCGCAACGGGGACGCGGTGACAGGTGGGCTGTGCCCCGTGCTCGGCCAGCGTCGACGCCTTGAAGTCCAGCACCCGGGGCTGGTCGAGCTCGTAGAGCGTCGTCCCCGCCGGCCAGGGCAGCCGCCACGACCGCGCGTCCAAGCCCGCCGCCAGGATCACCGCCTGGCGAATGCCCGCGCCCGTGGCTTCGAGGAAGAACGTGTCGAAAAACGCCGTGCGCGAGGCCATGTAGCCGACCATCGCCTGCATCTGCAGCGGCAAGGTCGGTTCGGCTTCGACGACCTCGTCGGGTAGCCGGTCGGCGGCGTGCCAGTTCCACACGCCGTCGCCGGCCGCATCGAGGAAGACCTGGGCGAACGGATCGCTGATCAACGGGGTTTCGCTGCGGGTCTCGGCGGCGCGCGCCGAGGCCACACCCAGCGCGGTCGCACCCACACTTTCGGTGATCTCCCAGCTGTCGTTCTCGGTCCTGGCCACGCGCACGTCCTTCCACTTCGCTAGCACGGCTACCTACCCGACCCTACGCGGGGCCGGATGAGTCGGAGCTGTCAACGAGCCGGGTATTTGAGTTAACTTGTCGGCGAGCCCATCGGCGGGACGAGAGCGCGGTGTCAGCGATGCCGGGCGGATCCGAAGGATCGTTGATACATGCGAGTTGACGGGCGCGACATCACCGTTTCCGGCAGCCTGCTGCAACCACTGACCCGGCGGACCAATGACATCCTGCGGCTGGTCCTGGCCGCACTCTTCTTGGCGCTGGTGATCACGGGTTCGGTGATCACCCGCCCGCAGTGGATAGCGCTGGAGAAGTCCATCTCGCAGATCGTCGGCGTCTTGTCACCCACCCAGTCCGACGTGGTGTACCTGGTGTACGGGTTGGCGATCGTGGCTCTGCCATTCATGATCCTCATCGGTTTGATCGTCGCCGGGCAGTGGAAACTGCTGGGCGCGTACGCGGCCGCGGGGTTGGGCGCGATCGTTCTGTTGTCGATCAGCGGCACCGGCCTGGCGGCGCCTCGCTGGCATTTCGACGTCCTCGACCGGCTGAGCACGCTGCCGGCGCAGTTACTCGACGACCCGCGGTGGATCGGGATGCTGGCGGCGGTGCTGACGGTGTCGGGGCCCTGGCTGCCGGCGCGCTGGCGGCACTGGTGGTGGGCGCTGCTGCTGGCCTTCGTGCCCATTCACCTCGTGATCAGTGCGGTCGTTCCGGCGCGATCGCTGGTGGGTTTGGCCGTCGGCTGGCTGGTCGGGGCGTTGGTGGTGCTGGTCGTCGGCACTCCCGCGCTCGAGGTGCCGCTGGACGCCGCGGTGCGCGCCATGGCCAAAGCCGGCTTTGCGGTGTCGCGGCTCACCGTGGTTCGGCCGGCCGGGCGCGGCCCGCTCATCCTTTCGGCCGACGCCGACGATTCCGGCCGGACAGCGCTGGTCGAGTTGTACGGACCGCATCAACGCAGCGGCGGCGCGCTGCGCCAGCTCTGGGGGAAGCTGAAGCTGCGCGGCGCCGAGACCGCTCCCCTGGTGACGTCCATGCGCCGCGCGGTGGAGCATCGCGCGTTGATGGCGATCGCCATCGGTGACGCCGGCCTGGCCAACACCGCGACGGTCGCTCTCGCCCCCCTGGATCGGGGATGGATGCTGCACTCGCACAAGCCTCCTCGCGGCACTCCCATCGACCGCTGTGCGGCGACGACGCCCGTCCACCGACCGTGGGAATCGCTGCGAATCCTCAACGACCGTCAGATCGCCCACGGTGACCTACGCAGTCAGCACCTCACGGTCGACGACGGGGCGGTGTTGTTCGGCAGCTTCGGCAGCGCGGAATACGGCGCGACCGATGCGCAGCTTCAGTCGGATATCGCGCAGCTGCTCGTGACCACCACGGC
>NZ_JAICZA010000088.1 GCF_025933915.1 Mycobacterium sp.
GAGCATGTTGACGATGTTGCGGAAGGCCTGGTTGACCTGACCCATGGTGTCGTAGGACGTCGCCTGCGCCTGGCCGCTCCAGCCCGCGCCGGCGATGTTCATCGACGACGCCCACATCTTGCGGGCCTCGTCCTCGACGGTTTGGGCGTGCACCTCGAAACGGCCCGCCATCGCCCGCATCTCGTGCGGGTCGGTCATAAAACGTGTTGCCATGTCGGCTGTCTCCTATCTTGAAGCTGCAGTTGGCCGAAGTCTTAACAGTTGTACTTGATGAGGTGGTGGCCGCGTCATGAATAGATTACGGCCTGCCGATTAATTGCTCGCCTCACACGGGCGACGTGTACCCCCTTATTTCCCGTATCTGCGGTCCCCTGTCAGACGACAACTTGCTTGGGCATGACGATCGGCTTGAAGCCGTACCGGGGTCCGGTGCCGTAGGCGCCGGCGCCCTTGGCGGCCGCGGCCGCTCCCGGCATGCCGGGCATCGCGGTGACAGGTTCGGCCTCGGCCGCGGCCGTCCAACCCGAGCCCTCGAGCGGGGCGGCGGACGAAGCCAATGACGCCGGGGCGGCCGCATTCCAGCCGGCCGGCACCGACAGACCGCCGACCGCGGAGGCCTCGCCGAGGGCCGCCGACGCGCCCGCGCCCGACACCGAGCCCACCATGGTGCCGGGCGTGATGGCGCCGCCGGCCGCCGGTGCAACAGAGTCGGTCAGCGAGAACGGAATCCCCGGCACCGTCCCAAGGGTCTTCCCCAACGACACCGCGTTCGGGATGGCGTTCATGGTGAACCACGCCCCCGTGTTCACCCCGCCGTTGATGGCATTGAAGACGGACGGCGTGCCGAGGAAGTTGTCGACCGACGACAGAAGGCCGTTGGTCGTAAAGGGGAGGGTGGGGGCGGCCAAGGGCGCCGCATTGGAGATGGGAGCTGCCAACGCCTGGACCGTGCCGCCCGTCGAGTCCGCGGCGAGCGCGGCGCTGTCCACGGACGCGGCGGTCGCCGGGTTGGTGGTCGACGTCAGTGGCGTCACCGGGGTAAGGACGCCGGCCGCCATCGAGGCGGCCTGATAGGTGGCCATCATGGTGGCGTCTTGGACCCACATCTCGGCGTACTGCGCTTCGGTCGCGGCGATCGCGGCCGAGTTCACGCCCAGGAAGTTCGTCGCGACGAGGGTCGCCAGCAACGTCCGATTGGCCGCGATCATCGGTGGGGGCACCGTCGCCGCAAACGCCGCCTCGTAGGCAGCCGCCGACGCGGTGGCCTGAGCGCTGGTCTGCTCGAGTGTCGCCGCCGTCTCGGTCAGATAGGACACGATGGGCTGGGCCGCGGCGGCCGCCGCTGCCGACCCACCACCGGTCCACTGCTCGGTGGTCAGCAACGAGATGATCGACTCCCACTGGGTGGCCGTGGCGCTGACCTCGGCGGCCAGGTTGGCGTATGCCGCCGCGGCGGCCATGAACGGAGCGGAGCCCGCGCCCGCGTACATGAGCGAAGAGGTGATCTCCGGGGGGATCGCTGAAAATTCAAGCACCATTTGTGTACTCCGCTCCCTCTCTCTGTTCGAATTCGACGTCTATCCGGGTGACCGTGACGGCCTAGACGGCCGTCGGTTTCGGCATGACGATCGGCTTGACGCCGTAACGCGGCGCGCCGAAGCCGGCGCCGTTGCGCCCCATCGCACCCACTCCGGGCATGCCCGGCACCACCGTTCCGGTACCGGCCTGCGGCGCGGCGGCGGTCCAGCCGACCGTCTGCAGCGGCGCGGCGCTCGACCCCACCACCGGGGTGGAGCCCGCCCAACTCGGCGGCACCGAGAGCTTGTTGACCATGGTTGCTTGGCCCATCGCGGCCGCCGGCATCGCGCCCATGCCCGTCACGCCACCGACACCGACGCCGACCGGGGCGGTATCGGTGGCCAGGTCCGCCGCGGCGGCCGCACCGGCGGCGTCGCCGGACGTGTCCAGTAAGCCGCCACTGGCCAGGCCGAGCAGGTCGGAACCGGCGGATGCCCAGTTCCCAACACCGATGTTGCCGATGTTCGCGCCGTTACTCGACAGGCCGAATATCCCGCCAAGCATGTTCGGGTTGGTGCCGTTGCCGGTGCTACCGAGGAGCCACGAAAGGTAGTCGAGCGGAGTGTTTGACGGCGCGGCAGCGGCAGCGACGGCGGGAGACGCGGCGCTCGCGAGTGCGGCCTGGCTCGCGTTGACGGCCTCGGTGTCGCCGTAGCTGGTGGAGCTGATGCCCAGGGTTTGCGAATACTGTTCCAGCAGCGCCTGCGCCTCGGCGGCGATCGCCTGGTACTGGGTCCCGTACGCCGAGAAGACCGCCGCCTGCTGGGCCGATACCGGGTCGGCGGCGGCGGGAGCGATGACCGTCGTCGCCGACGCAGCGCCCGCGTTTTGCGCTGCCAGATTACTGTTGATTCCTGACAGCAACGTCTCCGCGGCTAACATTTCTTCGGTCTGTGTTGTCAGAAACGACATCTGTTGCTCCTATGTTGAACGAGCCGACCCCGGTGTGGATCGCTGTGTGTTCACGTAACGACCGCTGTGCGTTGGCGTAACGCTAGCGACCCACAACTCCACGTTCCCCACCCAATGAGCTGGGGTTACAGTCGTTTACGGCTTCTTAACGACAAGGGCGGCAGTTTTAACAAGACCCTGTCGGCCGACATCCGGACGTCATCTGAACGCGGGCGCCGAAGGGGAGGAATCGCGCGCGGCGCGCGGATACTAGTGGACGTGCACCGGGGCCGCATGTTGGGCGTCTGGCTAATTTCGGGCGGGAGGCGATGCCGCGCGTTCGGGTTTCACGCGCTAGATTCGCCGCCGGGCCCCCATAGCCCAATTGGCAGAGGCAGCGGACTTAAAATCCGTCAAGTGTCGGTTCGAGTCCGACTGGGGGCACGGAGCTAGGCCAGCCCGGAAGCACTTCGGCACTCGGCACGGCTTCAGGACGGCCGAAGCGTGCCCGGCGCAGTAAGTTGGTCGCGACCGTTGTGCGATCTGCCACCGCGAAGGAGCCAGCGCGAAGGTGTCCGAGGATCCGCGGGCTGACGGCGTCTCCCGCCAATACGATCGCTGGGAATATCCGCCCCCGGTAACCGATCTCGAGCCGTGGACCAGAAACCACTGGGACTGGTTCGATCCCTTCTGGGCGCACCGGGTGCTGTGGCCGAACCGCGCATACAGGCCGGACCTCGACATCCTCATCGCGGGCTGCGGCACCTTCCAGGCGGCCGTTTTCGCCTTCATGAACCGCGCCGCCAAGGTGGTCGCGATCGACGTCAGCCGGTCCGCGCTGGATCGCCAGCAGTATCTGAAAGACAAGCACCAGCTGACCAACCTGGAACTGCATCTGCTCGCCATCGAAGAGGTGTCGGCGCTGTCCAGCGACTTCGACCTCGTCGTCTCCACCGGCGTCTTACACCATATGGCCGACCCCTTGACCGGGCTGACAGCGCTCGGTGGGTGCCTGCGGCACGACGGGGCGCTGGGCGTCATGCTCTACGCCAAGTACGGCCGGTTCGGCGTCGAGCTGCTCGAATCGGCGTTTCGCGACCTCGGGCTGTCGCAGGACGACGCGTCGGTGCAGCTGGTCAAGGAGGCGGTTGCGGCGCTGCCGGCTGACCATCCCGTCCGCCCCTATCTGCGGGGCGCGCGTGATCTGCTGTCCGACGGCGCGCTGGTCGACACCTTTCTGCACGCCCGACAACGCAGCTACACCGTTCAGGAATGTCTGGATCTGGTCGGCGCCGCCGGACTCGCGTTCCAGGGATGGCTTCGCAACTCGCCGTACTACCCGCACGACGCCTTCGCCGCGCCGGCGGGCCCGTTCCAGGCGGTCCTGAACCAGTTGCCGGACACGACGCTGTGGTCGGTGATGGAACGTCTGCAGCCGGCCAATGCCACCCACTTCTTCATCGCCTGCCGCCGCGAACGCCCGAAAGAGGACTATGCGATCGATTTCTCGACGCCGTCCTGCCTCGATTACGTTCCGCTGCCGCGCACGGCATGCCTGTTGTCCGGCGACGAGATTCACCTGCCCGGCGCCAAGCTGACGCTCACCCCAGCCCAGCTGCCCTTTGTCCAGCGCGTCGACGGCCGGCGCACAATCGCAGAGATCGTCGACTCCGTGGCCGAGGGCAGCCGGGAAGACAGGGGGCGCGCGCAGGAGTTCGGGCGCCAGCTGTTCCAGGCGCTGTGGCGTCTCGACTTTCTGGCGATGGCGCTGAACACGAGGTCGTCGGGTTAGCCGCTGAGATCGGTTGCGGGATGAGATTTACCACCGGACCAACACTTTGGGCCTGCCGCCGACAGCACCGCAAACGCCCACTCATACACTGACCCAGCATGGGCATGCTGTTCGGTCTCGCGCCGTGGATTGTGTATTGGGTCCTTGTCGGTAACGTTCCTTTTGCTGCCGCCGTGCTGGTCGCGCTGGCGGTCGCCGCCACCAGCCTGGGCCTGGCAGGTGTGGCGGGCCGGCGATGGCAGCTCTTTGATTTCGCTTCCGTCGCAGTGCTTTTGATCCTCGCCGTGCTGACCTTCACGCTGAGCCAGCCGTTCCTCGAGCGCTGGATCCTGACGCTGAGCAACGCCGGGATCTTCCTGGCGACGCTGGTCGGGATGCTGGTCGGCAAGCCGTTCGTGGCCGAGTTCGCCGCGGCGGAACAGCCTCCCGACGTTGTCAAGACCGAGCTGTTCGGCCGGATCGTCACGACGCTCGGCTGGATATGGGTCGCGACGTTCGCCGCGATGACGGTGTCGTCGGCGATCCCGTCGATCGTGCAACACCCCGCCGGGCCCGCGGGGACGACCGCCGCGTTGATCCTGGACACCAAGACCCCGCTGTCGTTCCTCTGCTACTGGATCATTCCCTTCGGGCTGCTGGGTCTGGCCGCGGTGGCGTCGCGCTTGCTGCCCGACCGGATGCTGGTCGGTATCGACGACGTGGCGCGGGAAACCTCGTTCGTCGCCTACGACGAGGCCACCATCGATGAGCTGTACTTCCTCGCCCAGGAACACGCCAACCGGGAGGCGGGCCCGGGTAAGGAGGCCTACGCCGTCAAAGTCGGCGGGATGGGAACCCCGTTGACCGGAGACGAGTCCCGAAAGTCGTGGCCGTCGACCTATAAGGTGCGCGACAAGCGACACTGAACCGGCGAAAAGGAGTCGCGATGAACCTCCCACCAGGCCGTGCCGCGCGCGGTGGCCCCTCCAAGGACCAGTAGGCCGACGATGACTGACTATCCACAAATGGCCGCCGCGCGGGGCAGGATCGAACCCGCGCCCCGGCGTGTCCGCGGTTATCTCGGCGACGCGCTGGTCTTTGACACCACCGCCGCCCGATACGTGTGGGAAGTCCCTTACTACCCGCAGTACTACATTCCGCTGGCCGATGTCCGTACCGAATTCCTGCGCGACGAAAACCACGCCCAGACAGTGCAGTTCGGCCCGTCACGGCTGCACTCCCTGGTGGGTGCCGGCCAGACACATGAGTCCGCCGCGCGGGTCTTCGACGCCGACGGCGACGGCCCACTGGCCGGTACCGTGCGGTTCGAATGGAATCCGTTGCGCTGGTTCGAAGAAGACGAGCCGATCTACGGTCACCCGCGCAACCCCTATGCGCGCGTCGACGCTCTGCGCTCGCACCGGCACATCTGGGTCGAGCTTGACGGAATCACCCTGGCGCACACCAACTCCCCGGTTCTGCTATTCGAGACAGGCTTGCCCACAAGGTATTACATCGATCCAACCGATGTCGACTTCGCGCATCTGCAACCCAGCAGCACGCAGACGTTGTGCCCCTACAAGGGAACGACGTCAGGCTATTGGTCGGTGCGTTTGGGTGACGCCGTGCACGAAGACCTGGCGTGGACCTACCACTATCCGGTGACTGCCGTCGCCCAGATCGCCGGTCTGATCGCCTTCTACAACGAAAAACTCGACATCGTCGTCGACGGGGCCAGGTTGACGCGGCCGCAGACGCAGTTCAGCTAGCGTCGACGACCAAACCCTGGCGGTGTGATATTCGCCTCGTCGCCGGCAAATCCTGAGATTTCCTTACTAACGCATCGGTAGAGCGCAAACGCGGATCGTTAGCGGCGCAGGCAAAACCCGCCGGAAGAGGGTTTGCAACGGTTTCGCTACGGGTAAGCGACTGCGATACAGCGTGATTGGAAGTCTGAGCAGAACCTGAGTGCGTGGAGTGACGTAGCTAACGTCGGGCATTTTTGAACTGCTTTGAGGCGAATTTCGGTCAGTAGACTACGAAAACCAGTCTCGTCAGCGCCTTTCGGTGCTGAAGGCCGGTGGATCCGGCGGCCAGATAGTCGCGTGCGTGCGACGTCCTCACTTTGGCCCCGGGCCGACGAACACAGCAAAGGCGGTACCAGCGTGAGTGATGCATACGACCATAAGGCGGCCGGCTTCGAGGTCGACGACACCGCGGTGGTTCGCGTCCCGGTGCACAACGGTCCGATCAGCGACATGGACATCAGCGCCGACGGGCGCCGGCTGCTCGTGACGAACTACGGCCGCAACGCGGTATCGGTCATCGACGCCCACACCCTTCGTGTCTCGAACATCGTCGCCGGCCTCAGCGAGCCGTCCACCGTCGCCATGAGCGGCGCGGACGCGAACTACGCCTACGTCAGCACCGCCACCGCCGCCTATGACGCCATCGAAGTCGTCGACGTCGTCACGAACTGGCGGATCGCCACGCATCGGCTCGCGCACAGCGTGAGCGACCTGTCGGTGAGCCGCGACGGGAGGTACCTCTACGCCAGCAGAAATGCCGTTCGCGGCGCCGACGTGACGGTCCTGGACACCACCACGGGCGAACTCGAGGTGGTCGAACTGTCCACCGCGCCCGGCACGACCACCGCATGCGTACGGGCCAGCGCCGACGGGCGCCGCCTGTACGTCGGCGTCAACGGGCCGAACGGCGGCAGCCTCGCCGTCGTGGAGACCCGCACCCGCTCCGACGGTGGCAGGGTCGGTGGCCGTTCGCGGATCGTCGGCACCATCGAGCTCGGGTTGCCCATCCGCGACGTGGCGCTGAGCGACGACGGCGGCACGGCGTATGTGGCAAGTTACGGTCCGGTGGTGGGCTCGGTGCTGGACGTCATCGACATCCGGGCCAACAAAATCGTCAAGACGCGCAAGATCGACGAGATCACCGGGCCGTTGACGCGCATGGCGCTCAGCCGCGACGGCGAGCGCGCCTACCTGGTCGGCGCCGACCGCGTCACGGTGCTCGGGACCCGGATGCAGGACGTCGTCGGCGAGGTCACGGTATCTGAGGACCCGTCCTGCGTGCTGGAAAGCCCCGACGGCAGCCACCTCTTTGTCGCCGACTATTCCGGTGTGGTCACCGCGGCGCGGATTGCCTCGGTACCGGCGCCGCACAGCGGCGCTGCGGATCACGGGGACGTGCCGGCCGGCGGCTGGCTGTTCGATGTGCCGCAGTGGGAGCCGGCGTTGGCCTGAGCGGCTCGACACCGAACGGCGCGGCGCGGAGCGGCGCGGGGTGGCGCCCGGAGTGTGAATCCTCGCCCTTGAGTGTGAATCCTCGGCGGGGATTGTCGTGTCGCCGCCCAGCGTTCACATTCAAATCCCAGTGCGCACACTCAACGGAAGTGGGCGTCGGAAACCTCCCAGGATGCACACTCAACGGAAGAGCCAAAATCGTGCTGCTCCAAAGCCGTGCCGGCCGAACGGGATCCACGTCCTCCATCGTCAGCCCTGACGATGTCTGTCACGATCGCCGAATTCGGGCTTAGGGTGGGAAGCGGTCGGCGGCCTATCACCGTCGGCCCGGGATGCGGGCACCGCATTTCGCGGATTGGCACAGGCAGTGCCGCGCGGAGAACAAGGCGGTACATCGATGGACGGCACGATGCAGGACTATCCGTTGACCATCACCGCGATCATGCGCCACGGCTGCGGTGTCCACGGGGACCGCACGGTCACCGCCGCCACCGGGGAGGGCTACCGCACGACCACCTATCGGGAACTGGGCTGTCAGGCCGCCCAACTGGCGAATGGATTGCGCCGGCTCGGGGTCACCGGTGACCAGCGGGTGGCGACATTCATGTGGAACAACACCGAGCACCTGGCCGCCTACCTGGCGGTCCCGTCGATGGGCGCCGTTCTGCACACCCTCAACATCCGGCTGTTCCCCGAACAGATCGCCTATGTCGCCAACGAAGCCGAAGACCAGGTGGTGCTGGTCGACGCCTCGCTGATCAAACTGCTCGGCCCGGTGCTGCCCGGCCTCGAGACCGTGCACACCGTGATCGCGGTCGGCGAGGGCGACACCGCTCCGCTGCAAAAATCGGGCAAGACCGTGGTGAACTACGCCGACGTCATCGCCGGCGAGTCGACCGAATTCGACTGGCCGCACATCGACGAGAACTCCGCCGCCGCGATGTGCTACACGAGCGGCACCACCGGCAACCCGAAAGGCGTGGTCTACAGCCACCGTTCGAGTTACCTGCACACCATGGCCGCGTGTACCACCAACGGAATTGGTGTCGGTGCCACCGACAGCGTGCTGCCGATCGTGCCGATGTTTCACGCCAACGCCTGGGGGCTGCCGTACGCGGCGCTGATGGCCGGCGCCGACTTGATGCTGCCGGATCGCCACCTCGACCCCCGGTCGCTGGTCGGGATGATCGAAGACCTGCGGCCCACCGTGACCGGCGCGGTGCCGACGATCTGGAACGCCGTCGGGCACCACCTCGAGGACGAGCCCGACCACGACATGTCGTCGCTGCGGCTGGTGGTCTGCGGCGGCTCGGCCGTTCCGGTGTCGCTGATGCGCACCTTCGAGGAAAAGCACGACGTGCAGATCCGGCAGTTGTGGGGCATGACGGAGACCTCGCCGCTGGCAACCATGGCCTGGCCGCCGCCCGGAACTCCAGCGGACCAGCACTGGGCGTTCCGCGGGACCCAGGGTCAACCGGTCTGCGGGGTGGAGATGCGGATCGTCGACGACGACGGCCAGGTGCTGCCCAACGACGGCAACGCCGTGGGGGAGGTCGAGGTCCGCGGCCCCTGGATCGCCGGCGCCTACTACCTGGGGCGCGACGAATCGAAGTTCGACTCCGGCTGGCTGCGCACCGGCGACGTGGGCCGCATCGACGGGCGCGGTTACGTCACCCTGACCGATCGGGCCAAAGACGTCATCAAATCCGGTGGGGAATGGGTCTCCTCGGTCGAGCTGGAGAACGCCCTGATCGGCCACCCCGATGTGGTCGAGGCCGCGGTGGTCGGCGTTCCCGACGAGCGTTGGGACGAACGGCCCCTCGCGGTGGTGGTGGCCAAAGAGGGCGCGTCGGTCACGGCGGAGCGGCTGCGAACGTTCTTGGCGGACAAGGTCGTTCGATGGTGGCTGCCCGAGCGGTGGACGTTCGTCGAAGAGATTCCGCGCACCAGCGTCGGCAAGTACGACAAGAAAGCCATCCGGTCCCGCTACGCCGAAGACGGTTACCGGGTGATCGAGGCGCGCGACTGAAGGATGCTCGCGGACGGTGTCCGCCGAGGAGCTGAGCCCCCGGACCATTACCGTGGGAAGCCATGTGCCGACTCTTTGGCCTGCACGCCGGGACGCACGCGTGCACCGCGACCTTTTGGCTGCTGGACGCGCCGGACAGCCTGTCCGAACAGAGCAGGAGAAATCCCGACGGCACCGGCCTGGGCATCTTCGACGAACGCGGACAACCGCACCTGTACAAGGAGCCCATAGCCGCCTGGCGGGACGCCACATTCGCGACCGAAGCGCATCGAATGACCGGCACGACGGTCATCGCCCATGTTCGCTACGCGACCACGGGATCGCTCGACATCCGCAACACCCACCCGTTTCTGCAGGACGGCCGGATGTTCGCGCACAACGGCGTCCTCGAAGGCCTGGACGTCATCGACCAGCGGCTGCGCGAGGTCGGCACCGCCGACCTGGTGTTGGGTGACACCGACTCCGAGCGAGTGTTCGCGTTGATCACCGGCTCGATCCGGGCCCGCGACGGCGACATCACCGCGGGCCTCGTCGACGCCATGCGATGGCTCGCCGACCACGTTCCGATCTACGCGGTCAACGTGCTGCTGAGCACGGCCAGCGACATGTGGGCGCTGCGTTACCCGCAGACCCACGAGCTCTACATCTTGGATCGATCCGACGATGCGGCGTCCGGAGAACGCGAATTCGACTTGCACACCATGCGAATTCACGCGCGATCAGAACAGCTGTGCGCCCGGCCGTCGGCGGTGTTCGCCACCGAACGCATGGACGGCGACCCGCGCTGGCGTCTTCTCGAGCCGGGCGAGCTGGTTCACGTCGATGCCGGGCTGCGCGTCACCCGCAGCCTGGTGCTGCCCCACCCGCCCAAACACCTGCTGCGCCGCGAGGATCTGAGCACCCCGGTGGAGGATTCGCAACACGCGTTGCCGAGCACCCGGAGGCCGGTCTGACGCCGTTTGGCAGAGTTGGTGAACGTGACGAACAAACGCGCCCTGGTGCTAGCCGGTGGGGGGATAGCGGGAATCGCCTGGGAGACAGGTGTTCTGCGTGGCATCGCCGACGAGTCGCCGGCGACGGCCCGGTTGTTGGTCGAGTCGGATGTGCTGGTCGGGACCTCGGCGGGCTCGGCGGTCGCCGCGCAACTGAGCAGCGGCAACACCCTCGACGAGCTGTTCGACCGGCAAGTCGCCGAGTCGTCGGCCGAAATCGATTCCGGTGTCGACGTCGACGCCATCACCGAACTGTTCTTGACGGCCCTGGGTGCCCCGTACGAGGAGCCGCGCGACAAGACCCGCCAACAAATGCAGCGGATCGGGGCCGTGGCGCTGGCGACCAAGACCGTCCCCGCGCCGGTGCGCCGCCAGGTGATCGCGCAGCGCCTGCCGTCGCACGACTGGCCCGACCGGACGCTGCGGCTGACCGCCATCGACGTCGCCACCGGAGAACTGACCGTCTTCGACCGCGAGTCCGGCGTCGACCTCGTCGACGCCGTCGCGGCGAGCTGCGCCGTGCCGGGCGCGTGGCCACCGGTGACGATCGCGGGCCGCCACTACATGGACGGCGGGATCGCCAGCTCGGTCAACCTCGTGGTGGCCGCCGACTGTGATCGGGCGGTGGTGCTGGTGCCCTCGGGCGTCGACGCGCCATCGCCGTTCGGTGCCGGGCCGGCCGCCGAGGTGTCATCATTCGCCGGCGCCGCGTTCGCGGTCTTCGCCGACGGCGACTCGCTGGCCGCCTTCGGACCCAACCCATTGGATCCGGGCTGCCGGATCCCCTCGGCCCTGGCCGGACGCGAACAGGGTCGCCGCGAAGCCGCGACCATCGCCCGGTTCCTCGGTGAGTGACGGGTTCGCTTGTCGCACAGGTCGTTTCAGCGTTCGATGGCGGGCGGGGCGGCATCGTCGCGCCCGGCTTCCAGAGAGTCCAGGGCATCGTCGGCGAGCGCACGGCCGGTGGCGATCACCTCTGCCGCCCGGTGAAATTCCAGCGCCCGGCACGTCGAGCGCGGAACCTCGATGAGCAGGTCGGGCGGGTAGACCGCCAGCGAATGGCGCGCCAACGCCGCCTGCGCGATGTCGATCGTCCGGTTCATCACCTCGAAGCTGCCCAACTTCGGCACCCCGGACACCGCGCCGGGCAGCTCACCGGCGTCAGCCTCGACCGCGGGCTGCGCCTCATCGGGACCGTCCGGCCAGTCGTCCGACTCGCCGCCAGGCCCGCCCAGTCTGCTCAGCACCGCCCGGGCGGTCGGCCGATCGAGCAGCGAGCGGACGGCGGCCGTGTCGAGCAGCGCGGAGGTGCTGCGCACCATGCGGGTCAACCACTCGACGGTGGCTCCCGGCTCTGCTTCGCGGTGGGTGATCGTCTCACTGCCGGACAGGCTCACCGCGATGGTCAGGTCGGCGTTGACGGCCGAGAGCGGGGCCATCGGCAGCGGATCGAGGATGCCGCCGTCGGCGAGTAGCCGCCCGTCGACCGCGTGCGGCGCGATCACGCCCGGGATGGCGATCGACGCGCGGATCGCCTCGTCGAGGGGGCCGCGCTGAAACCACACAGACTTGCCCGCCAACAGGTCGGTCGCCACCGCGGTGTAGGGGATTCGCAGTTCTTCGATGGCCACCGGACCCAGAATGTCGCGCACCGCGTCCAGGATCTTCCCGGCCCGCATCACGCCGGCCGCGCTGATGGACGGGTCCAGCAGCCGCAGAATGGTGCGCTGGGTCAGCGACCTCGCCCACTCGGAGAACTCGTCGAGCCGTCCGGCCGCGTGCAGGCCGCCGACCAGCGCGCCCATCGAGGAGCCGGAGACGCCGACGACCTCATAGCCGCGTGCTCGCAGCGCCTCGATCACCCCGACGTGGGCGTAGCCGCGGGCGCCACCGCTGCCGAGCGCGAGTGCCACCCGAGTCGGTGCTGATCGACGCGGAAGTTCGTCAGGCACCCCACCATTTTGCGCGGCGCGGGGGCGGCGGGGTCGGCGGAGCCCCGTCGACGGGCCGCGCGGGGACTTTTTTTCAGCCGTGATCCGAATTGCGCCGCGGCGGGCAGCCCGCTCGCGGCGCTACCCGCATTCGTTGTCGGCGGCCGCCCGCGCGGCGACGATCACGGCCGCCTGCCGGGCCGGGGTCAGCGTCGGCCAGGGGGTGTTCCAGCTGCCCGCGGTGCCCGACGGCGACGCCTGAAGCATCGCCAAATACGGCTCGAACAGCGACGCACCGGTCCTGGGCTGGCCGTCCATCCACACTTTTGCGGCGTGACAGGCCTGGTAATACTCCTCCTCGGTCGAATGCGCGGGGACATCGACCCTGGTCGTCACGCCGCCGGGGGAGATGCCGACGGCGCCCGCGGGCGCCGAACCCGGGGCGCCGGGGACCCGCGTCGAGGACGCCGGCGCGCCGTTGTGGGCGCCGTCCGAGCAGCCCGTGGCGGTCATCACAATCCCGGTCACGATGCCCGCCGCGATGCGCACCGCGGGGGCCGCGGCAACCACCGCGCCCCGCCGCCGGGGTCGACCACCGCGCCAGCGCACGGTCTCAATGTATGCAACACTGGCTGCCGTGATGGAGCGCTTCGGATTTTGCGAGTGTTGTCGGCCGTAACACGCCGCCGCCTGTCCGATCCTTTTCGCTCTGGAGTTCCCCCCATGTCTTTGTCCCTTGCCGGGGCTGCGCCCGTCATCCGTGCGACCGCACCGCGCCCACGAGCCCTGCCCTCCCCGTCCGCGGGCCCGACCCGGCTGCGGGTGCCTGATCTGCTCCACGCCACCGACCGCGCGGCCGACGATGTGCTCAGTGGGCGCTGCGACCACCTGTTGCCAGAGGGCGGCATCCCCGAGTCGCAGCGCTGGTTCACCCGCATCCACGGCGACGAGGAACTCGACGTCTGGCTGATCAGCTGGGTGCCCGGCCATCCGACCGAGTTGCACGACCACGGCGGGTCGCTGGGCGCGTTGACCGTCGTGTCCGGCTCACTCAGCGAATACCGTTGGGACGGTAGGGATTTGCGGCGCCGTCGGCTCGACGCGGGCGATCAGGCCGGGTTCCCGCTGGGCTGGGTACACGACGTGGTCTGGGCGCCCCGACCCGTCACGGTGCCGGTCACGGGGTTGCCGAGCGCAAACGCCGGGCCGGCGCGGCCGACCCTGAGCGTGCACGCTTACTCCCCGCCACTGACCGCGATGTCGTACTACGACGTCACCGACCGCAACACGTTGCGCCGGCAACGCACCGAACTGACCGACCAGCCGGAAGGATCGCTGTGAGCCGCATCGACGTCGTCTTGAGATCCGCCCGCCGCCGGTATCGCCGCCTGCCGGCCACCGAAGTGCCCGACGCGCTGCGGCGCGGCGCGGTGCTGGTCGACATCCGGCCCCAGGCCCAGCGGTTTCGCGAGGGCGAGGTGCCCGGTGCGCTGGTGATCGAACGCAACGTCCTGGAGTGGCGCTGCGACCCCACCAGCGAGGCCAAGCTGCCCGAGGCCGCCGGCGATGACGTCGAATGGGTGATCGTGTGCTCGGAGGGCTATACGTCCAGCCTGGCGGCGGCCGCGCTGCTGGACATCGGCCTGCACCGCGCCACCGATGTCGTCGGCGGCTATCACGCGTTGGCCGGCGCCGGCGTGCTGGGCCAGCTGGCCGCCGGTTCGACCGGCCCGGCGTTGGCGGACACGGGTGCCGGCGCTCGCCGCTGGATCTAGTTAGCCGTTGGAGTGCAGCAGCGGCCGCAGCCGGGCCGTCTTCTCCGGCGTCCACCCGGGCGGTGACAGCACCGCGGCCCAGCCATCGGCGACGCCGGCGACGTAACGATGACCGTGCCCATCGGGGACGTCCACCGCCACGGCCATGTCGGCCGAAACCTGGAGAAATGTGACGACCGGAATCCAGCGCGTCTGGGGCAGCACGTCATAGCCGCGCGGCTCCCGCAGCCAGTCGGGCTTGCTGAACACCAGGTCCGGAGTCCACCAGGCGATCGGATCGGAGGCGTGCTGCAGATAGACCACCCGCGGGTGATCCCACGGATCCTTGGGGCGCGCCAAGTTGCCCGGGCGCGCCACGAAGCGGACGTTGCGGCCGTCGTCGTAGATCGGCAGCCACTCGGGGGACCCGGGGTCACGCGTCGAGGTCAGATCGGTCCAGATGGTGTTTTGGAACGTCGGTCCGCTGAACAGGGCGCCGTCGGTGCGGGCGAGCACGTTGTTCAGGCTCATGAACGACGCCTCGCCACCGAACGAGCCGAGGCTTTCACCGAACACGACCAGCTTGGGGCGTTGCCCTTCCGGCAGCTGGCGGACCAGCCGGTCGACGGCCTCGAACAGCGCCTGCCCCGCGTGCCGGGCGTTCTCCTTGTCCACCAGGAATGACAGCCAGCTCGGCAGGAACGAATACTGCATGGTGACGATCGCGGTGTTGCCGTTGTACATGTACTCGAGCGCGCTGGCCTCCGCCTCGTTGATCCAGCCGGTTCCGGTGGTGGTCGCGACCGCGACGACGGCGCGCCGCAGTCCGCCGGTGCGCTGCAACTCGCGCGCGGCGAGTTCGGCGGTCGCGGTGATGCCGTCCGCGGAGTTCAGCCCGGCGTAGGCCCGGATCGGCTCGGCCGCCGCGGCGCCGTTGAACTTGGTCAGGTCGTCGACCTTGGGGCCGCCTTCGATGAAGACGCGGCCTTGGTGGCCAAGGGATTCCCACGACACCAGCGATTCGGGACCGCCGGACCGCAGCGGGGTCTTCGGCGGCGCGCTGTCGGGGTTCATCTCGTTGTTGGTCGTGGCGAAGGTGTTGTTCATGGTGCGCATGGCGAACTTGAGCACCACGCCGTTGAGCACGGCGATGGTCAACACGACCAGCAGGGTCACGACGATGGTCGCCGAGAGGCGAAACGGTACGAACCGGTCCACCTGACCGACCAGAAAGCGGACCAACCAGCGGATGAACTGGCCTATTTCGACCACCGTGAACAGCACCACCAGCGACAAGGCTCCCGACAGCGGGTAGTCGTACCAGTCCAAATGTGCCACGCCCATCAGGTCGCGCACGTCGTCCTGCCACACGTGGAACCAGATCGCCATGAGGACCTGGCCCACCACGCCGATCGGGATCAGCACTTTCCATGCCCAGCGTGGTGGCGGCGGACTGTCGTCCTTTTCGCGCATGAACCGCACCAACCAGACCGAAAAGACACCCAGCCCATAGCCGATGGCGCCGGAGAGCCCGCTGACCAGTCCCTGGAACAACGGGCCGCGCGGCAGCAGCGAGGGAGTCAACGAAAGCCAGATGAAGATCAGGCCGACGGTGGTGCCGGTGAACGTGTAATGTCGTACCCACCAAGGCTTTTGAGTCCATGGCAGGGTGGGCGCCGCGCGGCTGGGTCGAGGTGCGGGCCCCGGTGCCAGCGCGGCGGCCTCCGCGGCCTCCTCGGTGTCGTCCGCCGGTAAGGCGGCGGCGTCGATATTGGTCGCGGGACCCGGTTCGCTCATGGAAGCGTCCTAGCGGTGGGTGAAGTTCGGCGGGCGCTTCTCGACGAAGGCCGCCATCCCCTCGGACTGGTCCTCGGTCGCGAAAGTTGAGTGGAACAGCCGGCGCTCGTAGAGAAGTCCCTCGGTCAGGGTGGATTCGAACGCGCGGTTGACGGCCTCTTTGGCCATCCTGGAGGCCGAGCGCGACATCTGCGAAATGGTGGTCGCGACGGCCTTGGCCTCGGTCAGCAGGTCGTCGGCGGGCACCACCCGCGAAACCAGGCCGCTGCGTTCGGCTTCGGCGGCGTCGATGGTGCGCCCGGTCAGGATGAGGTCCATCGCCTTCGCCTTGCCGATGGCGCGGGTCAGGCGCTGCGAGCCGCCCATGCCGGGCAGCACACCGAGTTTGATCTCGGGCTGACCGAATTTCGCTGTGTCGGCGGCGATCAGCACATCGCACATCATGGCCAGCTCGCAGCCCCCACCCAACGCGTGCCCGGCCACCGCGGCGATCGTCGGGGTACGGACGGCGGCGAGTTTGCCCCAGGGGGCGAAGAAGTCGGCGCTAAAGGCGTCGGCGAACGTCAGCTCGGTCATCTCCTTGATGTCGGCGCCGGCGGCGAACGCCTTGGCCGAGCCGGTGATGACGATGGCCCCGATGCCGGGATCCTCATCGAAATCCGCTGCCGCGCTGGTGACCTCGTTCATCACCTGAGTGTTCAGCGCGTTGAGCGCCTTCGGCCGGTTCAGGGTGATGATGCCGACGCGCTGATCGCGCTCGACGAGGATGGTCTCGTAGTTCTTGGAAGTCGTGTCTGTCATCCAAATCGCCTTTCTAGAAACTCAAGTCGTCGTCGACCGGGGCGAAATACGCCTCGACGTCGGCCGCCGTGACGCCGGCCAGCTGCTCCGGCGACCACTTCGGATTGCGATCTTTGTCGATCAGCTGTGCGCGGATGCCCTCCACCAGGTCGTGTGAGCGCAGCGACGCCGACGACACCCGATAGTCCTGAACGAGAACATCTTTCAGCGTTTGAAGTTTGGCCGCGCGCCGGACCGCCTCCAGGGTCACCGACAACGCGATGGGGGAGCGGGTGGCGATCAGGTCGGCGGCCTCGTTCGCCGGGCCCGCGTCGTGCCCGCGAAGGGCCGCAACGATGTCCTCGACCGTGTTGCCCGCGAAGCAGTTGTCGATCCAATTACGTTGCGCCGCAAGTTCACTCGATGGTGGTTCGACGGTGTATTTGGCGAGCGCATTGTCGACGCCGTCGGCGACGATCGCCTGACGAAACGCTTCGACGTCGCCGTGCGGCAGGTAGTGGTCGGCAAACCCCATGGCGATGGCATCGGCTCCGGAGAACGGCGCCCCGGTCAGCGCGGCGTGCAGGCCCAGTCCGCCGGGCGCGCGCGAGAGCAGATACACCCCGCCGACGTCGGGGATGAAGCCGATGCCCACCTCGGGCATGGCGATCTTGGAGGTGTCGGTCACCACCCGGGTGTTCGCGTGCGCACTCACACCCACGCCGCCCCCCATCACGATGCCGTCCATCACCGCGACGTACGGCTTGGGAAATCCGGCGATCTGGGCGTTGAGCAGATATTCGTCACGCCAGAACCGCCGCGCCTCGACCCCGTCCCTGCGCGCACTGTGATAGATCGAGACCACGTCGCCGCCGGCGCACAGTCCGCGTTCACCCGCACCCGAGAGCACCACCGCACGCACCGCGTCGTCGTCCGCCCAGCCGGTGAGGACGGCGGTCAGGGCGTCCACCATCTGCTGATTCAGCGAGTTGATCGCCTTGGGGCGGTTGAGCGTGATCAAGCCGACGCTTCCGTCAACCTCGGTGAGAACCTCATCGGATCCGTCGGTCACGCCCTAGCCTCCCTCGAGCCGGTCCAGGCCGGTCCAGCCTCGAGGAAGAAATCTAGATCGTCACGACCGGCCCGGTATGCGCGGGTAAGGGTTATCTTTAACGCGACGACAACGGCTTAAGCCTTCAAAGGCTCCAGAACTCCAGAAAATGCCCAGCTCCGCTGGGAACCAGGGTGGGCCGCTGATCGTTGAGATTGTGTTCGCACAGCTCGAAGCCAATCAGAGAGGATCCGACGGTGCGGGAGACAAGCAACCCGGTATTTCGTTCGCTGCCTAAGCAGAGGGGCGGATACGCGCAATTTGGCACTGGCGCGCCCCCGATGCAGGGCTACCAAGCCGATCCCTATGCGGCTCCCTACCAGGCTCCGTACCAGGAGACCAGGGCTTCGCGTCCGCTGACCATCGACGACGTCGTCACCAAGACCGGCATCACGCTGGCCGTGCTGGCGGCCTCCGCGGTGGTCTCCTACTTCTTGGTGGTTTCGAACGTCGCCCTCGCGATGCCGCTGACCTTGATCGGCGCGCTCGGCGGCCTCGGCTTGGTGCTGGTCGCGACCTTCGGTCGCAAGCAGGACAGCCCGGCGATCGTGCTCAGCTACGCCGTTCTCGAGGGCCTTTTCCTGGGCGCCATTTCGTTCGTCTTCTCCCACTTCTCGGTCTCCACCGCCAACGCCGGGGTGCTGATCGGGGAGGCCGTGATGGGCACCTTCGGGGTGTTCTTCGGCATGTTGGTGGTCTACAAGACCGGCGCCATCCGGGTCACTCCCAAGTTCACCCGCATGGTGGTCGCCGCGCTGTTCGGCGTGCTGGCCCTGATGCTGGGCAACTTCGTGCTGGCCCTGTTCGGTGTCGGCGACGGGGCCGGCCTGGGCCTGCGCAGCGGCGGCCCGCTGGCGATCATCTTCTCGCTGGTCTGCATCGGTATCGCGGCGTTCAGCTTCCTGATCGACTTCGACGCGGCCGACCAGATGGTGCGCGCCGGTGCCCCGGACAAGGCGGCATGGGGGATCGCCCTGGGCCTGACCGTGACGCTGGTCTGGCTGTACATCGAGATCCTGCGCCTGCTCAGTTATCTACAGAACGATTAGCTCTGCCGCACAAAAACCGGCACGCCGATAGGCGTGCCGGTTTTTTCGTCTGCCTTTGTCGGGCGGTTCGGCCGTCGAGTGTGAGCTGACGGTGGGGTTGCCCCGGCGTGTCGCTGCCCAGGCTTCACGCTCAAAGCCCAGGATTCACACCCGCCGCCCAGGATTCACACCCGGCCACACCCGAGGACCGAACGGCTCAGCTCAGCCGCTCGATCACCATCGCCATGCCCTGCCCGCCGCCGACGCACATGGTTTCCAGACCGAACGTCTTGTCGTGGGTCTGCAGGTTGTTCAGCAGCGTGGCGGTGATGCGGGCGCCGGTCATCCCGAACGGGTGCCCCA
>NZ_JAICZA010000110.1 GCF_025933915.1 Mycobacterium sp.
ACCGCGTCGACGGCCAACCGGATGTCGGCGCCGTTCTTGCCGTAGGCCGCCGCGGGGAACAACTGCACCAGGTCGACCGCGCGGGCCACCAACTGTCCGCGGTACCCGGCGTTGATGTCCGCCGACCAGTCCGCGTAGGCGCGGGTGAGGACCAAGGTCCCGAACGACGACGCGAAGTCGAGGATCGCGCCGACGTCGACCGTCGCCCGGGCCAGGTGCTCGGAATACTGCTCGAGGCCCTTGGCTTTGTCCTTCTGAAACGAGTTTCGCCCGTGAATCTGGTCGTAGCGGGAGATCACGATGTTGTCGAAGTCGAGGTAGACGGCCACGCGGGCCGCAACCGGTTCGGTCATGCACTAGATCATTGCTCACTCGGCGGGCATTTGCCCCGACCCCGGTCGTGAGCAGGACCAAAGCGGGTACACAGCCCCCATGAGTGACATGAAATTTCTCGAGCTACATGGCGATCGCATCGCCTACCGCGACGAGGGTGACGGCGAGGTGCTGCTGCTCATCCACGGCATGGCAGGCAGTTCGGGCACCTGGCGGTCGGTCATACCGGCGTTGTCGAAGAGGTTCCGGGTCATCGCGCCCGACCTGCTCGGTCACGGCGAGTCGGCGAAGCCCCGCACCGACTACTCGCTGGGCGCGTTCGCCGTGTGGCTGCGGGATTTCCTCGACCAAGTCGGCGTCGGCCAGGCGACCGTGGTCGGTCACTCGCTCGGCGGTGGGGTCGCGATGCAATTCGTCTATCAGCACCCCGACTACGCCAAGCGGTTGATCCTGATCAGCAGCGGCGGGCTCGGTCCCGATGTGGGATGGGTGCTGCGGCTGCTTGCGGCCCCCGGAGCGGAACTGGTGCTGCCGATCATCGCGCCGACACCCGTGCTGTCCGCCGGCAACAAGCTCAGGTCCTGGTTGAGAAGCGCTGGCATTCAGTCGCCGCGCGGGGCCGAGCTGTGGAGCGCCTACTCGTCGTTGTCCGATGGTGAGACGCGGCAGTCTTTCCTGCGGACGCTCAGGTCGGTAGTCGACTACCGGGGACAGGCGGTCAGCGCGCTCAACAGACTCTCGCTACGTGAGGACTTGCCGGTCATGGCGATCTGGGGAGAGCGCGACGGCATCATCCCCGTCGGCCACGCCTACGCCGCGCACGAGGCTCGTACCGACGCGAGGCTCGAAATCCTGCCCGACGTAGGTCATTTCGCGCAGGTGGAAGCGCCGAACCAGGTGGTGGAGCTGATCGAGGACTTCATCGCCACCGAGCGCCGCGATGCGGAGACCACCCCGCTGCCCTTGTGATTCAGGTGCCCGGCGAAGCAAACCTGCTTTATGCGCGAGCCGGTCGTAAAATTGTGGCGATGCGCAACGCCGCGCGTGCCACCTTTCCGCCGGGGCCCCGGCTGCCCCGGGCGATACAGGCCGCGTTGATGCTCCACCGCGGGTCGCACTTCGTCGCCGCCTGCCGGCGTCGGTACGGCAGCGTGTTCACCCTGCGGGTCGCCTCGATCGGGACGCTCGTGTATCTGGCTGACCCGGCCGACATCAAGACGGTATTCGCCGGCGACCCCCGCGTCTTCCACGCCGGCGAGGCCAATTCGATTCTGGGCGGCTTGCTCGGCGATAGCTCCCTTCTGGTGATCGACGAAGACGTCCACCGGGATCGGCGCCGGCTGATGCTTCCGCCATTCCATCGCGACGCCGTCGCACGCCAAGCCGGACTCATGGCCGAGATCGCGGCGGAGAAGATCGCGGGGTGGCCGGTGGGCACGAGCTTCGCGGCCGCGCCCAAGATGTCGGAAATCACCCTCGAGGTGATCCTGCGGACGGTCATCGGCGCCACGGACCCGGCCCGGCTCGCCGCGCTGCGTGCGATCATGCCGAGGCTGCTCACCGTCGGCCCGTGGGCGACGCTGGCACTGGCGAAGCCGGACCTGCAGCGCTATCTCCCGTGGCGGCGGCTGCGTCGGCGAATCGCCGAAGCCGACCGTCTGCTGTACGCCGAGATCGCCGAGCGCCGCGCGGACCCACATGTGGCCCACCGCACCGACGTGCTGGCCATGCTGGTACGCGCCGACATCGACGGGCAGGCGATGTCCGACCGTGAGCTGCGGGATCAGCTGATGACGCTGCTGGTGGCCGGGCACGACACCACCGCTAACGGGTTGTCCTGGGCGCTGGAGCGGTTGACCCGCCACCCGGCCGTACTGGCCAAGGCCGTGGCCGCCGCCGAGGCCAGCGCCGCGGGCGATCCGGCCGGCGACGAATATCTCGACGCGCTGGCGAAGGAGACGTTGCGGATCCGCCCGGTGGTCTTCGACGTGGGGCGGGTGCTCACCGAACCGGCCGACGTCGCCGGATACCGGCTGCCGGCCGGGGTGACGGTGGCACCCGGAATAGGGCTGGTGCACACGAGCGCCGCGGTGTACTCGGACCCGCACCGATTCGACCCGGACCGCATGCTGGGCACCACGCTCAGCCCGACGACCTGGTTCCCGTTCGGCGGCGGCAACCGGCGCTGCCTGGGCGCGGGTTTCGCCACGGTCGAGCTGCGCGTGGTGCTGCGCGAGATCCTGCGTCGGGCCGAGCTGAGCGTCACCTCCGCCGCCGACGAGCGACAGAAGCTGAAATTCGTCGTCCTGGTGCCGCATCGCGGCGCTCGCATTCGGGTGCGGGCGATCAGAGTGATCCCCGCCGCGCTGCCAGCGGCCACGCAGGCGTCGTCTCGGTAGTTATATGCGGTAGTCCGGCAGCTCGAAATCGTCGCGCACGTCGCCCGCGAGAAGCCGTGTCATGGGGCCGAAATTCATGGTGCGCATCGCCATGCCGCGCAACCACAGCCCGAATCGGGTCCGGGTGGCGAAGAACCCGATAAACCGTGCCGCACCGGCCTGCTTGCCTTCGATGAAGGGACGCAGGCGCGCCTCGTAGGCATCGAACGCGCGCTGCTGGTCGCCCCCGGCGCGCGCGAGTTCACCGGCCAGCACGTAGGCCTCGGTGATGGCCAGGCCGGTGCCCTCACCGCCCAGCAGCGAAATGCAGCCGGCCGCATCGCCGACCAGCAGCACCCGACCCCGCGACCAGCGGTTCATGTGGATTTGGCTGACGACGTCGAAGTAGAGGTCATCGACATCGTCAAGCGCGGCCAGCATGTCGTTGGCTTCCCAGCCGCAGTCACCGAACGTGTTGCGCAGCTGCGCTTTCGGTGGCACGCCGGCGTCACCGTGTTCGGCGCGGAAGATGAACAAGAACGTGGTGCGGTCGCCGCGCAGCGCGAAGCGCGCCAATTGGCGCCCGGGTACCGCATAGGTGACGTAGGCCAGTTCGTCGCGCGGCCGGTAACCGTCGACCACGCAGGCTGCAACCTTGCAGCCCAGGTAACGCTCGAATCGTTCCTCCGGGCCGAAGACCAGACGGCGCACGTTGGAATGCAGTCCGTCGGCGCCGATCACCAGGTCGAATTCGCGCGCGCCCCCGCTGTCGAGGGTGAGCCGGACACCGTCCTCGTCCTCGTCGACGGCGGCGACGCTATCGCCGAAGACCGTTTCGACCTTGTCCTCGATGGTGGCGTAGATCGCGGCGGCCAGATCGCCGCGCGGCAGGCTGGTGAAGTCGGTGCCCAGGAGCCGGCGAAAGGCGTTCACGTCCACGTCCGCCTTGACCTCGCCGCGCGAGCCGACCGAACGAAGCCGTTCCATCTCGTATCCGGCGGCCCGGATCGGCTCCTCGATGCCCATGCGCTGGGTCACCTGGTAGCCGACTCCCCAGAAGTCGATCATGTAGCCGCCGGTGCGGAATTGCGGCGCCTGCTCGATCAGCGTCGGCGTGTGGCCGGTGCGATGCAGCCAGTGGGCGAGTGCCGCCCCGGCCACACCGGCACCGCTGATGGCGATTCTCATGACGCGACGGGGCGGCTGCCTCGATAGTCGACCTGCCAGTGCTTGATGCCGTTGATGAACGACGACCGCAGCCGCTGCGGGTCCCCCACCGGGGTCAGGTCGGGCAGGTGATCGGCGAGCGCATTGAACATCAGGTCGATCGTCATGCGGGCCAGGTTGGCGCCGATGCAGTAGTGCGCCCCGGTGCCACCGAAACCGACGTGCGGGTTGGGGCTGCGCAAGATGTCGAAGGTGAACGGGTCGTCGAAGACCTCTTCGTCGAAGTTGGCCGAGCGGTAGAACAGCACTACCCGCTGTCCCTTCTCGATGGTCGCGCCACCGAGATCGGTGTCCCGGCACGCGGTGCGCTGGAACGCCGTGATCGGTGTGGCCCAACGGATTATCTCGTCGGCCGCGGTCTTGGGTCGCTGCGCCTTGAACAACTCCCACTGGTCCGGATAGTCGGTGAAGGCCATCATTCCCTGCGTGATCGAGTTGCGAGTCGTCTCGTTTCCGGCGACGGCCAGCGTGACCACGAACATGCCGAACTCCGCCTCCGACAGACGCTGGCCGTCGGCGTCGGCCTGGATCAGCGTGGTGACAATGTCCGGATTTTCTGGGCCGGGCTCCTCGGCCTTGCGGGCCGCCAATTGCATGGCGTACCACATCAATTCGCCCGCCGAAGTCAGCGCGTCGTTGCCGGCGAACTCCGGGTCGTCGCTGCCGATCATGTTGTTCGTCCAGTCGAACAGCTTGTCGTAGTCCTCGTGCGGAACCCCGAGCAGCGCGGAGATGGCCTGCAGCGGCAACTCGCAGGCCACCTGACGGACGAAGTCGCCCGACCCCGCGGCCGCCGCGTCGGTCACGATGCGCCGCGCGCGCTCGGAAAGTTCGGCCCGCAGCCGCTCGACCGCACGCGGCGTGAAGGCCCGCGAGACGATCTTGCGCAACCGGCTGTGCTCGGGATCGTCCATCATGATCATCGACGCCCGGCCCGCCTCAATCTGCCCGGCCGCCAAGTCTTCCCGGTAACGCGGGACGATCGACTTCGCGGCCGACGAGAACACGTCGCTGCGCAGCGAGACGTCGCGAATGTCGCGGTGCTTGGTCACCACCCAGTAGCCGCCGTCACCGAACCCGCCCTGCCCCGGCGCCTGCTCGTTCCACCAGACCGGTTCGGTGGCGCGCAGTTCGGCGAACTCCCGCACCGGCAACCGGTGGGCATAGATGTCGGGATCGGTGAAATCAAAGCCCGGCGGAAGGTTCGGTGTGGCCATGGGATTGCTCCTCGGCTGTGGCTACGGACCGGGGCGGTCAGCAAGATGGTAGCCGCGTGCGTGCGCGATCGGTAGCAAAGCGGTGCGCCGCGCGTCAGCGCGGGGCGGGGCCGGCCGTCTGGACGCGTTCGCGTCCACCGAGATTGGTGGCGGCGGTGATGACGGCCCGCTCGATCTGGCGAAGGGCGTGCACCGCGGTGAGGAATCGCCGGGTGTCGGGCCGTGATTCGCCGCCCTGACCGTCGCCGTCGCGTTGCCGGGCCAGGGTTTCGGCGGCGTCGAGCTCGTCGGCCGCCGAGACCAGGGTCGGTGCGTGACCACCATCGATGGCCTCCTGCAACGCCTCGATGTTGCGTCGCGTCTGGGCGGCGGCCGCCGAAAAGGCCTGGGCGAGCGGCGGTGAACCGACCGGGTCCTGATACTGCTCGCTGCTGCGCGCCAGGCTGCGGCCGTACTGGTCGCACGCGGTGAAAATCCGCAGGGCGCGGCGGATGCTGCGTCGGCCCGCGAGCCCGGCGACGCCCGCCAGGTGTGGCTTGGCGGTGACCCGGAACTGCTGCAGATCCCGATCGACCCGGC
Source organism: Mycobacterium sp. (assembly GCF_025933915.1). Taxonomy (GTDB): domain Bacteria; phylum Actinomycetota; class Actinomycetes; order Mycobacteriales; family Mycobacteriaceae; genus Mycobacterium. The sequence continues at coordinate 5,735 of NZ_JAICZA010000110.1, forward strand.
GCGCCAATTCGGACGGGCTGGCGCCCTCGTCCTCACCGAACATGGTCGCGGTGCAGACCTCGATCAGCTCAGACAGGCTCGTCAGGAAGGCGCGGGTGTCGGTGCGGATCGCGGTTCGGGTGTTCGTCGGCAACACCACGATGGCCACGGTCGCTCCGATGACGGCACCGATCGCGGTCTCTTCGATCCGCAGCATCAGCACGCCGAAGGAGAACTGGCCGAGCAGGCCGTACAGCAGCGCCAGCATCGTGGTGATCCAGAAGGTCATCAGGCTGTAGGTGACCGTCATGAAGTAGAAGGCGCAGAACAGGCACGCGAAGATTCCGGCCAGCGCGGCCGCTTGGTGGCCGGTCAGCAGCGTGGCCACCAGCACGCCGGCGGGGACGCCGAGCAGGGTGCCGAGCAGGCGCTGCCAGCCCTTGGTCAGGGTTTCGCCCCAGGAGTTGGTGCCGGCGAAAATGACGAACGCGGCGATCACCGCCCAATACCAGCGGGCCGGCGAGACCAACTCCCCGGCGATGATGGCCAGCGATGCGGCGACGGACACCTGGATCGCTTGCCGGGTGGTCGGCAGCAGCCCGCCGGGGTGGTCCTCTTCGGCCGTCTCCTCCGGCGCGGCGCGCTCGGCCGTCGGTGGGCGCTCGCCGTCGGCGTCATCGAGGGGGGCGCCGGTGGACATTCGGTCGACGATCGCCCGCACGTCGGACGTTGCTCCCGCGGCGTTGATGATCGCCAGGGCGAGGCGGCGGACGGCGGTGCCGCCCGGGTCCTCATCGGCCGCCGGGGCTCCCGCGGTGCCGCGCTGCTCGTCCAGCAGCCGTTGCGCGTGGCCGGCGGCGCGGCGCAGCCCTTCGGGTTCGGGCAGGCGGATCGCCCGCGCCAGCTGGGACAGCGCGTCCACGAGGGCGACCCGAGTGGGGGCGGGGATGGCTTCCGGGGTCTCGCCCGCCACGGCGGCGGCACGGCGGCCGGCGGTGGCGACCCATTCGATGGCCAGCTCGGCGTCCAGCAGCCACGGCGCCAGCTGCTCGGCGGTGACGCCGGGCCACAGCGCGCCCGGATCGGCATTGTCCTCGATCTGGCTTTGCACCTGCAGGGCGGTCTCGTTGAGCCGGACGGTGCGCGCCCGCATGCGGCGCCGCCGCCGTTCGTCGAGGCGGCCCGTCCGCACCGCTTCGGCGGTGGTGTCGACGACGATCGCCATCCGCGCCCGCAGCGCCCGGATGGTGGCGCGCAGCACCCGCTCGGGCCGGTCGGGCAGCACGTAGGTGGTCATCACGTAGGTGCACACCGCGCCCACCGCGACCGCGCCGATCATCCAGGGCAGCTCCGAGACTCGGGCCCGCAGATACAGGGTGAAGAAGTACGACATGAACGCGACCATCCCCAGCGCCCTGCCGCGCGCCCCGAAGCGGCGGATGTAGGCGGCGGTGAACACGATCACCACGAAGACGGCATCGCTGGCCACCACCTGCGGCGCCAGCAGCGCGGCGGCGGTGATGGCCACCGCGGCGGGGACGGGCAACAGCGCCATGGTGATTCGTTGCCGGCGGGGGTTGGGCTCGTTGACGGATCGCGACGCGACCATGGTGATGACGACGCCCAGCAGCGCGACCGTCAGGGGTTGTCCCGTCGCCCTGGTCAGGACGAAGAGGACCACCAGTGAGAGACCCAGCGCGGCCGTCGTCCGGGTCGCCATCCGCAGCCGCAGCAAGCCAGGATCGGAGCCGATCACCCAGTTGCGGGCGCGGTCGTAGCCAGCGGTGATCGGGGACCCCCTCGTCTCCGCGAGCAGACGCGGAATCGCGCTCTCAGGCCGACTTGCGTGCGGTTCTGTGTCTGCTCGCTGCCGGGACATACCTGACCAAGCTAGTCTTCGACATCGTGACTCCGCCGACGCGCGCGAAGCTGTCTGACGGTCGTGACCTGCTGTTCTTCTCGCTGCCCGGGCATCGTCCCGCGCCGGTCGAGGATCGCCGGCCGCTGCCGGCGCGTGCTACTGATTCCACTGCGCAGTCGCAATTGCGGTTCGACCGGACTACCGGGCAGTGGGTGATCATCGCGGCGCTGCGCCAGGACCGCACCTACAAGCCACCGCCGGAGGCGTGCCCGCTGTGTCCGGGCCCGACCGGGCTGACCAGTGAGGTACCCGCCCCGGACTACGACGTGGTCGTCTTCGAGAACCGCTTTCCCAGCCTGTCCGGCGCCGCGGCGCCGCTCCCCGACCCCGGCGACGTCGACGGCTTCGTGTCCGCCCCGGCGGATGGCCGCTGCGAGGTGATCTGTTTTTCGGCCGACCACACCGGATCCTTCGCCGAGTTGACGCCGCCGCACGCGCGGCTGGTGGTCGAGGCATGGCGGCACCGCACGGCCGACCTGCTGGACACACCGGGCATCGAGCAGGTGTTCTGCTTCGAGAACCGCGGCGAGGAAATCGGGGTCACGCTGACCCATCCACACGGTCAGATCTACGGCTATCCCTATCTGACGCCGCGCACGGCCGCCATGCTGGAACAGGCTCGCACACACCGAAAGCGCCATGGCGACAACCTGTTCGGTGATCTGCTGGCCCACGAGGTCGCCGACGGCAGTCGCATCGTCGCGCGTAATGACTTGTTCACCGCGTTCGTGCCGTTCGCAGCGCGCTGGCCGGTCGAGGTGCACATCTATCCGAACAGGTTCGTGCCCAACGTGATAGGCCTCGACGAGGACGAAGTGGATGGGTTCGTAGCTGTCTATCTCGACGTGCTGAAGCGTTTCGACCGGATGTATTCCGCACCGCTGCCCTACATTTCGGCGGTGCACCAGTATTCCGGCACCGGAGCTCAGGCGGAGGGATACTTTCACATCGAATTGATGTCCATCCGGCGCAGCGCCACCAAGCTCAAGTACCTGGCGGCCTCCGAATCGGCGATGGACGCCTTCATCGGCGACGTCACCCCCGAAAGCGTGGCCCAGCGGTTGCGAGAACTGCAGTGACGGTGTGCTACGCCGCGCCGGGGCGGATCAACCTGATCGGCGAGCACACCGACTACAACCTGGGTTTCTCGCTGCCGATCGCATTGCCGCAGCGCACGGTGGCGACTTTCGCGCCGGCCCACGACGATGCGATCACCGTGGTCAGCGATCGCGCGGACGCCCCGGTGCGCATTCCGCTCGGCACCGCTCCGGGGGAGGTGACCGGCTGGGCGGCCTATGTGGCCGGGGTGATGTGGGCGCTGCGCGGAGGTGGCCACCCGGTGCCCGGCGGCGCGATGTCGATCACCAGCGAGGTGGAAATGGGCTCGGGCCTGTCGTCGTCGGCGGCGCTGGAATGCGCGGCGCTGGGCGCGATCGTATCGGCCGCCGGTGTGCGCATCGACCCCAGAGAGCGGGCACGGCTCGCACAGCGGGCCGAAAACGAGTATGTCGGTGCGCCAACGGGTTTGCTCGACCAGCTCGCCTCGCTGTTCGGCCGGCCCGCGACCGCGGTGCTGATCGACTTCTCCGATCTGGCCGTCACGCCGGTGGCTTTCGACCCGGACGGCGCCGGCGTTGCCCTGCTGCTGATCGACTCCCGGGAGCGCCACAGTCATGCCGGCGGTGACTACGCGGCCAGGCGCCTGTCCTGCGAGCGGGCGGCCGCCGATCTGGCGGCGTCGTCACTGCGTGAGGTGGGCGATCGCGGGCCCGCCGACTTGGCCGCCGTGCGGGACCCGGTCGACGCCCGTCGCGCCCGCCACGTGCTCACCGAAAACCAGCGGGTCATCGATTATGTTGCGGCGCTAGGTGATTCGGACTATTCCGAAGCAGGTCGGATTTTCACCGCGTCGCACGCCTCCATGCGTGAGGACTTCGAGATCACCACCGAACGCATCGACCTGATCGCGGACACCGCGGTGCGGGCGGGTGCGCTCGGGGCGCGGATGACCGGCGGTGGATTCGGCGGCTGTGTGATCGCGCTGGTGCCGGTCGAGCGCACGGGACTGGTCGGCGAGGCCGTGCGGCGGGCCGTGGCCGATGCCGGTTTCGAGCAACCCCTCGTCACCCGGACCCGCGCAGCCGCGGGCGCGGGCCCGTGCGGGTGAGCGAGCCCAAACTTACTCGTCCGGCAATTTTGTTGATTCCGCGGTGACCACCGGTCAGAAACTGTAACCTCACGCCGATGGGGGTAGCTCTCTCCTGCATGCGCAGTCCCAGTTTTCCTGTACGGGCAGCAGCGGTCCACCTGAGGTCGCGAATGCCCTGCGCCGCCAGCCCGATTGCCCTCGACGCGAAACGTTCGCCGTGTCCTGGAAACTAGACGGCCTGGCCGCGACGATCGAGCGGGATCTGGCCGGCGCCATACCGCTGTGCGTGGGCTGGTTCCGTTTCTACTTCGAGGGACAGCGCTGGGTGTGGTCCGACCAGGTCCAGCGCATGCACGGTTACCAACCCGGGACCGTGACACCGACCACCGAGCTGGTGCTGTCGCACAAACATCCGGCCGACCGCCCTAAGGTCGCGGACGGCATCAACGACATGATCAGGCGTCGTCAGGCGTTCAGCACGCGGCATCGCATCGTGGACACCGACGGCCTCATCCACCACGTCATCGTGGTGGGCGATCGATTCTGCGACGACAACGACGAGGTCATCGGGACCCACGGCTTCTACATCGAAGTCATACCGGCACCCACCCACAGCCGCGAGGAATCCATCACCGCCAAGGTCTCCGAGATCGCCGGGCGTCGCGGCGTGATCGACCGCACCAAAGGGATGCTGATGCTGGTTTACGGCATCGACGAGGACGCCGCGTTCACCATGCTCAAAATGCTGTCCCAATCGGGAAACATCAAGGTCGGGCTGCTCGCCCGGCGCATCGCCGAAGACTTCTCGGCGCTGGGCAAGGAAGTGATCACCGCGCGGTCGCGATTCGACCAGCGCCTGCGTGCCCTCGTGCAGCTGCACGCGCCCAGCGGCGGTGGTCACCCGGACGGCGGGAGCGGCTGAGCGCGCTATTCGGCCGCACTCAATCGCACCGCCCCCAGGTGGAGCCGGTCGACCGCCTCGGCGAACTCGTCGCGTGTCGGTATGCGGTGATCGCGGAACTTCAATCCGATCATGCGCTGTGCGCGCGCCACGCCATAGGACTCGGCGGCGCGCGACAAGAGATCCGAAACGACGGCCCGGTCGCGGATGAGCTCGCCGCGCATCGCCGTCGTCTTGCCGTCGTACACGACTTGGGCGGCGCCGCCGTCGCGGAAGTTCTGCTTCCATGGCGCACCGGTCAGCGCGTAAAGCTGATCGTCAATCAGGTGTGCGCTCAACGGAATTGAATACGGACGCCCCGTCTTGCGCCCGGTGAAACTCAACACCATGAATTGCTTGCGCGCGGCGCCGGCGAACGGACTGCGCAGCAGAAACCCCATCACCGGGTTGACGAGGCGCAAGAGCGCCGATGGTGGATGCCCGGTATCGACCGCATACGGCTGCTCCGTCATGCGTTCACCGTAGAGCCATCCGGCGCTGCGGTGAACCTTTCATCCGGTGATGGTGGTCTTTTCGTCGATGACGCTGGTCGCGTCCATCAGCGGGCCCTGATCGCTCTCCAGGCCATCGGCGTTGAGCTGGAGCACATAGACCGCCCCCTGGCTGGGGATCACCACCGTTTTCTGCGCGATGACACGGGTTTTGCCGCCCCTTCGGTAGGTGCCGCCCAGCTGCCAGGCCTGGAAACCGGCGAGCGTGGACGCGGAACCATCACCGCCGCCCTCGTACCCGGGCAGATTCTGCACCTCGCCCGGGGCGTATTCGATGACCTTCGCGGGGTCGACGTCGCCGGTGAGCTTGGAGAACAGCGCCGAGACGGTGGGCGGATCGGCGGGATTGGCGGGGTGCGTTTGCACGATGGCGCCATAGGAGGCGCCCGAGCCCTGGTTGAGCTGCCAGCCCGGGGGCACCGGCAGGTCGACGTTCGGGCCGGGATCGCCGTGGTGGATTGGCGTCTCGGAGATGTGGTTGTCCTTGACGTAGTCGGCGATGGTGTACTTGGCCTTCGCCGCCGGCGCCGTGCTGGTTTGCGACGAGGTTGACGCCGAGGTCGTCGACGTCGGGGTCGATGTGGATGTTTTGTCACCGGATTTCTGGTCGTGGCCGCAACCGACAAGCGCCAAACTCAGCGCCACGCAAATGGTTGCTAGAGTCAAATGTTTCATTAATCCAGGCTCCCGAAAATTGGGCCGATACCAGCGCCAGCCACGCTGAATGACAGTAGCCGAAATGGCGTGCAAGTTTGCCGGTATTTCTTGGGTCTTTTGCTGGCCACTTGGCTGCCTGCAGTCGCTATTCAATTCATGGGCGAAAACGCCACCGCAATGCGGCGCTTTACGGTCGTTGTCCAGTAAGAGACAGGTATGCGGTCACGAAGGGCATTGATTGCGGTCATCGCGGCGTCAGCCGTCTTCCTGACCTTCATCGCCGCGGCCCCGCCGAAGGGGTATGACGGCCCGCCCGTGTTCGTGGCCAATCCGGTCGATCACGTTGCGACGCTCATCGGCACCGGCACGGGCGGTGAGACGGTGGGAGAGATCAACAACTTCCCCGGCGCCACCGTGCCGTTCGGGATGGTGCAGTACTCGCCGGACACGGTCGGCAACTACGCCGGCTATAACTACGACAACCCCCGCGCGAGCGGGTTCAGCATGACCCACGCGTCGGTGGGATGCGCTGCGTTCGGCGACATCTCGATGCTGCCGACCACCAGCGGGATCGGCCTGCAACCCTGGAACGCGTGGGAAAAGATCGCCCACGACGACACCGAGCAGGGTGAGCCCGGCTATTACACGGTGCGGTTCCCCGGCACCGGGGTGAAGGCGGAGCTGACCGCCACCGCGCACACGGGTGTCGGGCGATTCAGCTACCCGGACAACGGCCGGACCGCCCGGCTGCAGGTGCGCTCGGGTTCGTCGCTGGCGGGCAACTCCCGCGCGACCATCGAGATCGGGCAGGACGACACCACGATCACCGGCTGGGCCACCAGCGGTGGGTTCTGCGACAAGCCGAACGCCTACACGGTGTATTTCGCCATGAAGTTCAGCCGGCCCTTCACCGCGTACGGATCCTGGGATGGCCAGACGGTGTACGCCGGGGCCCGCGCCGCGAATGCGCCGTACAGCGGTGGCTACGTGGAGTTTCCGGCCGGTTCGGTGCTCGAGGTGCGGACCGCGATCTCCTACGTCGGGATCGAGGGCGCGCGGGCGAACCTGGCGGCCGAGGGCGCGGCGAGCTTCGACGACGTTCGCGCCGCCGCATCGAGGGAATGGAACGCCGCCCTGTCCCGGATAACGGTGGCCGGCAGGGACGCCGACGACCTGACGACCTTCTACACCTCGCTGTACCGAACCCTGCTGCACCCCAACACCTTCAACGACGCCGACGGGCGCTACGTCGGGTTCGACGGCGGCATCCACACCGTGGCCGCGGGCCACACGCAGTACGCCAACTTCTCCGACTGGGATACCTACCGGTGCCTGGCGGCGCTGCAGGCGTTGCTGTTCCCGGAGCGGGCCAGCGACATGGCCCAGTCCCTGGTGAACGACGCCGATCAAAGCGGTTCGCTGCCGCGCTGGGCGTTCGCGAACGCCGCGACCGGCGAGATGACGGGGGACAGCGTCGTGCCGCTGATCGTCAACCTGAACACCTTCGGAGCCAAGGACTTCGACGTGCATGCCGCGCTGCGCTACATGGTCGACGGGGCCACCAAAGGTGGGGTGGGGCTGGCCGGATACGTGGAGCGGCCCGGCATCGCCACCTACCTGCGGCTCGGTTACGCCCCGTTCACCTTGGAGTTCGGCCGCAACGGCTGGATCGCCAACGCGTCGATCACGCTCGAGTGGTCGATCGACGACTTCACCATCTCCAGATTCGCCGACTCGCTCGGCGACGGGGCGACCGCCGCCGAATTCGGAAATCGAGCGCAGTACTGGCAGAACCTGTTCAATCCGACCACCCGATCCGTGGTGCCCCGCAGCTGGAGCGGATTCTTCCGCCCCGGCCCCGCGTTCGTCGTGGCACCGGAGAACTTCGGCCAGGTCGGGTACGACGAGGGCAACGCCGACCAGTACGTGTGGTCGGTGCCGCACAATGTCGCGGGCCTGGTGACCGCTCTGGGCGGCCGCGGGGCCGTGGCCGAGCGGCTCGACCGCTTCACCGAGAAGCTCAACGTCGGCCCCAACCGCCCCTATCTGTGGGCCGGCAACGAGCCGAGCTTCGGTGTGCCGTGGCTCTACAACTACATCGGTCAACCGTGGAAGACGCAGCGCACGGTCGACCGGGTGCGCGGGCTCTTCGCGCCGACGGCCGACGGGGAGCCGGGCAACGACGACCTGGGCGCGCTGGCCGCCTGGTACGTGTGGGCGGCGCTGGGCCTGTATCCGGCCACCCCGGGAACCCCGATCCTGACCGTCGGCGCACCGCTTTTCGACCGCGCCGAAATCGCGCTGCCGGATAGCAAGTCCATCCGGATCTCCGCCCCGGGCGCGTCCGGACCGCAGCACCTCAAGTACGTCAGCGGCCTGAAGATCGACGGCCAGGCCAGCGGGCGCACGTCGCTGCCGGAGTCGATCATCGCTACCGGCGGTACGCTGGCGTTCTCCCTCGCCGCCTACCCCGACAAGCGTTGGGGCACAGCCGAAGCGGACGCGCCGCCGTCGTTCGGGGCGGGCAGTTCGGCGCTGACCGCCAACGTTGCCCAACCCGTCGTCACCATCGCGCCCGGGCAGACGGGCACGGTCACCCTCGACGCGCAACGCATGATCGGCGGCACCGACGGTTACACGGTCTCCGGTACGTCCTCCGATGCCGGGATCACCGTCAAGCCCGCGTCCGGCCAATTCGACGCCGGCGGAGCGGCCAGCGTCGCCATCCCGATCACGGTGGCGCAGTCGGTGCCCGAGGACTACTACCTCGTGTATTTGACCACCACGGCCGGCCAAACTGTACGCAGGTCAACGGTTTTCGTGGTCACGCAGGCCGAATCGGGCAACACCTGAGCGGGATCGGTCAGATCATCTCGTTGGCGGTCAACCACCGCATCACCGGCCACCCGACGAAAACCGGTAGCCAGCAGGTCAGCATCCGATACAGCAGCACCGACGGCACACCGATGGCGGCCGGCACGCCGAAGGCGGCCAGGCCACCGATCAGCGCCGCCTCGACGGCGCCGACGCCGCCGGGGGTCGGGGCGGCCGACGCCAGCGTCCCGCCGACCATCGTGACCACGGTGACGGCGACGAATGTCGTGCCGCCGCCGAAAGCCTCGATGCTGGCCCACAGCGCCAGCGCCGCGCCCAGGGTGGTGCCGACACAGCCCAGCAGGATCAGGGCCAGCCGGCGCGGCTCGCGGGCGAGCTTCACCAGGTCGCTGACGACCTCGTTCAGCTTCGGGCGCACCTCGGTGGACAGCCACCTGCGCAGCGTGGGCACGAACAAGAAGGTGCCGATGATGCCCAGCGCCACACCCGCGATCAGATACAGCAATGTCGCACTCGGCACGAAATGCGAGAGATTCATCGAGGCGCCGGCCGCGGCGCTGAACAAGATCAGCAGTGCGAGATGCGCGATCACCTGTACCGACTGCTGCAGCGCCACCGCCGCGGTCGCGCGCATCGCCGACAAGCCGCTCTTCTGCAAGAACCGGGTGGACAGCGCCAGTCCACCGACACCGGCGGGGGTGGTGGTCGCGGCAAAAGTGTTGGCCACCTGCGCGATTGACAGCGTCCAGAAGTTCACCATGCCATCGGCGCAGGCCCACAACGCGGCGGCCGCACCGACGTAGGTCAACGCCGACACCAGTAAGCCCAGCAGCGCCCACGACCAGTTCGCCGTCCTCAGCTCGGAGAAGAACGTCGGCGCCGTGCTGATGAAGGGATATGCGACATAGACCAGCGCACCGAACAGCACCAGCTGAATCAACTGGCTGCGGGTGAACCGGGTGATGGTCTGGGACTTGATCTGATCGGCGCCGGTTTGACGCTTCACCTCCGCGCGCGCGCCGGAGATGACGGCCCCGGAGTCCGGCACCGATCGCCGAATGAACTTCGGCAC
>NZ_JAICZA010000036.1 GCF_025933915.1 Mycobacterium sp.
AGCTCTGGCAGAATCTGGCGCATGGTTGAGCGTTGGACGCGAGAGCGCCGCCTGGAGCACACTCGCTCACTCCTGATCGATGCCGCCGAGGAGGTCTTCGGCGAAAAGGGTTTCGTCGCGGCGACGCTCGACGATATTGCCCATGCCGCCGGTTACACGAAAGGTGCGATCTACAAACACTTTTCGACGAAGGAGGATCTTTTCCTGGCGGTCAGTGATCGCTACTGGCGTCGGTACTTCGTCAACTTCACCGAAGTGATGGCTCCGGCAACGCAGGTCGGTGCGCGGGAACTCGACGAGATCGCCAAGCGGTGGAGCCAGCTCAGCCGCGACCGCGGGGCGGAGCACGCCGCGCTGGGTCACGAGTTCATGCTCTACCTGCTGCGCAACCCCGAGGCGCGGGAGCGGGTGGCCGCCAAGAGATCAGAGGCCGTCGAGGCGCTGGCGAAGTTCATCGTGGCGGGCATAGACCGGCTCGGTGGCACCTTGCTGATCCCCGCATCGACGTTCGCCCAGGTTCTCGTTGCCACCAGCGACTCGGTCGTGCTGGGCAGCCAACTCGATGATGTCGACCTGTTCCGGCCAATCGTCGAGATGTACGTGTCGGTGATCAAACTGCCCTGAACCTAGACGCCGGTGGCGACCTCCAATTCCTTCAGGGACGCCTCCAGATGATCGAGCATTCGCTGCAGGTGCGGGACGCTGCGTCGGCAGCCGACCAGACCGAAGTCGAGGTTGTCGGCGTTGTTGGTGACGGTGATGTTGACCGCCTGGCCGTCGAGGGGGATGGACAGCGGGTAGTTCCCGTCCAGCCGGGCGCCGCGCCAGTACAGCTGCTCCGATCCGCCCGTCGACACGTTCGAAATGACGATGTTGAACGGCGGTGAGGCCGCGGAGAGATAGCCGGGGATCAGCCCGAAGAACAGCCCCCCGATGTTGAAGGCGGACAGGGCCAACTGCTGAACCGGGGGCAGCTGCCAGAAGACCTCTTTGGTGTCGCGGATGGATGCGCTGATGACCTCGAGCCGTTTCGCCGGGTCGTCGAGGTCGGTCGCGAGGTTGCACAGGAAGGTGCCGACCATGTTCCCGCCGCGGTCGTCGTCGTCCTTGCGGAGATTGACCGGAACCATCGCGGTCAGCGGGGCATCCGGCAGAGCGTTCTGATCCAGCAGATAAGCCCGAAGGGCCCCGGCGGACATAGCGAGTATCACGTCGTTGACCGTCACACCGGCGGCTGCCTTGACCGCGTTGATGCGCTCCAATGACCAGGACTGCGCGGCCACCCGCCGCGCACCGCCGATCCGGACGTTGAACATGGACCGCGGCGCCTGGAACGGAAGGGTGAGTTGTTGTTCGAGCAGCGCGGCCCGCGCGAGCTTCAGCGTGGACGGTGCCAACGCCAGCGCCGATCCCGCGGCGCGGCCGGCCCGCTCGAACAGGGACGGGCGTTTGTGTCCGCCGCGCTTTCGCGGGGGCAGGCTCCACGGGACGCGCAACTCGTCGTCGTCCGGATCGGAGGTGAAGGCGCGCTGCATCAGGCGAAGCGCGGAGACGCCGTCCATGAGGGAGTGGTGGTACTTCGTGTACACGGCGTAGCGGCCGTCCTGAAGGCCTTCGACGAGGTGCGCTTCCCACATCGGGCGGTGCCGGTCGAGCAGGCTGCCGTGCAGCCGGGAAACCAACTCCAGCAGGTCCCGGACCCGGCCCGGTTCCGGCAGAGCGGAGCGGCGAAGGTGGTAGTCGAGCTCGACCTCCTTGTCGAAGGACCACGCGACATTGGTGACGCCGCCGAAGAAGGCCGGACGCTTGCTGAAGGCCGGTTGCACGTCGGTGCATTCGAGCATCGCCTGATAGGACTCGCGCACGAAATGTGGCCCGGCATCCGCGGGGGGCTCGAAGAGCTGTAACGAGCCCACGTGCATCGGATGTTCGCGTGACTCGCCTATGAGGAACAACGCATCCGTCGGTGATATCGGTTCCATGGGTGTCGCCCCCAACTGTTGCCCTCGCGCCGCCCACCGGACGGACGGCCTACCTTCTAATAGCCAAAGCGGGCGCCGGCCACACCCCGATGAGTCGTCGGGGTTCGTCAAGTGGCTAGGTCCGTCGGCGCCTAGACCGCGAACAGGTGGGGAGAAGCCCTACGCGATGGGTTCGTAACTCCGGTGAGGGATCATCGCGGGTCGGGCGAAGCGAAGGCCGACCGTGACGCCACCTTGGCCAAATGGCGGTCCAGCAGTGATTCCGGGATCAGGACGGTGGCGCGGCTAGCGGCGGCGCTCAGAAGCGCCGGACGTAGGTTGACGATCTTTCCGAGGAATGCCGACTCGCGGACCAGGAACTTGATCCGGGGTCGGCGGAAGGCGGCGAACCGGCCAAAAGCGGTGGGCAGGTCAGGGCTTTGGTCGACAAACGCGGCGAGGATTGCCGCGTCTTCCAGCCCTTGGCAGCCGCCCTGGCCCAGATGCGGACGCATCGGATGGGCGGCGTCGCCGACCAGGACGACCGGTCCGCGTGCCCAGTGCCGGGCGGCGGTGCGGTCGTAGAGGTCGTCGCGCAAGATGTCGGCAGGCCTGGTGGCCGCAAGGATGCTCGGGATGGGTTCGGGCCAGCGGGCGAGCTTGGCCTGCAGATAGGGCAATTCTCCCCCCGGCGAAACCTGTCCCTCGGGCGCGCGTTCGGTGCTGAACCAATACGCGAGCCCGGGCCCCATGGGGACATGACCCGTTTCGGCGCCAGGTCCGAGCGTCTCTCCGGCGAACTGTGGATCCATGGCATAGCGTGCGATACCGCGCCACGCGGTGTATCCGACGTAGCGGTTGGTCAGCGGACCGTTGAGGTGGCGGGCGACGATGGAGTGGGTGCCATCGGCGCCGATGACCGCATCAGCCGTGCGCACCGAGGTATCGGACAGCTGTAGGCGTACTCCGTTGGCGGTCGCGGCCAGCCCGGTGGCGGCCAGCCCGTATTCCACGGTGCCTGCCGTCAGCCCGCCGGTGAGGATGTCGCTGAGCGCCGCGCGTCGTATCACCACGAGTGGTTCGCCGAGCGCCCTCGTGAACCGCTCGGTTGCTGGGCGGCGCAGCCACGAGCCATCGTGCCAACGCAGCGCCCCCGCGGTGGTCCGTGCACCAGCCGCCCGGACCTCGTCCCCCAGTCCGAGGTGGTCCAGCGCGGCGAGCGCGTTGGGCCAAATACTGATTCCAGCGCCCGTCGAGGTGTCGGTGCGCTGTTCTATGACCGTGACGTCGTGACCGCGCCGCTGCAGGCCGACGGCGCCCGCCAGCCCTGCGATACCCGCTCCCACCACAACGATCCGTCGCGTCATGCGTCGAAACTATCGCCCGGGGTACTCGATCGCTTCCGCCCGCTGCTGGCCGGGGTTGTTAGTCCTCGGTGTGCTGCACCCCGTATCGCGAGCCGTGCCGGAGGTCGCTAGCGGGCGTCGTCGGCGAGCGCGCGAGCCTCCTGCTCGGTTTCGACCGCGGGCCCGGAGCCCGGCAACGGTTTGCCGGCGACTTCGGGCGTGAACAGCAACGTGATCGCGCCCACCACGCCGGCGAAGATCAGCATGTAGGCCGGCACCATCACGTTGCCGGTGCCCGATACCAGCGCCTGGGCGATCAGCGGGGTGATACCGCCGACGAGCGAAATCGAGATGTTGTACGAGATGGCCAGCGCCCCGTAGCGCACGTTGGTGGGAAACAGTGCCGGCAGCATGGCCGGCCCGGTGCTGTCGAAGCACAGCTCCATCAGGCCGATCAGCAGCACCCCCATGAAGATCACCGGATAAATGCCGCCGAAGCGGATGAGCAGGAACGCCGGGATGGAGGCGACGATCAGCAGGCCGCAGCCCGTCCACATGATGGGTTTGACGCCGATGCGATCGGACAGGGCGGCCACGAGCACCACGGTGACCATCAGGATCGCCAGCGTGGACACGATCATGACAAGTCCGGCGGTGTGCCCTACCCGCACGAAGAGTCGCAGGTACGTCGGCAGATATCCGGTGAGCATGAAATCAGCGACCTGAGAGGTCAGTACCAGCGCGGCGCAGATCAGCATGGGCCGCCACTGCTCGACGATGGTGCGCCGAATCTGCTGCCGGCCCCGGGCGCCCGACGTCTGCGCATCCTCGTGGGCGCTCTGGTAGGCCGAGGACTCCTCGAGCCGTAGCCGCAGGAACAACGCGACCAGGCCGAAAGGCAGGCCCAACAGCAGCGGAATCCGCCAGCCGTAGGTCAGCATGTCGTCGTCCGGAAGCCAGGTCTGCAGCCCGGTCACCAGCAAGCCGGCCAGGACGAACCCCACCAGATTGCCCATCGGCAAGAACCCGACCATCATGCCGCGTTTGTGGTCGGGGGCCTGCTCGACGAGATAGGTCATGGCGCCGACGTACTCGCCGCCGGTCGACAGGCCCTGAAATATTCGTGCGATGACGAGCAGGATCGGCGCCCAGATGCCGATGGTGCTGTAGGTGGGCAGCAAGCCGGTCATGGTCGTGCTCACCGTCATCATCAGGATGGTGACCACCAGCACCCGGTGCCGTCCGATGCGGTCGCCCAGCGGACCGAAGATGAAACCGCCGAGCGGACGCACGACGAATGCCGCCGCGAGCGTTCCGAAGGTCGCGATGAGATGGACACCGCTGACGCTCTTGCCGGGATAGAACACCTGGGCGATCGTGGTCGCGATATACCCGTAGACCCCGAAGTCGTACCACTCCATGAAGTTCCCGATCGCGGTGCCCATGATGGTCCGGCGCATCGCGGGGTCGGCAACTCTGATTTCTTTACGTGCCCATTTCCTCCGGCGGTGTCGAATAACCATCGGATGATGGCTTACCCGAAAGTTTCCGGGGGCGAACCAGCGGGGTCGGGTAACCGGGTTCGTCGCCGGTCGGTCGACGGCTATCGCGGCGACGCGGTGTCATGTGCTTCCGTGCGTCACTGCCCCTTCAGGCCACCGATGCGCAACGAAAAGTCCGTGGGTTTGGAGTGCGGGGCCTCCGCCTGCTCGACGTAGACACGCGGGTCCCGGTCCGTGATCGACAACCCCGCGGTGGTGGGGTGCTCGGCCATGAACTCGCTGTATTGGCGCCCGAGCGCTTCGCGAAGACCGATCGGGGCGTTGCGACGGAAATCCGACAGGCCTTCGCGCTCCTCTTCGCCCATGTGGTCGTCGTTGGCCTCCCGGGTGCGCCCGACCGCCGCCCACCACGGCTCACTGCCGGGTTCGGCCGCGTCCGCCTCGCGCACCCCGTCGCGAATGTCGTTGTGGTCGCCGATCGCGTCGAGGGTCTCGCCTTCGGCGTCGTCACCGCCGCGTTTGAGCAGCTGCGGGTAGAAGATCTTTTCTTCGATGTAGGCGTGCACGTCGAGCTTGTCGGCGAGCGGTCGCCACACCCGTGCGAGCGCGGCCCGGTCGGCGGCACGCTCCGCCTGCAGGTAATCGAGGCGGGCGAACTGTTCGCGGAACCAGTCATGGTCGGCGAGGATCAACATGGTGATGTCGGCCATCGGTGAGTCTCCACCTCTCTGATGCCGGTCAACCGGCCGGGTTGGCGCGCACTCGACATCATCTCAAATGTGCGTGCCGAGTTGCTCTGCGCCACAGGGCGATCGCCAAATTTGCGCGAGCGTAAGCGATCTGGCTGTGCCCGCGCCGTTCGGCGGCGCGAGGCTGCGCGGGAACTCGCCGGAAGGGCACCGTGAGGCGGCCGGATACACTGGAGCGTCCGTGAGGCGATCGGTTCGATCGCGCCGTCAAACCCGATCAGAATAAGTCAGAGGTTGTGCCTTGTCCGTAAATCCCGGCGATGCCGTCAGCTTGGAACCGCATTTCGAGGACGTACAAGCGCACTACGACCTGTCCGACGAGTTCTTCGCGCTCTTCCTGGATCCGACGCGGACCTATAGCTGCGCGTACTTCGAGCGCGATGACATGACCCTGGAAGAGGCGCAGATCGCCAAGGTCGACCTCTCGCTGGGCAAGCTCGGATTGCAGCCGGGCATGACACTGCTCGACATCGGGTGCGGGTGGGGCACCACCATCGTCCGGGGGCTCGAGCGGTATGACGTCAACGTCGTCGGGCTCACGCTCAGCCGCAATCAGCAGGCGCACGTGCAGCGCCGCCTTGACAGCCATCCGTCCGCGCGGTCCAAGCGCGTGCTGCTGCAGGGCTGGGAGCAGTTCGACGAAAAAGTCGACCGCATCGTGTCGATCGGCGCCTTCGAACACTTCGGGCGGGACCGCTACGACGATTTCTTCAAGACTGCCTTCGAGGTCCTTCCGGCGGACGGTGTGATGATGCTGCACACCATCATCAAGCCCAGTGACGAGGAATTCGCCGAGCGCGGACTGCCCATCACCATGACCAAGCTGCGCTTCATGAAATTCATCATGGACGAGATCTTCCCGGGCGGGGACCTGCCCCAAGCCAAGGGCGTCGTGGAGCACGCCGAGCGGGCCGGCTTCACCGTGAAGCTGGTCCAGCCACTGCGCCTGCACTACGCCCGCACCCTCGACACCTGGGCGGGCGCGCTCGAGGCGCGCCGCGACGAGGCCATCGCGATTCAGTCCGAAGAGGTCTACGACCGGTACATGAAGTACCTGACCGGTTGCGCGGATTTGTTCCGTGAGGGCTACACCGACGTGGCACAGTTCACCCTGGCCAAGGGCTGACGGCGGTTCCCCCGCACCTCACCCATCGGTGGACGTCCGGTTTACCGGTACGGCTCGGCGGGTAATTCCACGGCAACAACCTGATTGGGTTAGGTGTCGATGTCCTTCGGCGCAAACCGCAGGAAGGACAGGTCGTGGCTGCCAAGCACCGCATGCCGGAATCGCCGGAGCAAACCCCGATGCCGACCGATCGAGGCCAGCGACGCGGACTGTCCGGTGTGACGAAGGCATGTGAGATCGCCTGCGCTTCGCTGTTGTGCGCGGCCTGCCTGACGGCGTTGGTGCTCAACGGAGTTCACGCCGGGAAGCGAACCGTCGTCGCCGATGTCGGGCCGCCGACGGTCTCGCAGCCGGTGAAACAGGAGGGCACCGTGATCGCCGTGACAGTGGACTCGGTGACCATGCGCAGCGCCGACGGGCGCACCCAGATCTATCGCTTCACCCCGGACACCACCGTCATCACGCACGGCGTGAGCCAACCCGCCGCCGCGGCACCGCAATTCACGGTCAACGACCGGGTGGTGGTGGTGGGCACCATCGAGGGCGGTACGGCCCTGGCCACCGCGGTGGCCCACCGCGGTGCGGCGCACGGAGATGCACCCCCGATGGATTACCCCGGCGGCCAAGCACTTCCCGCCGACGCCGCCTGAGCGCGATCCCTGGATACCGCCCGGCCTAAGCTGGTAGCGATCCGGCCAGAGGGAGGCGCCCATGAGCGAGCACGAAGCAAAGATGATCATCCTGTCGACCGACGACTTGGATGAGTCGATCCGGTTCTACAGTGAGACCCTGGGCATGCCGCTGAAGTTTCGCGACGGAGCGCATTTCGCGGCCCTCGATGCCGGCCCCGTCACGTTGGCGCTGGCGACCGCGGTGGACCATCCGATCCCCGGGCAGGTGGTCGTCGGTATCAAGACCGCGGATGTCGATGCCGCGGCGAAAGCTGTCGAGGCCAGCGGTGGTGGCATCGTGAAGGGCCCGTACGACGATGCTCACGAACGACGCGCCGTGGTCTATGACAACAAGGGCAACGGCTTGGTCTTCTACAAACCCCTGGCCCGCTAGCGGCGTTCGACGCGCGCTCGGTGGGCGCTTATCTTCCGGTGCGTTCGCGGTGTTTGCAGCCCGGCCAGCAGCACGGCCGGCGTTTGCCTTCCTCGAGTTCCTCCTGGGTGCGACGGATACGGCGCGCCCGGGTCGCCTCCTGCTTGGCATCCTCGACCCAGCAGATGAACTCGTTTCGGGCCAACGGCGTGATGTCGTTCCAGGCGCCCAGCGCCACGGCGTTGGCGATCAGCGCCTCGCGCAGGTCGGCGGGCAGCTTGTGCACCACCCCACCGGGTACGCGCCGGCTGCTCATCGACCCGCCAAATGCGCGCTGTCATCCTGTAATTCGTCGCGACGCAACGTCATCGGGGTTGTTGCGGGGATATCGCCGGCGGCGATCACGGCGCGGGTGATGGGGGAAAGCGCCCGGAAAAGCGTCTCGACCTCGTCATCGCTGAGCGCGTCGAGTACCGACAAGGACAGCGCGTCGGTTGTCGATTCGATGTGAGCCTTCAGGTCGCGTCCCGCGGCGGTCAGCGACCCGTCGTCGTCGAGCAGCCCCCGCTCGGCGAGACGTTGTTCGTGATGACGCCACGTCGTCTCGTCGTAATCGCGTGCCTTCGCCATGTAATCGCGAGAAACGTTGCCCGCCGCCGCATGTAAGACGTTGCACTCGCGGCCGGAGATACCGGCCGCGGCCAGCACCGCCACGTGAGTGTCACCGCGCTGCTCGCGCAACAGCGTCGTGGCGTGCCACAGTGCGGCCAGGGGATCATCCGGCCAGGGCAGCGCCAGATTCGCGGCGAACAACGGGCGGGCATCGAGCGGTGGGTGCCGTGCCGCTTTCCCGGCGAGTCGGGCTGCCACGCTGACGTTTTCATCGGAGTCGAGGCCGTAGCGGCGCAGCGCCGCCACCGCGGACTCCTGCCGTGCCTGCAACGCGGCCTGCGGACCCGCGATCTCCCACGCCGCCGGCAGCGCCTTGGCGACCCGTTCGGGTGCAAAGTTGTAGAACACCGCGGTCACGACCTCCGGCGGCACCATACCCAGCGGTGCCGAGCGGGCCGCGAAATAGCCCATCCAGAAACCCCGGTAACCCAACGCGTCCAACGCCGCCCGCGCCTCGGGCGCGAAATACATCACCGCATGCACCGGCTCGTACCGATCGAAGAGGCGTCGGGCCAGCACCGCGTGTCTTCGCATGCTCGCAGTTAACCATTGGTTGCGTGCAGGGACCAAGCGCGCGAGCTGAGCGCGGCGGCCTAGTCTCGAGAGGTGATCATCCCCTATGACCAGTCATTACACGAGCGGGTCCGGAGCAATCTGGCCGGTCATGACCGTCGGATCGTGGCCGATCCGACCAAGCGGCACGCCGCCGTCGCGGTGGTGCTCGTCGATTCCGAGAGCGGGGAGGACAGGGTGGATCCGGCGCCGGTAGACGACTGGAACGCCGGCCGAGCGCTGCCGGCGGCCGGCCTCGATGGGCGCATGGTCGACGTGTCGGGAGGCGCCGCGTTCCTGCTGTGCCGCAGGGCATCTCGCCTCACCTCACATGCGGCGCAGTGGGCACTTCCCGGCGGCCGCGTCGACCCCGGTGAGACCGCGGTCGAGGCCGCGCTACGGGAATTGCGCGAGGAGGTCGGCATCGAATTGCCCGAGGTGAGCGTGCTGGGCCTGCTTGACGATTACCCGACCCGGTCCGGATATGTCATTACCCCGGTGGTGATTTGGGGAGGCGGACGCCTGGACCCGCACCCATCGCCCGATGAGGTCGTCGCCGTGTACCGGGTGGGGCTGCATCAACTGCAGCGCGACGATTCACCGCGATTCGTCGCCATCCCGGAGAGCCCGAAACCGGTTGTGCAGATCCCGTTGGGGGGCGACCTGATCCACGCACCCACCGGGGCGGTGTTGCTGCAGCTGCGGTGGCTGGGCCTGGAGGGCCGTCACGACCCGGTCGACGGGCTGGAACAACCGGTCTTTGCCTGGAAGTAGCTGGCGCGCAACCTCTTCGAAGGGGTCGCGCTCCCTCAAGCTTGTTCCGGCGCTCCGAACAGCGACCGCGCCAATTCGACCAGCGACGTGCCCGAGACGTCCCAGGCGCCCGAGGGCGCCGCGCCCGGTTCCCGGCCCGGCCCGTACTCCGCCGGGCGCGCGACGAAACCGGTCGCCAGGCCGCTGTTGCGGGCCGCCTCGAGGTCGGAGGTGTGGGCCGCCAACAGCATCAACTCGCCGGGTTCCAGGCCAAGCAAACGCGCGGGGGTTCGGTACGCACGCGGGTCGGGCTTGTAGGCCTTGCTGACGTCGGAACCGAGGACAACGTCCCACGGCAGGCCGGCGTGCTTCGCCATATCGACCAGCAGTCCTGTGTTGCCGTTGGACAGCGGCCCGACAATGACGTGTCGCTTCATGGCGTCGATGCCCTCGACGCTATCCGGCCACGGCGGCAGCCAGCGCCACGACCGCGCGAGTGCCTCCACCTCGCCGACCGGGAGCGCTCCGGCGGCGACGCCGAACTTCTCGAGGGATGCGACGAGGTTCTCTCGATGCAGAACGTCCAGCGACACGAATTCCCGGTGACCCGACCGGATTTCGGACATCGAAGGCAGGTATCGGCTCCGCCATTCCAGCGCGAACGCGTCTGGGTCGAGGCTGATGCGCTGGCGCTGCGCGAAACGCCGCACTGAGGCGACGATCCCGGAGCGCCAGTCGACGACTGTTCCGAAGGTATCGAACAGAACGGCACGTACTGCCCGGCCGGTCGAGGGCGAGCGGTAAGGGGTCATTCCTCAGGCTAACGCCGCGCCCGGCGACGCCGCGGGCGAGCGGTGTCCGTAGCCGCGGCGGACACGCGTCGTTCGATGACGGCCAGGGCGTGCTCGGCCCATCGAATGTTCTCCTCCTCGAACGAGATTCCGCGGATCAGCGTCAGGTAGGGGCCGATTCGCTCGGCCTGGTCCAGGTACTCCTCTTCGCTGCGGCCGTCGAGCAGGCGCGCCCGCAATCGTTCGTAACGCTGCGATTTGGCGCTCGCCCACCGCAGTCGCTCGACGATCAGTTCGCGCACGGCGGAGATGTCGCCGGCGTCGGCGGCTTGGACCTTGATCAGCAGCTCGTCGCGGATCACCGAGGGCTTCGGCGCCTTCGCGGTGAATTGCCGGATCGCCTCGCGGCCGGCCTCGGTCAGCGAGAACATGCGTTTGTTGGGCCGGCGTTCTTGGTGCACGACCCGTGCGCGGATGAGGCCGTCTTCGGCGAGCCGATCCAGTTCGCGATACAGCTGCTGCGGGGTGGCCGGCCAGAAGTTCGCGACCGAGGCGTCGAAACCCTTGGCCAGGTCGTATCCGGACGACTCGCCCTCGAGGAGGGCGGCCAACACCGCGTCACGCAGCGACATCGGCCGAGCATACAACCACGCGATTAGTCAACAAAGTGATTAATCGCACTCTGGACATCGCGCGGTGGGGGCCCTAGCGTCGACCCCACTCACTCAACAAGTCGACTATGCGAGGTCGCTGATGCACCCATTCCGCCAGGCAGTCGAAGAACGCGATGAAAAGGCCATCCAGGCAATGCTGGCTGAAACGGTGGTGTTCACCAGCCCGGTGGCATTCAAGCCCTATGTCGGCAAGCCGATGACCGCGGCCATCCTGCGCGGCGTGTTGCGCGTCTTCGAGGACTTCCGCTACATCCGCGAGATCCATGACGCAGGCGGTCGGGACCACGCCCTGGTGTTCGAGACCGGGATCGTGGGGAGGCCGGGCGTGAAGATCACCGGCTGCGACTTCCTGCACTTCAACGACGACGGACTCATCGATGACTTCATGGTGATGGTGCGGCCCCTGTCGGGTGCGACGGCATTGTCGGAGGCGATGGGAGCCCAGTTCGATCGCATCCAGCGGGAGGCGCTCGAATTGGCCAATCAATCCGGCACCGCGTAGAAGTAGTCAGCATGCGGATTGGATTGAGTGTCAACTATGCGGGCGGTTTCAAGGACGTGGCCGCCGAAGTGGCCGACCTGGAGCGTGCCGGGCTGGACATCGTCTTTGTCCCCGAGGCCTATTCGTTCGACGCGGTGAGCGCACTCGGCTACCTGGCGGCCAGTACGCAACGGGTTGAGCTGGCGTCGGGCATCCTGCAGCTCTACACCCGGACGCCCACGCTGACCGCGATGACCGCCGCCGGCCTGGACTATGTCTCCGACGGCCGGTTCACCCTCGGCCTGGGCGCTTCCGGTCCGCAGGTCATCGAGGGCTTCCACGGCGTGCCCTACGACGCCCCGATCGGCCGGACGCGTGAAGTCATCGACATCTGCCGCCAGGTGTGGCGGCGCGAGACCGTGCAGCACCAGGGCAAGCACTATACGATTCCGCTGCCCCCCGAGCGGGGCACCGGGCTTGGAAAACCCCTCAAGCTCATCAATCAGCCTGTCCGAGAGCGCATCCCGATACTGGTAGCCGCGCTGGGGCCGAAAAACGTCGAATTGGCGGCAGAGATCGCCGAGGGTTGGCAACCGATCTTCTACCTGCCCGAGAAGGCGCAGGACGTCTGGGGAGCGTCTCTGGCCGCCGGCCGGGCCACCCGGGACCCCGCGTTGGGCGAGCTCGACATCTATGCAGGGCCCGTGCTGGCCATTGGCGAAAACGTCGAGTCGCTAAGGGAATTCGTCAAACCACACCTGGCCCTCTACATCGGCGGGATGGGCGCCAAGGGCAAGAACTTCTACCACGCCCTCGCCACCAAATATGGGTACGGTCCCCAAGCCGACCGGATTCAAGAGCTCTACCTGGCCGGTGACAAAGACGGTGCCGCCAAGGTGGTCCCCGACGATCTGGTGCGCGACGTCAACCTGATCGGTACCCGGGGGTTCGTCAAGGAACGTCTGGCGGCCTTCCGTGAGGCGGGGGTGACCACGCTGAACGTGGCGCCGATGGCGTCGACGGCGGCCGAGCGGATCAAGCTCATCGAGACGCTGCGCCAACTGGTGTGATCGCCGGGGTTTGAAATCGTGCGATTTGGTGTACTGATACCACTACTCGCACCCAGGAGGGCAAATGATGAAGTACCTTGCGGCAGCCACGATCGCGATCTCCGTCTTGCTGTCCAGCGCGTGTTCGGCCTCACAGGTCATCAACACCGGCGGCGACACCAAGTGCAAAGACTTCACCACGCAGGACGAGAAGAAGCAGAACGATGAGGTCAGCAAGATGCTCAAAGACAAGAGCGGTGCCGACCCGACCAACGTGGAGATTTCCGCGACCCGGCTCTCAGTGGCGACGTACTGCCAGACGCTCGGAAAGCCGGACACCAAAATCTCCGAGGCGCCGCACGGCTGACGGCTGTTGCCGGCGGGTGCCGCGGCTAACCCTGCCGTAACTCCGCGGGCGCCGCGTCGGACAGCACGGCCCGCGCCAGCAGTTCACCGCCGCCGCCCGAATCACGCCATGCGGCACGGACACTGACGCCCGGTGTTGTCAGAAGAAGAACCCGGCGTGGGGCGCCTCGGGCACGGCGAACAGTCGATCGGCCACCGCGAGCGCCGCCGGATCGTCGGCGCGGGCCAGCCCGGCCACCGCGAGATCACGCCACCTGGCGCCGCCCAGCAGAACGGCGCCCAGCCCCTCCACATCGACTTCGAGGTCGGGCGGGCCATCGGTGACCGCCACTCCGTCGCCCGCGATGACGAAGCGAGCCGAATTAGCGGGCAGCAGAGGGTCATTGACTGCGATGGTCACGGAGCCATCGCCGATGTAGCCGCGGGCCGTCAGCGCCGCTCCGGCGTCGATGATGCGCAGCCAGGTTTCGTCGTGCATCGCGGTCACCCGCACGGACCGGCGGTCGACGACCAGTCCGGGCAGCGGATCGTCGAGCGGCAGCATCCAAAACACCACGCGGTCAACCAGATCGAGTCCGAGCAGAAACCGCAGCAGTCCCAGGTAGGCTTCGGTGCTGGGCGCGAAGAAGTCCTCGACCACGATCGTTCGCTGGTCGCTGATGAACCACTGCTCGGTGTCGATGGGTCGGTACCGGGCGAAACCGGATTCGGATCCCGGTGCGCCGTGTACGGCGACATAGGCGGGGCCGGGGCTGGATTCGGTGCGCAGCCGCAGGCCCTGCCACCACACCTGCGGGCGGTCGATGGTTCCCGGACGGTCCGGCCGATGCTCGGCATAGATGCGGGGCAGCACCTCCCACGCCTGCGCGGTGTCGAGCAAGCGCACCGGACCGCCGGGCCCGACATCGCGCCGCAGCGCCGCCCGTGCGGTCCGCACCTCGACGGATTGCGACGAGCTCGCGACGCCGTAGCCATAGCGCCCGTAGATCGTCGCCTCCGAGGCCCGCAGCGTCGCCACCACCTCACCGCGTGCCGCGAAGTCGCGTAACTGATGACGGATCAGCCCGGTGGCGATGCCTTGCCGGGTGAACGACGGCAGGACCCCGATGTGGGTGACGGCGGCGTGCCCCACCAGCGCCGGGCCGGGCAGCGTCAGCCGGCTCGTCACGGCGTCGGCGGTGCCGACGAGTTGCCCGTCGGCGAACGCCCCGACGGTCCGGCCCGGCTCGAGCAGCGTCGTGATCTGGCCGGGCGCCAGGCCCGCCAGCGGCGGAAACCCGACCATGGCGGCGCGAAACACGTTGGCGGCGGCGACGAGGTCGTCTTCACTGTCGAGAACCCGGATCTCGGTGGCCATGCCGCCATCATGTCGCGTCCCGCCCGCGGCACGGACCGCGGGCCGCGCCGCAGCTACGCCGTCACCGGATGGGCAGGCCGGTCAGTGCCCGGGAGATCACCAGGCGCTGGATTTCGCTGGTGCCCTCGAAGATGGTGAAGATCTTCGCGTCGCGGTGCATCCGCTCGACGGGGTAGTCGCGGGTGTAGCCGTTGCCACCCAGGATCTGGATCGCCTCGTCGGTGACGTAGACGGCGGTTTCGCTGGCCACCAGCTTGGCCATCGATCCCTCCGCGGAGTCGAAGGATTGGTTGTTGCGGGCCATCCATCCGGCCCGCCACACCAGCAGGCGGGCCGCGTCGATGCGGCATTTCATGTCCGCGAGCTTGAACGCCACCGCCTGGAATTCACCGATCTTGCGGCCGAATTGCTCACGCTGGCAGGCATAGTCGAGGGCATACTCGTAGGCGGCCCGGGCCACACCGACGGCCATCGCGCCGACGGTGGGCCGGGTGCGCTCGAAGGTCTTCATCGCGGCCTGCCCGCGGGCGGAGGCACCGGATTTGGCGCGGGCGATGCGCGCCTCGAACTTCTCCCGGCCCCCCAGGATGTGGTCCTCGGGCAGCCGGACGTTGTCGAGCACCACCTCGGCGGTGTGGGAGGCGCGGATTCCGTGCTTCTTGAATTTCTGGCCCTGCGCCAGCCCCTTGACCCCGGCCGGGATCACGAAGGTCGCCTGGCCGCGGGTGCCGAGTTCGGGGTAGACCGACGCCACCACGATGTGCACGTTGGCGATGCCGCCGTTGGTCGCCCAGGTCTTGGTGCCGTTGAGGACCCACTCCCCGGTCGCCTCGTCGTAGCGCGCGCGCGTGCGGATGGCACCGACGTCGGAGCCCGCGTCGGGCTCGGACGAACAGAACGCGCCCAGCTTGGGTTCGTCAGCGGTGCCGAACATTTCGGGCAGCCAGCGGCCCAGCTGTTCCGGGGTGCCGTTGCCCGCCAACGCCGCCGCGGCGAGCCCCGTGCCCATGATGGACAGGGCGATACCCGCGTCGCCCCAGAACAATTCCTCGAACACCGTCAGCATGCCCAGGCCCGTCGGCTCGGCCGCCTGCTGGGCGAACAGGTCGGGGGAGTACAGCCCCACCTTTGCGGCTTCCTGGATCACCGGCCACGGCGTTTCCTCTCGTTCGTCCCATTCCGCGGCGGCGGGGCGAACGACGTCGGCGGCGAACTGGTGCACCCAATCGCGAACCTCGATCACGTCGTCGGACAATTGCAGTGAAAATGTCATGGCTTAGCTCCTGAATCATTGGTGTTCAACGGGTTTCGGGGGTTTGTATATTGCGCGAGGACGCTGACCGTCTGGTTGACCCACGCCTCGAAGTACCGTTCTTCGTCGGTGTTGCCGGGCAGGCGGCCGGTCAGCGCTTGCAGCGTCGCCGCGTAGGACAGCGATCCGATCGCGACGGCCGCGGCCGCTTCGGGATCGGGAATGCCGGTGCGGCCGGAGCGATTGGACGCGGCCAATTCATCGGCGAAACGCTGGTAGGCGTTGTCGGTGATCACCTGCCACGTCTTCTCGTCGAGATCGCCGAGCTCGTCGGGTTCGCGCAGCATGACCTTCAGCAGATCCTCGCTGTGTTTGAGGTTGTTCCAGATCAGCCGGCCCGCGGTGCGCACCGCCTGCTCGACGCTGCCCGGCTGCCCCGCGTCGTACTGCTCTCGCGCGGCCACGATGCTGTCGATCCGGTGCGCAACCGCCGCCTCGAGCAACTCGCGTTTGGAGCCGAAGTGCTTGTAGAGGGCGCCCGACCCCGGCGCCAGGCCCGATTCGCGCTGGATGTCGGCCACCGATGTGGCCGCGTACCCCTTGGCGGCGAAAAGCCGCAACGCTGCGGAGAGCAGCCGGTCACGTCCGCGACCAGGTCCGGTGAGCACGGTGAGAGAGTACTCACTCACCAAAGCCGCGGCAAAACGGTGCCCGGTCCCGGCAGGTGACGCAGCAGGAGGCGATGCGGTTAGCGTTAAATTCTTGCGAAACACCGCTGCGCTTGAGCGTGCCGGGCCGGTACGGCTGTGGATGCTGTATGCGGCCGAGCGAACCCACTGAAGGAGCCCGCCATCCGCGCCTTACGTGTACAGCTGCCGATGCGGGTGCTGTCACTGCGCACCATCGTCATCGTCGCCGCGTTGTCGGTGATCACCCTGGTCGTGCTGCTGGGCACCTGGGTGTGGGTGGGCGTCACCAACGACCAGTACAGCCAGCTCGATCGCCGGCTCGATTCGGTCAGCAGTTTGGGCGACATCAGCAGCCTGCTCAACAACGCCGAGCGCAACAGTCCGGACCGGGCCACGCCGGACGGCAACCTGGTGCGCACCGCGCGCATCGGCGGGGTCACCGTGTCGGTGCCCAGCGACATCGTGTTGCCCCAGCTTCCCGACGGTTATGCCAACACCACCATCAATGGCGTGCAGTACCGCGTTCGTACCTTCACCGCGGGCCCTGCCTCGATAGCGCTGGCCGCGCCATTGGCCGAAGCCCAGCATCGGATCAACGAATTGCATCTGCGGGTGTTGTTGATCTGCGCCAGCGTGATCGGCGGCACGGTCGTGGTGGGTTGGGTGATCTCGTTGATCATGGTCAATCCGTTCCTGTTGCTGGCGCAGCAAGCCCGCGCGATCAGTGCGCAGTCCAGTCCCGACGAGGTCCAGGTTCGGGGTGTGCGCGAGGCCGTGGAGATCGCCGAGGCGGTCGAGGGGATGCTGGCCCGCATCGGCAACGAGCAACAGCGCACCAGGGCGGCGCTCGAGTCAGCCCGCGACTTCGCGGCGGTCGCCTCCCACGAGCTGCGGACGCCGTTGACGGCCATGCGCACCAACCTGGAGGTGTTGTCCACCCTGGACCTGTCGCCCGAGCAGCGGCACGAGGTCATCGGCGACGTCATCCGCACCCAGAGCCGCATCGAAGCGACGCTGACGGCGCTGGAGCGGCTGGCCCAGGGCGAACTGACCACGGTCGACGATTTCGTCCCGTTCGACATCACCGAGCTGCTGGATCGTGCCGCACACGACGCGCCGCGCACCTACCCCGACGTCGAGGTGTCGCTGGTGCCCTCGCCGACGGTGCTGATGATCGGGCTGCCCACCGGCCTGCGGCTGGTGATCGACAACGCCATCGCCAACGCCGTCAAGCACGGCAATGCCGGCAAGATCCAGCTGACCGTCAGCAGTTCCAGCGAGGGCGTGGAGATCGCGATCGACGACGACGGCACCGGGGTTCCGGAATCCGAACGTGCCGCGGTGTTCGAACGCTTCGCCCGTGGATCGACGGCCGCGCGTTCGGGGTCGGGGCTGGGCCTGGCGCTGGTCGCTCAGCAAGCCGAATTGCACGGCGGCACAGCGGCATTGCAGACCAGCCCGCTCGGTGGCACTCGACTTCTGCTGAGGCTGGCCGGCGACGGGCGTGGTCCGGCCTAGTGGCCTTGCCGAATTGGGGCCGATCTTTACGGCCAAGAAATGTTTTTTCCGACAAGCCCGCCGAAAGCCGGCCCGGCTACCAATGGCGCGGGGGTTCGATCGGCGGCGCGTGCCGTTTACCCGCCCGCCATTTCCCGCAATATGCCGGCCACTATTACGCCGCCTTTCCGAATGGCCCATTCGGCGACAAACTCGACGGCTACGGTGCGCGCCGCACCCGATAACCGCGATGCTTTTGTGACTGCCGAGCCTTGAGTGGCGATTGAGGTTTATCGGTTGACTCCCCGTGGGAAATCACCAGTTTCACACTTGGGACCAGCATTAGTTACCGAAATCAAGGGCCGTACATCCGGCCGATAGGGACCGAATACAAGATCAGCGAAACCGCACTACACTAAGGCTCCTAGAAGGCCCCTAGAAGGCCCCAAGCACGTGGCTTTGGCGTCGAGCGTTCGGAGGGAATCATGGTTGTTTCGGTGCAGTCAGAGGCGGTTCTGGCGTCCGCAGCCGCCGAGTCGGCGATCAGCGCGGAGACCGAGGCGGCGGCCTCGGCGGCGTCGCCGGTCCTGCTGGGGGTGCTGCCCATGGGCGGCGATCCCGATTCGGTGATGTTCGCGGCGGCGTTGAACGCGTGCGGCGCCGGCTACCTGGGAGTGGTGTCCGAGCACGCCGCCCAGCGCGGCTTGTTCTCCGGCACGCAGAGCCTCGCCTCGGGCACCTACGTCGTCACCGAGCTCATGCGCAGCTTGACGCTGGCCATTGGCGCTTAGTCGCCAGCGACATCTAAAAGGGGGAAGTACGCATGGCCGATCCGGGGTGGGCTGCGCGTACGCCTGAGGAAAACGACCTGCTGCTCAAGGCGGGCGCGGGCGTTGTCACTCATTTGGCGAACCAGGCAGCCTGGACCGCGTTGGCGGCGACCCATCACGGTTCCAGCATCGCCTCGACCATCAACACCGTCGCGACGTCGGCGAGCTGGACGGGCGCTGGTTCGTTGGCCTCGGCGACCAACGCCACCGCGCTGAACACGTCGCTGCACGGGCTTGCCGGCTGGGTCGACGTCAAACCGGCGGTGGTGTCGACCGCGGTCTCGGCGTATCAGATGGCGTACGGCTCGATGCGCCCCGCTCCCGAATGCATCGGCAACCGCACCGAGACCGCCGCCGACTACGGCATCAACCCGCTGGTGCTCGGCGCGTTGACGCCACGGATCACGTCGCTGGAGCTCGAGTACTTCGGCTCGATGTGGCCGAACAACTCCGCGGTCGGGGCCAGCTACGGAACGATCCTCACGGCGCTGTCCCAAAGCCTGACGATTCCGCCCCCGATCGCAACCATGGGTGCCTCGCCGGCCGCCCCGGCGCAGGCCGCGGCGGCGGTGGGTGAGTCGGCGGCACAAATGGGCGCGGGCGACGGCATGCGCGCCGCCATGCAGGGCGCCCAGACGGGGTCGCAGGGCGCCGGTCAGGCGACCTCGGGTGCCCAGGACTTCATGGGCCAGGCCGGCACCTTGATGCAGCCCGTGCAGCAGCTGATGGGCGCCGCCCCCCAGGTGATGCAGGCTCCCATGCAGGCGATGCAGGCTCCGATGCAGATGATGCAGCCGCTGATGGGCATGTTCGCCAATCCCGGCGCCATGGGCCTGGGCGGGGCAACGCCGGCGGTCTCGGCAGTGTCGGCCACCGGCCTTTCCGCAGCGGAAGCCGGTGGGGGCGCGTCCATGGGCAGCGCGGGCGTGCCCGCGACCAGTTTCACCCGCCCGGTCAGCGCCTTCGAGCCCGCCACCAGTGGCCGGCCGGTGGGGCTGCGCCCGGCCGGGGCGTTAGGCGCCGACGCCATGCGACCGCAGACCACGACGATGGGTGGGGCCCCGATGGGCGGCATGCCCGTGGGGCACGGGGCGGGCGGCGACCGCGGGTCCCGTGACAAGGCCGAACAGCCCGCGACGGTGCGGGTTGTCGACGCTCGAGTCTGAAGCACACCCCTGGTGAAAGGTGAATCGACAGGTCCAAATAGCCGCCATACACTTCGCTTCATGCCCTTACGGGGGGCGGCCAACCGCAGAAGGAGAATTCCGTGACAATCAAGGTGACCCCGCAAATGCTTCGCGATACTTCAAACGCGATTCAGGCGAACATGGAACATGCGATCGGGATCGGTCAGGGGTACGTCGCAAATCAGGAAAATGTGATGAATCCGGCCACGTGGTCCGGTGACGCTGTCGCCGCGTCGCACGCAACGGCCATCGAGGTCCAAAATGACTTGAACAAAGTCTTGACCGGCGGTACGCGCCTGGCTGAGGGCCTCACGAAGGCGGCGGCATTGATGGAAGGCCACGAGGCGGATTCCTCGCACGCCTTTACCGCGCTTTTCGGCGGCCACGGCTCCTGACCCGTCGACTCATTCGTCAATTCGTAAAGTTCTTTTGAAAGGAAATTCACCATGTCCGACCCGATCACTTACAACCCCGGGGCCGTAGCCGACTTCGCCACCGATGTCGCCTCCCGTGCCGGCCAGTTGCAGTCCATTTTCGACGACACCTCGAACCGGACGCACGCCCTGCAGGAATTCTTCGCCGGCCACGGCGCGTCGGGCTTCTTCGAGGCGCAGGCGCAGATGCTGTCGGGGCTGCAGGGTCTCATCGACACCATCCGCCAGCACGGGCAGACGACCTCGCACGTGCTCGACAGTGCGCTCAGCACCGACCAGCACATCGCCGGCCTGTTCTGAGCCCGTTGCACCACCGGGACCAGCGAAGGTGGGGCAGCTGCGCCGAGCGTATGTGGCCCCACCTTCGGTCTCTTGTTCGCCGGTCGAGGGAGTCGCTGATCAAAGGCGGGGCGACATGCTGACAACGACGGTCGATGGCTTATGGGTGCTGCAAGCGGTCACCGGGGTGGAGCAAACCTGCCCCGAGCTGGGGTTGCGGCCCATGCTGCCGCGGCTCGACACCCCGGAGCGCGCGCTGGGGCACCCCGCGGCCGCCGAGTTGGTGGCCGCCGGTGCGCTCGACGAGGCCGGCAACGTCGACCCGATGATCCGCGAATGGCTCACCGTCCTGCTGCGGCGAGACCTGGGTCTGGTCGTGATGATCGGTGTTCCGGGGCGCGAGCCGACGCGTGCATCGATCAGCCGTTTCGCGACCTGGTGGGTGGTCTTGGAGCGGCACGGTGACCTGGTGCGTTTGTACCCCGCCGGCACGGCCGGCAACGAATCATCGGCCAGCGAGCTCGTGGTCGGTCAGATCGAGCGGTTGTGCGGCGTGGCCGAGGCGGCGTCGCTGCGGCCGGTCACCCTGGACACCGAGCAATTGCTGAACTCGGTGCGCGACACCGCCAGCCTGCGAGCGTTTCTGCTCGAACAGCGTCTCGACGCCGACCAGCTGCAGGTGGTTCTCACCGCCGCCGATCCCGCGCGGTCCGCGCACGCGAACATCGTCGCGCTGCAGGCCGGTGTCGGGCCGGACGAATTGGCGCGCGTGGCCGTCGGTGATTCGACGGTGTCCATCGTCGACACCCCCGGGGGCCGGGTCTGCATCGAAAGCGTCACCTCGGGGCAGCGGCGCTACCAGATCCTCTCGCCCGGCTCGCGCAGCGACATCGGCGGAGCGGTGCAACGGCTCATTCGCCGATTGCCCGCGGGCGACGAGTGGCACTCGTATCGGCGTGTGGTGTGACAGCGAGCCGGTTATCGGATGCCGAAATAACATAGCTAACCAAAGTCTTGTAATAACAACGCCTGTCGCACTTGAAAGGTCTCTGAACGGGTAAACGCGGTATCGCGAACCGTGTTAGCATCTCGTCGTGACGAGCCCTTGGAATGACCCGAATATGTCGGACGAAGGAGCGCTCAGACGGGGGGATCCGTCAGGGGGCAGCAACTTCCCGGATTCGGTATCCGACACGATGCGTATTACCGATCTGGCCGCGCCGCGAAAGATTCCACCGGGGTCGGGTTGGCGTAAATTCATTTACGCCATCTCATTTCGAAAAATAAATCCGGGCGAATCTCCCCGTGAACGGCACTACCGTGATTTGCAAAACCGTATCCGCCGGCATATTCGACGGCAGTATGTGATCACCGTGGTCTCCGGCAAGGGCGGCGTCGGGGTCACGACGCTCGTCGCCTGCCTCGGCGGGGTCTTCCGGGAATGCCGCCCGCAGAACGTGATTGCGATCGACGCCGTCCCCGGTTTCGGCACGCTGGCCGACCGCATCGACGACTCCCCGCCGGGTGACTACACCGCCATCATCAACGACACCGACGTCCAGGGCTACGCCGACATCCGAGAACATCTGGGGCAGAACGCAGTTGGTCTCGACGTTCTGGCCGGAAACCGGACGTCGGACCAGCCCAGGCCGCTGGTACCGGCGATGTTTTCCGGGGTGCTGTCGCGACTGCGGCGTACCCACACGGTGATGATCGTCGACACCTCCCCCGATCTCGAACACGAAGTGATGAAACCGGTATTGGAGAACACCGACACCCTCGTCTTCGTTTCGGGCATCACCGCGGACCGCTCGCGCCCGGTGCTACGGGCGGTGGATTACCTGCGGTCGCAGGGCTACCACGAGCTGGTCTCGCGCAGCACCGTGATCGTGAACCACACCGACCAGATCACCGACAAGGACGCCCTGGCCTACCTGACCGAGCGGTTCACCAAGGTCGGGGCGACCGTCGAAGCGCTGCCGTTTGATCCGCACCTCGCCAAAGGCGGCATCATCGATACGGTTCACGAGTTGAAGAAGAAATCGCGGTTGCGCCTCTTTGAAATCACCGCGGGGCTGGCCGACAAATACATTCCTGACGCCGAGCGGGCGGTGCCGTGACATCGCCGCATAAGGTCGCTTTTCCGGCGCGTTGTGCGGTGAACATTTCTTACGAGAAGCATCTCTGTTCCCAAGTTTTCCCCGCCGGAATTCCGATGGAGGGATTCTTCGAGGGAATGGTCGAGCTGTTCGATGCCGACCTGAAGCGCAAAGGTTTTGACGGCATTTCGCTGCCGGCCGGCAGCTACGAACTCCACAAGATCAATGGCGTCCGGCTCGATATCAATAAGAGCCTCGACGAGCTGGGCGTCCAGGACGGCGACACCCTGGTGCTGGTGCCCCGGGTCGACGGGGAATCGTTCGAACCGCAGTACGAGTCGCTGTCGACGGGGTTGGCCGCCATGGGCAAGTGGCTGGGCCGCGACGGCGGCGATCGGATGTTCGCGCCCGTGACGCCGCTGACGGCCGCTCACACAGCGGTCGCGGTCATCGCGATGGCGGTGGCGGTGGTCGTGGCCCTGACGCTGCGGACACGGACGTTCACCGACGGCCCGATCCCGGCGGCGGTGGCGGGCGGGGTCGGCGGTCTCCTGGTGATCGCGACGCTGGTGGCGCGCAGCGGATGGCGGGAACGACGCGACCTGTTCAGCGGGTTCGCCTGGCTTGCGGTGGTCTCGCTGGCCGCTGCCGGTGCCTGCGCTCCGCCGGGTGTGCTCGGCGCGGCGCACGGGCTGATCGGCGCCGTGGTGGTGGTCTTGGGCGCCGTCGCCATCGGGGTGACCGCGCGCAATCGGTGGCAGACCGCGGTGGTCACCGCCGTGGTAACGGTTTCCGGGGTCCTGGCCGTCGTCGCCGCCGTCCGGATGTTCCGGCCGGCTTCGGCGCAGGTGCTGGCGGTATGTGTGTTGGTCGGATTGCTCGTCCTGGTCCGGATGGCCCCCCTGATCGCGTTATGGGTGGCCCGGGTCAGGCCGCCGCATTTCGGATCGATCACCGGCCGGGACTTGTTCGCGCGGCGCGAGGGGATGCCGGTCGACACCGTGTCTCCGGTCAGTGAGGACGAATCCGAGGACGAAGACAACGAACTGACCGACATCACCGCGCGCGGCGCCGCGATCGCCGCCTCGGCGCGATTGGTCAACGCGGTCCAGGTGGGCCTGTGCGTCGGGGTATCGATCGTGCTGCCGGCCGCGGTGTGGGGCGTGTTGACCCCGGGACGCCAGTGGGCCTGGTTGGCGCTGGTGGTCGCCGGCCTGGTGGTGGGCATCTTCATCACCCAGGGCCGCGGCTTCGCCGCCAAATACCAGGCCGTCGCGCTGGTATGCGGGGCATCGGCCGCGGTGTGCGCGGGAGTGGTCAAATACGCCGTCGCCGGGCCGAAAGACGCGATGACGGGACTGCTGTGGCCGGTGGTGGCGGTGGCGACATTCGCCGCATTGGGCTTGGCCGCAGCGCTTTTGGTGCCGGCCATCCGGTTCAGACCGTTCATCCGGTTGACCGTGGAATGGGTGGAAGTGCTCGCATTCATCGTTCTGCTGCCAGCGGCGGCGGCCCTGGGAGGGCTCTTCACGTGGATTCGCCACTGAGAACCGCTGCGGCGCTGACCGCCGCCCTGACCTTGGTTGCGTTGTCCGCCAATATCCCTGCCGCACAAGCGATCACACCGCCATCGGTGGACCCGGGGATGGTGCCACCGGACGGCCCGCCGCGGCCCGATCAGCCGATGCGCCGCGCCAACAGCTGCTCGTCGCCGATCACCGTGCGAAACCCCGATGTGGCGCAGCTGGCTCCCGGATTCAACCTGCTCAACATCACCAAGGCATGGCAATACAGCACGGGCAACGGTGTGCCCGTCGCGGTCATCGACACCGGAGTGACGCCGAACCCGCGGCTACCGGTGGTGCCCGGTGGCGACTACATCATGGGTGAGGACGGCCTGACGGACTGCGACGCCCACGGCACCATCGTCAGCTCGATCATCGGCGCTGCGCCCCAAGGGATTTTGCCCATGCCGCGGCCCATGCCGGCCACCCCGGCGTTCCCCCCGGCGGCCGGGCCGCCGCCCGTCGCCGGGGCGCCTGCCCCTCCGGTCGAGGTTCCGCCCCCGATGGCACCACCGCCCCCGCCGCCGCCGGTGACGATCACCCAGGTCCTTCCGCCGCCACCGCCGCCGCCCCCGCCACCGGAGGGAGGCGGCGCCACCGCCGCATCGAACGGGCCACCCGATCCGCAGACCGAGGAAGAACCCGCGGTGCCGCCGCTCCCTCCCGGAGCGCCCGATGGGGTGGTGGGTGTGGCCCCGCACGCGACCATCATCTCGATTCGGCAATCCTCACGGGCCTTCGAACCCGTCAACCCGCCACCGGGCGATCCCAACTCCGACGAGAAGGTCAAGGCGGGCACGCTGAATTCGGTTGCGCGCGCGGTGATTCACGCCGCGAACATGGGCGCGAAGGTGATCAACATTTCGGTCACCGCCTGCCTGCCCGCGGCGGCCCCGGCCGATCAGCGGGCGCTGGGCGCGGCGCTGTGGTACGCGGCCACCGCGAAGGACGCGGTGGTCGTGGCGGCCGCCGGCAACGACGGGGAGGCCGGCTGCAACAACAACCCGATGTATGACCCGCTGGATCCCTCGGATCCACGGGACTGGCATCAGGTCAAGGTCGTCTCGGCCCCGTCCTGGTTTTCCGATTACGTCCTGTCGGTGGGCGCCGTCGACGCCAGTGGCGCCGCGCTGGACAAGAGCATGTCGGGCCCCTGGGTCGGCGTCGCCGCACCGGGGACCCACATCATGGGTCTCTCACCCCAAGGTGGCGGGCCCGTCAACGCCTACCCGCCGTCGAGGCCGGGCGAGAAGAACATGCCGTTCTGGGGCACCAGTTTCTCGGCGGCCTACGTCAGCGGAGTCGCGGCATTGGTGCGCGCGAAATACCCCGATCTCAGTGCGCACCAGGTGATCAACCGGATCGTGCAGTCGGCGCACAATCCACCCGCGGGGGTCGACAACAAGGTCGGCTACGGGCTGGTGGACCCCGTCGCGGCGTTGACCTTCAACATCCCGCCGGGCGACCGGATGCCTCCGGGTGCCCAAAGCCGGGTCATCACCCCGGCGGCACCGCCGCCACCGCCCGACCACCGGGCGCGCAACATCGCCATCGGATTCCTGGGCGTCGTGGCCGCCGGTGTGCTGGTGTTCGCGATCGCCGCGCGCTTGCGGAGGGCCCGATGAGGCCCAACCTCACCGGGTTCAGCCGCGGCAGTAACCGCCGGGTGGTCGGGGTGTGGGTGGTATTCATGCTCGCGCTCGCGAGCTGGCTGCTGGCCGGCTATATCGGTGCCGCGGTCGCCGTGGTGGTAGGCGTCGCGCTGGTGTTCGTGCGCTGGTGGGGCCAGCCGGCGTGGTCGTGGGCGGTGCTGTGGCGGCGCGGCCGGCGCCCGATCGACTGGGCGGCTCCGATCACCGTGGCCAACAACCGATCCGGTGGCGGCGTGCGCGTGCAAGACGGGGTCGCCGTGGTCGCGGTGCAACTGCTGGGCAGGGCGCATCAAGCCACGATGGTGACCGGCTCGGTGACCGTCGAGACAGACAACGTGCTCGACGTCGTCGAATTGGTGCCGATGCTGCGCCAGGCCCTCGGTCTGCAACTCGACTCGATCAGCGTCGTCAGCATCGGTTCCCGGCACGGAACCATCGGGGACTACCCGCGGGTCTACGACTCCGAGATCGGCACCCCGCCGTACGCGGGCCGGCGCGAGACCTGGCTGATCATGCGGTTGGCGGTGATCGGCAACGCCCACACCCTGGTCTGGCGCACAACTGTTGGCGCGGCGGCGATTTCGGTGGCCCAGCGCATCGCGGGCCTCCTGCGCTGCGAAGGCCTGCGGGCCAAGGTGGCCACGGCCACCGATCTGGTCGAACTCGATCGCCGGCTCGGCTGGGACGCGGTGTCGGGGCCGGCGCAGCGATGGAAAGCCATTCGCGGGGAAGCGGGCTGGCTGACCACCTATGCGTATCCGCCGGAGGCGATCACGTCGCGCAACCTTTCCCAGGCGTGGACGCTGCGCGCCGACGAGGTCATCCAGAACGTCACCGTGTATCCGGACGCGCGGTGCACGGCGACGATCACCGTGCGCACGCCGACGCCCGCGCCCACGCCGCCCAGCGTGGTCCTGCGCCGGCTCAACGGCGAGCAGGCCGCGGCGGCGTCGGGCAACATGTGCGGCCCCCGACCACACCTGCGCGGTATGCGGCGCAGCCCGCTGCCCGCGGAGCTGGTCACCGAGATCGGTCCCTCGGGTGTGCTGATCGGGAAGCTCAGCACCGGCGATCGGCTGTTGATGCCGGTGACCGATGCCGGTGAGCTGTCGCGCGTGTTCGTCGCCGCTGACGACCCGATCGCCAAGCGGATCGTGATCCGCACCGCCGGCGCCGGGGAACGAGTCTGCGTGCACACCCGCGACATGTCGCGCTGGGCCAGCGTACGAATGCCGGAGATCGGCGTCGTCAACGGCTCGCGCCCGGCACCGCGCACCACCGTCAGCGTCGTGGAATACGCCGCGGCGATTTCGCCCACTCCGCGACCGGCGACCGTGATCACCATCGCCCCGGCGGGCGCCAGGCTCTCCGAGGGACAGCGCCACGGCTTCGAGGTGATAATCGAGCAGGTTGGCCCAGCGGTGGTGAATGTCACTGCGGCGGGGAAGAATTGGCTTGCCGAGATGGACATGTTCCGTGCCGAGAACCGCTATGTCAGCCTGGATCCGGTCAGCATGTCGGTCGGCATGTAGCAGGTCCGTAACGCGAGTTTGAGGCACAGTTTGATGAGCGCACGCGGTGGCAGCTCGGTCCGGCCGAGGGCGGCCGCCCGCAATCGCGATGACCGCGGCCGCGGCGCTCGTGATGGGGGATGTGATGGGTGATTTACAAACGGCCCGAAGGCATTTCGACCAGGCCATGGGTATCAAGAACCGGCAGGGGCGGGCGGCCGCGTTGCCGGAGTTCGTCGCCGCCACCGACGCCGACGCGTCGATGGCCGATGCATGGCTGGGGCGCATCGCGTGCGGCGACAGCGACCTGGCGTCGCTGCGGCATCTCTATGCCACCAGCGAATGGCTGCACCGTGAGACCACGCGCATCGGGCAGACGCTGGCCGCGGAGATCCAGCTCGGCCCCTACATCGGAATCACCGTCACCGACGCATCGCAGGTCGGGTTGGCGCTGTCGTCCGCATTGACGATCGCCGGGGAATACGCCGACGCCGACAAACTGCTGGCCAACCGCGACCTGCTGGACTCGTGGACCAACTACCAGTGGCACCAGCTGGCCCGCACCTTCTTGATGTACCGGACGCAGCGCTGGCCGGACGTGCTGCTGGCGGCCGCCGAGGAGTTGCCCGCGCAGGCGATCGTCATGTCGGCTGTGACGGCGTCGATCTGCGCGTTGGCCGCGCACGCCGCCGCCCACCTCGGGCAGGGCCGGGTCGCCCTGGACTGGCTGGACCGTGTCGACGTGATCGGGCACACCCAGTCGTCGGCCCGCTTCGACGCCGATGTGTTGACCGCCTCGATCGGCCCGTCCGACATTCCGCTGCTCGTCGCCGATCTGGCGTACGTGCGGGGGATGGTGCACCGCCAGCTGCGTGAGGAGGACAAGGCCCAGATCTGGCTGTCCAAGGCCACCATCAACGGGGTCCTCACCGCGGCGGCCAAAGAAGCGTTGGCGGACCCGAACCTGCACCTGGTGGTCACCGACGAAGAAACCATCGACAGCCGCACCGATCGTTGGGACGCCTCGTCGGCCAAGAGCCGCGACGAACTCGATGACGACGCCACCGCCGATCGGCGGGCCGAGCTGCTGGCCGAGGGACGCAAGCTGCTGGCGAAGCAGGTGGGACTGGCCGCCGTCAAGCAAGCGGTCGCGGCGCTCGAAGACCAACTCGAAGTGCGAATGATGCGACTCGAGCACGGCCTGCCGGTGGAGGGGCAGACCAACCACATGCTGCTCGTCGGCCCGCCCGGCACCGGTAAGACGACCACGGCCGAAGCGCTGGGCAAGATCTATGCCGGCATGGGGATCGTGCGCAACCCCGAAATCCGGGAGGTGCGGCGTTCGGATTTCTGCGGCCACTTCATCGGTGAGTCGGGGCCCAAGACCAATGAACTGATCGAAAAGTCGCTTGGCCAAATCATTTTCATGGATGAGTTCTACTCGCTGATCGAACGCCATCAAGACGGCACACCCGACATGATCGGCATGGAGGCCGTCAATCAGCTCCTCGTCGCGTTGGAAGCGCACCGATTCGACTTCTGTTTCATCGGCGCGGGCTATGAAGACCAGGTGGACCAATTCCTCACCGTGAACCCGGGTTTGGCCGGCCGGTTCAACCGCAAGCTGCGCTTCGAGTCCTACTCGCCGGCAGAGATCGTCGAGATCGCGAACCGCTACGCGACACCGCGGGCCAGCCTGCTCGACGATGCCGCACGCGAGAAGTTCCTGGACGCGGCGACGACCATCCGCGCCTACACCACTCCTGGTGGGCGGCACGGCATCGACGCCATGCAGAACGGCAGGTTCGCACGCAATGTCGTCGAACGTGCCGAAGGCTTCCGGGACACCAGGGTGGTCGCGCAAAAGCGTGCGGGCCAACCGGTGACGGTCGAGGACCTTCAGATCATCACCGCGGCCGACATCGAGGCGGCGGTGCGCAGCGTGTGTTCGGACAACCGCGACATGGCGGCCATCGTCTGGTGACCGCCGGCGATCACGTCGGCTCGAAGCGGAAGACGGCGAGCCGCCCCGCCAGCGCCTCGAATTCGTCGGCCGTTCCGTCGCGCACCATTCCCGAGCGTTTCGCGAACGCCACGCCGACGGGGACTTTGGCGGGGAACTCCCGCAGCACCGGCCGCGCCTCACGGGCGGAGAGTTCGACGATCCGGACGCGCCGTGACCGCCGGCCCCGGCGCAGGGTGCCGGAGCCCGCGGCGCGGGCGTTCGCCGCCCAGTCGGCGCCGGGATAACCGGCCACCACGTAGAGGCCGCCCCGGAAGTCGAAGGGGGTCATCGGTGTGCTGCGGGGTCGACCCGACTTACGCCCGGGCACGGTGAGCACCATGGCGGGCCCGGTCGGAATGCCCAGCCGTTGTACCGCCATCATGAACTTGTTCATGGGCTTGAGGTAGCGCGGGGGACGCGGTGCGGTCATGTCAGACTCCTTGCTCGTCGGTGAAGGCGCCGCGGTGCTCAGCCACCCAGTGGGCGAACGGAAGTGCCGGCCGGCCGAGGATCTTCTCGACGTCGTGGGTGACCATTGCGGGTTTGTCGAGCGACTCGGCGAGCATCGCCAGGTAGGCGTCGGCGAACCCGGCGCTGAACCCCAAACCCAGAAACCGTTGCCGCACAGCGTCTGCGGGAACCTCGATGTACTGCAGCTGCCGCCCCAGGACCGCGCCGATGACCGCCACCAGCTCCGCGTTGGTGAGCGCCTGCGGACCGGTCAGCGGGATCCGCTGTCCGACAAGCTCCTCGGTGAGCAGCGCGTGCGCGGCAACACCCGCAATGTCCGTCTCGACGATCGGCGCCGTCGATGCGGCGGCGTATGGCCCGGCGACCACGTCGCCGGCGCGGAGCTGAGTGGACCACATGCCGGCGAAATTCGAAGCGAACACGGTGGGCCGCAGGCTCACCCAGGCCAGGCCGGAGTCGACGGCGAGCTGCTCGACCTCCTTGTTGCGGTCGCCGCGAAATCGGGACGGCTGCCGGGATACGTCGTCGTCGGCATTGATCGCCGACAACGCGACCAGCTTGGAGATGCCGGCCCGCCCGCATTGGGTCACAACGTCGTCGAGCTGCCCGCCCAGCGCGCGGGAGTTCAGGAAGACCGCCGACGCGTCCGACAGCGCCTCGGCGGCGGAATGGAACACCTCGACATCGGCGGGAAATCCGGCCGGCCCCGGTTGTCGGGTGACCGCGCGCACGTGTGCTCCCGCGGTGAGCAGTTCGTTGACGAGCGGGCGCCCGACGTTGCCGGTCGCCCCGGTGACGACGATTGTCATGGGATGGTTCCTTTCGTGAATTTTGTGCACTGCTGCAAGGACGGGGCAAAAGATGGGAAAGTTACAGCGGAGAACGCGTAACTTTTTGCGGCAGCAGATCGTCGAAGAGTCATGAACCCGTCGCCGTCAGCGGGCGACCAGGTCGCCGAGGCCTGGCGCCGCCATCGCCCGTATCTGGTCAACCTCGCCTACCAGATGCTGGGCGACATCGGCGAGGCGGAAGACGTTGCGCAGGAAGCGTTCCTGCGGCTCTCGCGCGCCGAGATCAGCGAGATCGAGGATGTCCGGGGCTGGCTGACGGTGGTGGCCAGCCGGCTTTGCCTCGACCAGGTGCGCTCGGCCCGCGCCCGCTACGAACGCCCCGGCGACATCGGGGAGCGGCCGGCGGCGCGCCGCTCCGACCCGGCCGACCGGATCACCCTCGACGACGAGATCCGCACCGCGCTGCTGGAAGTCCTGCGCAGGCTCAGCCCCGCTGAACGGGTCGCCTTCGTGCTGCACGACGTGTTCAGCGTGCCCTTCGACTCGATCTCGCAAACCGTGGGTCGTCCGGTCGGCACCTGTCGCCAGCTGGCGCGGCGCGCGCGGGCCAAATTCATTGCGGCGCAACCGAAGGTGAACGCGGTGGCCGCGGCCGAACACCAGCTCGTCACAGAGAAGTTCATCACCGCGTGCGCCAACGGTGACCTCGTCGCGCTGGCCGCGGTCCTGGACCCGACGGTCTGGGGCGTGGGCACGATCCTGGCCGACCCGGCGCCGCCGCCCCAGGTCAATCACGGGCCAGACGCGGTGGCCACCAACCTGTTGCGCTATCTGTGGCCGGACGTGACCCTGGTCAGCGGTCCCGTCGGGGCGCCGGTGCTGCTGGCCTTCACCGACCGCCGCCTGTTCGCCGTCATCGTGCTGACCATCCGCGGGGCGCGGGTGGGCAAAATCGAGGCGATCGCCGACCCGTCGGCGCGAACCGGGAACTCCGCCGGCAAGGCCTAGCTCTGTGTGTGGTTCGGCCCGTTGTCGCCCGAACGGTCGGGACGCGCCGTGAAATAGCCGGCGATCGTCGCCGTGATCTCGAGAAACTTGCGCCGCGTGGCCGGCGCCATTTCACGGGTCACGTCGATGACGCCACCGGGCCGCAGGTGCGGGTCGAACGGCACTTCGATGACCGGCCGCCCGTGGTCGATGAACTCGCGGGCAAGCAACGCGCGGGTGCGTTTGTCGGCGTGGCCGTCGGAATCGTTGAGCACCACGATGCTGTGGCGCAGCAGCGTCGCCAGGCCCTGATCCGCCAGCCACTCCATGGTCCGCGCGGCGGCGGACGCGCCGTCGGCCCAGGGCGAGGACACGACGATCAGCGCGTCGAGATCCCGCAGCACCTCCTGGGTGAGAGGGGCGTCCATCGTCGAACCGCAGTCGATGACCGAAATCGTGAAATGGCGGTCCAGCCGCAGCGCCGCTTCCCGGTAGATCGCGGGATCGAGCACGCGGCGCGGGCCCGCGGCCGGTTCACCGCCGAGCACGTGCAGGCCCGCGGAATTGCGGCCCAGCCGCGCCACCACATCGTCGAAGGACCGGAGGTTCTGGTCGGCGGTGAGCTCCCAGAACGAGCGCGTCGACCCCGGATCGATTCGGCTGCTGAGCCGCCCGAAGGCGGTATCGGCGTCGATCGCCACGACGTGGTCTTGCCGGCGGAGTTCGGCGAACAGCGAGCCGACGCTGGCGGCCACCGACGTCTTCCCCACACCGCCCTTGCCCAGCACACCGACCTTGCAGTTGCCGTACAGGCGGGTCTGGATGGCCGCTTCGAATTGCGCCTCCTGCCGTTGGGCGGGCGACGGGCCCAGGTTGATCAGGCCGAAGGTGGCGATCCGCAGGATGCGTCGCCAACCGCGGTCGGGCAATTCGTGGGGCGGCGCCGCCGGGGGCGCCGGCGCCCAGCCCTGGGGCGGCGCGGGCGGCCGGGCCGGAGGAGGAGGGGAAGGCGGAGCCGACGGCCGCGGGGCGCCCTGGGGCCGGTGCGGAGGGGGACCAGACGGGTGCGGAGGGGGACCAGACGGGCGCGCCGCCGCGGTGCTCGACCGCTCGGGGCGCAGACGGTCCCGCAGGAATTCGTCGCGCTCGTTCATGGGCTCCTCGGGTGCCGGGCGTCGGTCGTCGCGCCGGTGGCCCGACCGCGACTAACGTCTTACGTGATAAGCGCCACGGTCCAGCGTGCGACGCCGGATGTGGCCAATACCGGGTCCAGTATCTCCTCACCCGGCCGGTGCCGAAACCTGCAAACTCGACCGGGCTCACCGCGGGGCCCTCGTGAAGCCACGAGTGGGGCACTGAGCACGCTCATCCCCGCCCCTAACAGCGCCACCCCCGGACCGGCGAGCGTCGACAGCAAACCTGATGTGGTGGGTTTCCCTGGGCCGTGGCCATCCGCGGCGAGAGCTGCTGTGCGGGAAATCACGGACCCGCCCAGCGGCGCGGCAATATCGCCGATCAGCGGGGACAGCGAAATTTACGACCCTGCCGGCCGACGGTTAGACTTGACGAAGTTGGCATGTCAGGCGGGTATTGTCATATCGTTTTACGACTTGTCGAGACCGGTTCCAGGCCACCGTTCAGAGCTGCACGGACATCCCTACAGGATCATCTCCGCCTGGGGCACAGCCCATCGAGACAAGGCCGCAGGGGTTTTAGCCCGCAACCTTCGGGTGCGACCTCATCGGGGCCGCCGCCACGGTCGCGCAGAACGTTCACGTGAAGGGTCAGGTGCATATGACGCCCAAGCGCGTCGGGT
Source organism: Mycobacterium sp. (assembly GCF_025933915.1). Lineage (GTDB taxonomy): Bacteria > Actinomycetota > Actinomycetes > Mycobacteriales > Mycobacteriaceae > Mycobacterium. The sequence goes on from NZ_JAICZA010000036.1 coordinate 33,489, forward strand.
TATACAACCCCGCGTTCGAGCACGACGCGTGCGGGGTTGCCATGGTCGTCGATATGCACGGCCGTCGCAGCCGCGACATTGTCGATAAGGCAATCACCGCGCTGCTCAATCTCGAACACCGGGGTGCCCAGGGCGCCGAGCCCCGCAGCGGGGACGGCGCCGGCATCATGCTTCAGGTTCCCGATGCCTTCCTTCGCGAAGTCGTGGACTTCGAGTTGCCGGCGCCGGGCAGCTACGCCACCGGCATCGCCTTCTTGCCGCAGTCGTCCAAGGACGCCGCCACCGCGTGCGCCGCGGTGGAGAAGATCGCCGAGGCCGAGGGGCTGACGGTGCTGGGCTGGCGCAACGTCCCCACCGATGACTCGTCGCTGGGCGCGCTGTCGCGCGACGCGATGCCCACCTTCCGGCAGGTGTTCATGGCGGGGGAGTCCGGCATGACGCTGGAGCGCCGCGCCTACGTGGTCCGCAAGCGCGCCGAGCACGAACTGGGCACCAAGGGCCCCGGTCAAGACGGTCCCGGCCGCGAAACGGTCTACTTCCCGAGCCTGTCGGGTCAGACCCTCGTATACAAGGGCATGTTGACCACCCCGCAGCTCAAGGCGTTTTACCTTGACCTGCAAGACAATCGGTTGACCAGCGCGCTGGGCATCGTGCACTCCCGGTTCTCCACCAACACCTTTCCGTCCTGGCCGCTGGCGCATCCGTTCCGGCGCGTCGCCCACAACGGCGAGATCAACACCGTCACCGGCAATGAGAACTGGATGCGGGCCCGCGAGGCGTTGATCAAGACCGACGTCTTCGGCTCGGAAGCCGACGTCGAGAAGTTGTTCCCGATCTGCACCCCGGGCGCCTCCGACACGGCGCGCTTCGACGAGGCGCTCGAGCTGCTCCACCTGGGTGGGCGCAGCCTGGCCCACGCCGTGTTGATGATGATCCCTGAGGCGTGGGAGCGCAACGAATCGATGGACCCCGCGCGCCGGGCGTTCTACCGGTACCACGCCTCGCTGATGGAGCCGTGGGACGGACCGGCGTCGATAACCTTCACCGACGGCACGATCATCGGTGCGGTGCTCGACCGTAATGGCTTGCGCCCCTCGCGGATCTGGGTCACCGAGGACGGTTTGGTGGTGATGGCGTCCGAGGCCGGTGTGCTGGACCTGGACCCGGCCAAGGTGGTGCGCCGGATGCGGCTACAGCCCGGCCGCATGTTCCTGGTGGACACCGCGCAGGGCCGCATCGTCTCCGACGAGGAGATCAAAGCGGAACTGGCCGCCGAGCACCCGTATCAGGAGTGGCTGGACAGGAATCTCGTCCCCCTTGACGACTTGCCGCAAGGCCACTACAAGCGGATGCCGCACGACCGACTGGTCAAGCGCCAGCAGGCATTCGGCTACACCTATGAGGAACTCAACCTGTTGGTGGCGCCGATGGTGCGAAGCGGCGCCGAACCGATCGGGTCGATGGGAACCGACACCCCCGTCGCGGTGCTCTCGCAGCGACCGCGGATGCTCTACGACTACTTCCAGCAGCTCTTCGCTCAGGTGACCAACCCGCCACTGGACGCCATCCGTGAGGAGGTCGTGACCAGCCTGCAGGGCACCACCGGCGGCGAGCGTGACCTGCTTACGCCGACCGAGCTCTCGTGTCACCAGATCGCGCTGTCGCAGCCGATCCTGCGCAACCGGGAGCTGGCCAAGCTGGTCAACCTCGACCCGGAGGACGAGGTCAACGGGCGTCCGCATGGCATGCGCTCCAAGGTAATTCGCTGTCTGTACCCGGTGGCCGAGGGTGGCGCCGGGCTGGCCGCCGCCATCGAGGACGTGCGTGCGCAGGCGTCGTCGGCCATCGCCGACGGCGCGCGAGTGATCATCTTGTCCGACCGCGAATCCGACGAACAGATGGCGCCCATTCCGTCGCTGCTCGCGGTGGCGGGCGTGCACCACCATCTGGTGCGCGACCGGACACGGACCCACGTCGGCCTGGTGGTGGAAACCGGTGACGCCCGCGAGGTGCACCACATGGCGGCGCTGGTCAGCTTCGGCGCCGCGGCGATCAACCCGTACCTGGCGTTCGAGTCCATCGAGGACATGCTGGACCGGGGCGTCATCGAGGGAATTGACCGTAAGGCGGCGCTGAACAACTACATCAAGGCCGCCGGCAAGGGCGTGCTGAAAGTGATGTCCAAGATGGGCATTTCAACCCTGGCCTCCTACACCGGTTCGCAGCTGTTCCAGGCCGTCGGGATTTCCGAGGATGTGCTCAGCGAATACTTCACCGGGTTGAGCTGTCCGATCGGCGGGATCACCCTGGACGACATCGCCGTCGACGTCGCCGCCCGTCACGCGTTGGCCTACCTGGACCGGCCGGGTGAACGCGCCCACCGCGAGCTCGAAGTGGGCGGGGAATACCAATGGCGCCGCGAGGGCGAGTACCACCTGTTCAACCCGGAGACCGTCTTCAAGCTGCAGCACTCCACGCGCACCGGCCAGTACAAAGTGTTCAAGGACTACACCCGTCTGGTCGACGACCAGAGCGAGCGCATGGCCTCTCTGCGCGGCCTGCTCAAGTTCCGCGCCGGTGTGCGGCCACCGATCCCACTGGACGAGGTCGAGCCCGCCAGCGAAATCATCAAACGCTTCTCGACCGGGGCGATGAGCTACGGCTCGATCTCCGCGGAGGCGCACGAGACGCTGGCCATCGCGATGAACCGGCTGGGCGGTCGGTCCAA